>DATKLM010000038.1:0-4516 GCA_035542415.1 Spirochaetia bacterium
AGGCCGATCCCGGTTGCCATGGGGAGGGCGCCGCCCACGATGGCCACCGCGGGGACCATGCCCAGAGACAGGTCGCCCATGTGCATCGACCCGCCCTTCCCCTTGCAGCAGCCGGTCGATTTTCCGAACAGCTCGGCCATCATGGAACCAACGCTCAAGCCCCGGGCGATGGCATGCCCATGGGGCCGGTGCGTGGAGGTGATGACGTCCTGGGGCCCCAGGGCGGCGCAGACACCCACGGCGCAGGCCTCCTGGCCCTGGTACTGGTGAATGGTGCCGGGCATGATCCCTTCCAGGAACAGGTACTTCACCCGCTCCTCGAACTCGCGGATGAGGACCATCCGGCGGTAGAGGCTCGTGAGCCACGTCCGATCCTGCGCTGCCTGCTTCACTCGAAAGCTCCTGTCTCCACGATCTGCTTCACACGGGCGATGAACCGGGCTGCCGCCCGTCCGTTGATGAACCGGTGATCCACCGAGAGCGTGAGGCTGGCAATCGGGGCGATGACGGTGGACATGCCGTCAGACACCGGGGTGTGGATCATGGACCCCACGGCGAGCGCCGCGGAATGCTCGGGATAGATGACGGCGTCGAAGCTCTCCACCGGGAACATCCCCAGGTTGCTCACGAGGAAGCAGGTTCCTTCCACGTCGGCCGGACCGAGAGCACGCGCTTTGGCCTTGCTGACCAGCGCCTCGATCTCTCGGGAGATGTCCGCCGCGCTCCGGGATGCCGGGCTTCGCACGGCGGGCGCGAAGAGGTCATCATCGATATCGATGGCAATGGCAACGTCGATGGCCTCTCGGCCGCCCACAAAGGCCGGGAACTCCGCCAGGGCGACGCCGGCCGCTTTCACGAAGATGGCGTCATAGCTTGCCGCCTGCTTCTGGTGACAGGCGATGGCCGTGGTCATATCCACGCGCGCCGTGACGTGAAAGACTGGCTTCTCTCGATGGCTCTGGCTCACCTTCCGGGCGACGATGTCCTGGTTCCTGGTCCGAGCCTGAGCCGGCGCCCCGGACGGCGCGGCAGAGGTCGCAGCACCGGCCGCCTTCAGAACGTCCTCCCGCGTGATCAGACCGCCGGGTCCCGTGCCGCGCACTGTCTCCAGGTTCACGCCGCGCTTCTCGGCGAGCGCTCGAATGGTGGGCGCAATTCTCGGTCTGGCGGGGCTGCTGGACGGACTCGCGGCGGGCGCCGCTCCAGCCGGCGCTTCATCCGGCTCACCGGGCCTGCGAATCATGGCGATCGTCTCACCGGCTCCCACGCGCGCGCCGGCAGCGACCATGCGCCTCAGGAGCACGCCGGCAAGCGCTGCCTCCACTTCGCTCACGCCCTTGTCGGTCTCCACCTCGAAGAGCGGCTCACCGAGAGCAACATTGTCTCCCTCTGCCTTGAGCCAGCGCACGAGCGTCACCTGGCCCTCCACGGTGCCCATGTCCGGCATGCGAAGCGGCGTTGCCATAGGACGACACGATACAATGGCGCTGGCGGTGGGACCAGAGAGAGGGCAAATGCCCGGCAGAGTGCTTTTGACCATCCATGACGAGCGTCCGGTACGCCTGCGGTGGATCCTGTTCGCGACCGGGAGATGACTCGGCGCGCGTCAGGGCCGGGTGATCTTCCCCAGCGCGTGCATGGAGGAAGCGGTAGCCTCATAGAGATCGCGGTAGATGGCATACGGTCCGGCGAACGCGGCATGGGCGCCGGCGTCCGGCGTGTACGTGACGCCCGGCCGCACCCATCGCCCCACGTCCTTCGTTCCTGAGAAAACGCCGCCGCCGATCCCCGCGAGAAACGCATCACCGTAGCTCGCGCCCATCTGCTCAGCCGGCACCTCCTGCGTGATCCCCGCGATGTCGCTCACGATCTGCATCCACAGCGGATTGCGCGTGCCTCCGCCCACGGCAAGGATCCGCTGGGGCTGGCATCCCTGCGCCTCCAGCGCCTCGATATTGTGCCGGATGCTGTAGCCCACGGATTCCAGGAGCGCGCGGTAGACGTCCCCGCGGGTGTGCCGCAGAGTGAGCCCGAAGATCATGCCGCGCGCCTCCGGATCCTGCAGAGGCGTTCTCTCCCCGGAAAAGTACGGCAGCGCGACGAGCCCGTTCGAGCCCGCCGGCGCCCGCCCGGCAAGCTCAGCGAGGGCCGCGTAGTCCATCTGCGCCGGGGCAAGGTTGTCCCGAAACCAGCGCGTCAGGCTGCCCGCCGTTGCGGTTCCTCCAGCAACGACGTAGGAGCCTTCTTCCAGAAACCTCGTGCCCCAGAAGCCTTTGGGCGTGAACAGGGATTCCGTCTTGAGGATGAAGAACGTGCTGCTGCCGTACATCACCATCATGTCACCGGGCCGGGAAAGGCCCGCGCTCACCGACTCCGCCGCCGCATCCGCGGTGCCCGTGATGACGGGCGTGCCGGCGGCAAGGCCGGTCTCCCGCGCGGCCTCTTCCGTCACCTGGCCCGCAGTCTCCGCGGTCCACGTGACGCGCGGCATCATCTCAACCGGTGCAATCGTACGGGACGCTTCTTCAGACCATGCAAGCCGATCCGTGTCGAAAAGCGGTTCAAAGATCGTTGCGTCGTAGACGTCCAGGGTCGCCTCACCGGTCAGACGCAGGGTCAGGTAGCCGCTTCCATTCACGATGCGCCGGGTGCGTGCCCAGACCTCCGGCTCGTTCCTGCGGATCCACAGGACTTTCGGGGCGGCGGACTGCGTGTCGAGCTCGAGCCTGTACGCGGAAGAGAGCTCCTGGATTTCGCGGGAGGCCCGTGTGTCGATGCCGTAGAGGATTGCCGGCCGGAGAGCGCGGCCGTCATCCCCGACCGCGACGACGGCGGGAGAAATCGTGCTGACCGCGATTGCGCTGATCCTGCGGGGAACTCCTGCCGCGGATCCCAGCAAGGTCTTCACAATCGACCGCAGCTCCGCCCACCACACGGACTCCGGATCGTGCTCCGCCCACCCGGGACGCGGCATGGAAAGCTCATGCTCCGCGGAGCTGGAGGCAACGATCCTCCCCTCCTCCGTCACGAGGACTCCCTTGGAAGAGTACGTGCCAATGTCAATTCCCAAGAGATAGCTGCCGCCGGTCACAGCAGGAACTTTCCGTTCTCCAGCACGGTCCTCCCGTCCACCTGCACGGAGCCGCCGGCACGGAGGTCCTTCACGATGTCCCAATGGATGGCAGAGTTGTTCTTCCCGCCGCACTCGGGGTAGGAGCGGCCCAGGGCAAGGTGAACCGTGCCGCCGATCTTCTCATCGATGAGGATGTCGTTGCAGAACCTGTCCACGCCCATGTTCGTGCCGAAGGCGAACTCTCCCACGCGGCAGGACCCATCATCCGTGGCGATCACGGAGCGCAGGAAATCCCGGTTGGTGGACGACGCTGCCTCCACGACCCTTCCGTCCTTGAAAAGAAGGCTGATGTTGCGGATGAGCCGGCCGCTGAGCACGCCGGGAAACTCGAAGGAGATCGCGCCGTTCACGGAGTCTTCCACGGGCGCGGTCATGATCTCCCCGTCCGGCATGTTGATCCTGCCGTCACCTGCAAGCCAGCGTCGGCCTTTCACGCTGAAGCTCAGGTCCGTGCCGTCTCCGAGAACCCGGACTGTGGAGCCCGCGTCCAGCCGGCGCGCCCACTCCCGCAGCTTCTCTCCCTCACGGTTCCAGTCCAGCAGGCTCGCGTTGAAGAACATCTCCGTGATCGTTTCTTCATCCGTTTCAGCAGACTGCGCGAACGCCGCGTTGGGCACGCGCACGAGGCACCAGCGGGTCTTCTCCCACCGCAGCCGGGAGACCTTGCCCATGGCACCCTGGTTCATGGAGAGCCGGTCCGCCGGAATGTCGTCATGTTCGTGGATGTTGGCGGCACCGCGAAGCCCGATGTAGGCATCCGCCCACTCCATGCCCCAGGCTTCCACCTCCGGCACCCAGGAAAGCTGGTCCTTGCTGCCGTGTTTCAGGAGCTGGTGACGAAGAGTTTCAGAGAGGAACTGAACCTGAGGCAGACCGCCGGCCCGGATGACGGCCTCATGAACGCCGCGGACGAGGGGAAGGGACTCCACCTCTCCCATGGCGATCATCACCTTCTCCCCCGGCTTCACGCCGACGGAATAGCTGACGAGCAGCTCTCCGAGTTGCTTCCATCGCCTGTCCACGTGCGCCTCAGTGTCCCGTGCGGAAGTCTTTGACCTTCTTCATGAACTCTTTTACGCGGCCGGCGTCCACCTCGTTCCAGATGTACCCGTCCCGCTTGAACGTCGTGCCCACCACGGCGCCGTCCGCGACGGAGAGCTGCTCCTCGATGTTGGAAAGGCGAACGCCGGTATTGGCAAGGACGATCGTCTCCGGCACCGCCTCCTTCACCTGCTTCAGGACCGCCGCGGAGCTCGCCACCCCGGCAACGAGGCCTGAGACGCACAGCGCGTCCGGCCGGTCGTTGAAAACAGTGGACCGGGCGATGTCCGCCACGCTCCTGTTTCCCAGGTACGCGGCCGCTTCAGGAACGATGTTGTACAA
>DATKLM010000039.1:0-11620 GCA_035542415.1 Spirochaetia bacterium
GACCTCGACGCCGCTCTCCTCCAGCCGGGCCCGTTCCTCCGGGCGCATGGAATCCGTGACGATGGCGTCGATGCGGTCCGTGGGAGCGAACAGGGCGAAGGAGTTTCGCCCCATCTTGCTCGAGTCGAAGAGGAGGATCACCTTTGCCGCGATGGACATCATGAGCTTCTTCGTCTCGGCGTGGGTGATGTCGGGCGTGCTGGCCCCCTTGTCGATGGAGAAGCTGTTCAGCGCCATGAAAGCCTTGTCCACGGTCAGGCCGGAGAACACGTCCCGGCTGGAGAGCCCGCCGACCACGGTGCAGTGGAACCTGCGGCGCACGATCCCGCCCATGAACACGGTCTTCACCGTCTCGATGTCCTCCAGGGCAAGGGCGATGGCGAGATCGTTCGTGACCACGGTGACATCGGACCGCTGGCCGAGGAGCCGCGCCAGCTCCAGCGTGGTGGTCCCGGTGTCCAGGATGATGGTGTCCCCATCCTCCACGAGCCGCAGCGCCGTTTCCGCGATTGCGCGCTTCTCCGCGAGGTGCTGGACCCTGCGCTGGTTCATGTCGCTTTCAAGGCCGGTCTTCGTCTTGACCATGGCCCCGCCGTGCGTCCTGATGAGAAGGCCCGCGCCCTCCAGGTCCCTCAGGTCATTCCTGATGGTGGCGCTGGACACGTGAAAGACATCGCAGAGCTCCGCCACGGTGGCCTTGCGGTGCTCCTCGATGTACTCCAGGATCTTCAGCTTCCTTTCCTCGACGAAAAGGGCGGCCTCCGGCATGCCTCTATTGAATCACCTTCCCCGGGCCTCGGCAAGCCTGAGCCGCCGCGACGGTCCCGCGGGGTCAGAGCGTTCAGTCCCGGGCCTTCTCCTTCTCCGCAAGGTGGCACAGCTCATCGAACATCGGGCCGTGAAGGGGAATCGGCCGATGAAACACTTCGGCGATGACGGCGAGCCAGCCGTAGATGAAGTACAGCCAGCCGTCCTCAACAACGAGTCCCTTTGCGCCGCCCTGCGCGCGCGCCTGGTCAAGGAAGACGAGATTCCCCCGGTAGTTGAAATCCCACGCGAACCCGCTGCGCGGGAAGGAAGCAGCGCCGGTGAGCGGCGAGCCCGGCGCGTCCTTGCCCAGGCCGGTTGCATTCGCCACGAGCGAGCCGGGGGGAAGGCCACGGAGGACCTCGTCGTTGTCCTCCGGCCGCGGGGTGTGGACATAGCTCACCGGAACGTCCACGCGCTGCTTTCGGTGGATCTCCTTCATGTCCTCCAGCCTCTTCGGGCTGCGATTGGATACGAACACCCGCGCGGGCCGGTTGGCGTCGTGCTCGGGCCGCACGAGGTACGAGCAGAGTGCCACGCTGGAGCCCCCCGCGCCGAGGATGAAAGCGTCCGCGCGTGTGCTCTCCCAGTGCTGCGCGGGAAGGAACGACTCCAGGGCCAGGCCGCTGGAGATGGGGTCCTTCGCTCCGCCCATGAGCCGGCCGTCGCTCTTGGAGATGGAGCTCACCTCGCCCATGAGGGAGGCGAAGTCGTCCAGCCCATCGAACATGTCCCGGGTGGCATGGATGAGGTCGATTTTGTGCGTGGTCACGAGCGCGCCGAGGGACAGGGGATCGTCCTTGATGAACTGCACGACCTCCCGGTAGCGCTGCGGCTCGTCGTGGAGCTTGAGGTCGATTCCCTTGAGCTGGCAGTCCCCGAGCTCGAGGCGCTTGGCCCACGCAGGAAAGACCTTCATGATCATGGACCGGGTCGTCGTCACGCCGACGAAATACATTGTAGGTTTCCTTGCGGCCGTCAGGTGCATTGGGTTGATGTACTCCTTTTCCAGGGTTTTGAATGTTATCGAGCCTAACCTATATTTTATGTTGTTTAGTGTCAATTACTACTTTTTGTTATCGTTTGCGCTCAGGAACGCTACGGTTTGCCAAACTTGACAAGCCTGCGGTTCTGGACTACCACTGAAACGGAATACCCCATGACCCCGCGAGAGAACTTCCTGGCGCTCATTTCCGGAAAGCCTCACGACTGGATCCCCTTCACCATGGACGTGGGCGGATCGGAAGGATTCACCACTGCAATCCAGAAGCGCTTCGAGGAAGAAACCGGAGCGTCCGACCCTGCCGAGTATTTCGATTACGACCTGCGCGTCCTGTCGATCCCCAGGCGCTTCGGCGCGGATGATCCGCGGCGCTGGCACGCCGATGTCCCGCCTGGAACGCAGTTCGATGAATGGGGAATCGGCCATTGGGCAGGCGGGGCGCAGGATACGTATGAGCGCATGTTCGCGCCGTTCGCCGCCGTGGAAGACGCGAAGGCTGTGGAGGCATACCCGGAGCCGGCGCTGGACCCCGGCGGCATCAAAGAGAAGGCGGAGGAGCTGCATCACCGCGGCTATCCGGCCATCGGCTACGCCGGCAGCATCTACGAGTGGTCATGGTGGCTGCGCGGCATGGAACAGTTCATGGTGGACCTGCTGGCGGCGCCCGAGCTGGCGCGGGCGATCATCGCCAGGGTGACAGCGTTCACGAAGAAGCTCGCCGTGGCCACGGCGGAGGCCGGCATCGATGTCCTGTCCTTCTACGACGATGCGGGCAGCCAGTACGGCATGCAGGTGTCCCCGGAGGTCTGGCGCGCGCTCATCAAGCCGGCGTGGAAGGGAGTGCTTGATGCCGTGCGCGGCCGGTTCCCTCAGGCCGTCTTCTTCCTCCACAGCTGCGGCAATATCGAGGCAATCGTTCCCGACATCGTCGAGCTGGGCTTTCACATCCTGCACCCCATCCAGCCGGAGTGCATGGACGCCGCGGCGCTGAAGCGCACGTGGGGCGCCCGGATCGTTCCCTGCGCCACCCTGGGAGCGCAACGCACGCTCTCCCTTTCCCCCGTGGAGGAGGTCCGGCAGGAAACCGTACGGGTCATGGACACCCTGGGCTGCGACGGCCGCGCCATCGTGTGCCCGTCGAACCGGATCCAACCCGAAACGCCCTGGGAGAACGTCCTGGCCTTCGCGTCAGCTGCCCGAGGCCACAGGCTGGGAAAGCGCGGCCGCGCCCGTCAGTCGTAGCGGCCGCTCGCCCCGCGCGGGAGAGCTCCGCCATGGCTCACGACTCCGAAACCACGAGGTCCGCCGCAAGGTGCGCTGCCCCCAGGGCGGAGCCGTCCACGCCGAGCTGCGACGCTTCGATGCGCGTCTCCTCCCGGATGCCGGGCATGGCGAAGCGCTGGAAGGACGCCGTCACCGCGTCGATGAGCGCGCTCCCCGCGCCGACCAGGCCTCCGCCCAGAACGACGACGGCCGGGTTGAGAATGTTCACCGCCTGCGCGAGCGCCATCCCGACGGCCGCGCCGGCGTCAGCGAGAAGCGAGACGGCGCAGGCATCCTGCATGCTCGCCGCCACGCCGACGTCCTGCGCGGTCACGTCTTCCGGGCTGCCGTGCGTCAGCTGCATCAGAAGCGGCGAGCTGCCGGCCCGGATGGCGGCCTGGGCCCGGCGCGCGATAGCCCGTCCTGAGGCCACGGTCTCCAGGCAGCCGATGTTTCCGCAGGCGCAGCGCTCTCCCTCCGGCTGCACCACGACGTGCCCGATCTCGCCCGACTTCCACGCGCTCCCGCCATAGAGCGCTCCGCCGGCCACGATTCCCATCCCGATTCCGTACCCCAGGTCAAGGGCGATGAAATCCCGCACGCCGCGGCCGTGACCGACCCGCTTCTCCGCGAACGCAAGAGCGCGGGAGCTGTCGTCCACGACGACCGGCCTCTCGAAGGCGGTTTCGAAGATCTCGCGGACGCGTACGTCTCTCCACCCGGGGATGTTCTCCGCAACAAGGGAGGTCCCTGTCCGCTGCTGCACGAATCCCGGGACGCAGATCCCGACCCGTCCCACGCGGCCTCGCTTCTTCGGAGAACCAAGCAGACGCGCGCCGATGCTCTTCATCTGGTCCACGATGATGTCCACGGGAAGACCCGGCCTGATCTCGAACCATGCCCGCTCCAGCACGGATCCGGCAAGATCGGCAAGGACACCAAGAATGTGGGTGGCACCGAGGTCAATCCCGATGACCGAGCCCCGGGATGCGTTCACGGACAGGAGCTCGCTCGGCCGGCCGGCGCGGGATTCCCGGAGGCCGCTGATGGCAAGAACGCCGGCCGAGAGGAGCTCCTCCACGATGAGAGACACCGCCTTCTTGTCCAAGGAGAACTGCCGGCCGATGTCGCCGCGGGAGACCGGACCCTGCTCCCGCACGAAGCCGACGATCCGTCCCCTCATGCTGCCCTGCCTCCCCCTTTTCACGGCCGCACCACCTGTCCGCCAAGGATCACGGTCCGCACCTGCAATGTCCCGTCCAGGATGACGAGGTCCGCATCCATCCCGTCCGCAATGACGCCTTTTGTCCGCAGGCCGAGGATCCGGGCAGGCGTCCGGGAGCACAGCAGCGAGGCTTCCGCGACGGACCTGCCGAACTTCTGGACGGCGTTTCGGAATCCCTGGATCTGGGTCAGGGCGCTCCCGGAGAGGATGTCGTCTGAGATCCTCCGGATCCCCCGGTCCGCCGTGACCTCCACGGGCTCGCCCGGAATGAGCCCTTCGTATCTGCCCGGCGGATTTCCCGATCCCTTGAGACTGTCCGTGATGAAGGCAACGCGCCCCATCCCTTTGCAGCGCAGCGTCTTCTCCACGAGGATGGGGTGAACGTGAACGCCGTCGGGGATGATTTCCGCGCTGAGCCGATCCTCGATATTGATGTAGTCCGTCACGCCGGCGGGGTAGACGCCTTCGTCCTCCTCCCGCGGCATCGCGAACAGGTCGTAGAAATGAGTGACCAGGCCGAGCCCCGCATCCACCGCCCGGCGCACCGTCTCGATGCCCGCCGCGCTGTGCGCCATGCTGCTCACGATCCCGTGCCGGGAGCACCACTCGATGAACGGCAGCGCCCCCTCGATCTCGGGGGAAACGTCCCAGATCCGGATGAGTCCCTGCGAAGCGTCCCAGACAGACTCGGTGGTATCCGGCGCCGGCTTTGCCAGAGAGGCGGCGGGACCGCCGCTTGCGTCCGCCAGGTACATGATCTCAGGACGGAAGCCCACGAGGTTGGGCGTCAGGCTGAGCTGCCGGGTTTCCTCGAGGATCGCTTTCATCCGGGCGATGTTGGCCTGCGGACTGCCGGCCAGCGTCGGGAGACAGGCCGTGACGCCGTTGTCCAGCTGGCAGTCGGCGAATCGGAAGATGTCGTCCTTGTCGACCATGACATCCCGAATTCCATGAGAGTGAATGTCTATCAGGCCCGGCAAAACGTAGCAGCCCTGGGCGTCTATGACTCGTTCCTCTCGCACTGACACAGGTGTCGGCGTGGGCGCTACGGCTATCTTGCCTTCGACAAGATGAATCTCCATGTCCTGGGTCAGGGCGTCCCCCAGGAGAACATTTCCGTGCACGATTCTGAGATCCATGATTGCGACATGATACCTGAAGGGCTATTTTGTTGTCAATAAGAAATTAATAGAAATGTTAGTTTCCAAGAATTGACAATTACTAACCTTGGTTGTAAAAAAGTCAAATGGAGACGGCATTATGGCAAACAAGCTGGCGATAGACGGCGGGACTCCCGTTCTCACCCGAAAAGACTACAGAAACTGGCCCATGGTCGGGCCGGATGAAAGGCAGCTCGTCAACCAGGTCCTCGACACCGGCATCTTTGCAGGTGGAACGGCGCCCCAGGTTGCCGCGCTGGAGAAGGAGTGGGCAGCGTACGTCGGATCGAAGCGCTGCCTCACCACGTGCAGCGGTACGGCAGCGCTGCACATGGCACTTGCCGCGACGGGAGTGGGTCCGGGAGACGAGGTAATAACCTCCGCCTTCACGTTCCTGGCCTCCGCCTCCTGCGCCCTGCACCAGAATGCAATCCCTGTCTTTGTCGATATCGACCCGCGAACATACTGCATGGACCCCGGCCTTCTGGAAGCGGCCATCACGGAGCGCACCCGGGCAATCATTCCCGTCCACATCCAGGGCCTGCCGGCAGACCTCGATCCCACTCTCCGGATCGCGCGGAAGCACGGGCTTCGCGTAATCGAGGATGCCTGCCAGGCTCACGGCGCGGTCTACAAGGGGCGCAAGGTCGGAACGTTCGGTGACGTGGGCACGTTTTCCCTGAACAACTACAAGAATCTTTGCGGCGGAGAGGGCGGGTTCTTCGTCACTGACAGCGACGAGCTGATGGAAAAGGGCGCGCTGATCAGGTGCTTCGGCGATGAGATCGACGAGGTCTCCAAGCGCCGGGTCTACAACGCGTCCATCCTCGGCTACATGTACCGCAACCAGGAACTGCCCGCGGCGCTGGCCCGGGCGCAGCTTCGCCACCTGGACCAGCGCAACGCTGTCCGGATCGCCAACGCGAATCGCCTGACTCGCGAGCTGGCGAAGATCCCCGGTGTGATCCCGCCGTACTGCCCGCCGGACTGTACCCACGTGTACTTCATGTACAACGTGAGGTTCGATCCTGAGGCAGCCGGGGTGCGCTGCGAGCCGCGGAGGTTCCGTGTCGCGGTGGAGAAGGCGCTGTACCGCGAGGGGCTTCTCGTGGGCCAGTGGCAGACCATGCCCGTGCCGGCGCAGGACATCTTCCAGAGCAAGCTGGGCTATGGCAGCACCGGGTACCCGTGGACAATCAACGAATCGAAGGGAGTGCGCTACGACTACGATCCTGCGCGCTTCCCGGTGACGCAGAAGCTCTGCGACACGTACACGATCGTGCACGGGATCCACGCGCCCAACGGCGCCGAGCTAATGGACAAGATCGTCGTGGCGTTCCACAAGGTTTTCTCGAACCTCGACGCGGCGACTGCTCACGCGGATGACCCGATCTACCCCGGGGCGGACGGAAAGTTGTATGGAGCCGGATAGGCGGCGGGGAGACCAATGAAAAGCACCGGCTACTACGGAAAGAAGTACCTTGCCATCGAGGCTCGGGAGCGCGAGGTCCCGCCCGCGCAGGGCCGGCGGGTCGTGGTCAAGGTCATGGCGTGCGGGATCTGCGGCACCGACATCAACTTCGTGCGGGACTGGGCGGGAGACCCGATGGCCCTGGGCCACGAAATAGCGGCAGAGGTGGTTGAGGCTGACAGCGGCGTGACGGACCTGCGCCCGGGCGACCGGGTCATCGTGGAGGACTGCACGATGTGCGGCACGTGCGACTCCTGCAAGAGCGGCCGGCCGGACCTGTGCCGCAGCATGTACTCCATCGAGGGCCAGCCCGGCATGGGAAGGTTCATGTCGGTCCCGCGAAACAGCCTCGTGAAGTTCGAGGCCCTGGATTTCGCATCCGCCTGCCTCACCGAGCCGCTCGCGGTATCACTCACCTCGGTGCTCAACGCCGAGATACCGCTGGGCGGGAGCGTCCTGGTGCTGGGAAACGGCCCGCTGGGCCTCATGTCCGGGCTTGTGGCCCGGCTTCGAGGCGCCGGATTCGTGGCCATCACCGGTCACGGGGCCGGGACCCGGCTTCGCGCGGCGCGCATGGCTGCCGCGGAAAAGGCGGGGTTCGACGCCGTGATCGACTCAAGCCGGGAGAATGCCGTTGAGCAGGTCCACGCGCTCTTTCCTGCCGGCGTAGACCGGGTGATCGTGAGCTCGCCGCCCCAGAGCCTGCCGGAGGCGCTGGCAGCGGTCCGGTTCGGAGGCCGGATCACCTTCTACGGCTTGCACCTCGGGGGAAAGAACGTCGTTCCCATCGACGTGAACGACCTCGTGTTTCGAAAGATCACGCTCGTGCCCACGTTCGCCGAGCCTGCCATCAACTTCCCCTTGGCGCTGCGCCTCCTCCGTGACGGAAGGATCAATGCTTCCGCCATCGTGACGCACCGCGTTCCGTTCGAAGAAACACCGGCAGCGCTCACGGGGATCGTGGAGGGGACGCTGCCCGCCGTGAAGGCGGTGGTTCTGCCGAACGGCTGAGTGCCGGTCAGAAGCCGTTCAATAGTCGGGAGAGCTTCTCCTGGCGCTCCGCCGCGGCGCGGTGTGCGGCGCGCCGGTCCTCCCGGGGAGTGAGGAGGTCGCCCAGGAGAGGCGGGGCATCGGCAACATCACGGATGAGGCCCAGGACCTCGAGGGCCAGGAGCGCCGCACCGCGGCTGGATGCCTCCTGCACCCGGGACAGCGTCAGCGGCCGGCCAAGCACGTCCGCAATGATCTGCGTCCACGCGCGTGATCGCATCAGCGCGCCACCGGTTGCCACGGTCCGGGATGCCGGTCCCAGGAGGGAGCCCAGGAGCTCCTGGACAGCAGCGAACCGGTAGGCTACAGCCTCCATGCCTGCCTGAAGGATGTCCAGGGGGCTGGTATCCAGGCTCATGCCGGCCACCACGGCGCGGGCCCTTGGCTTCCATCCCACGCTCCGCTCACCGGTGAAAAACGGAAGAACGGTGAGCCCGTGAGCCCCAGCCTCCCGCTCCAGGAGCACGGAGTCCAGCGCGGAAAGGTCCGCGGGAAGGGACAGCGTGGACCTCATCCACTCGAAGACGTTGCCCCCATTGCCCAGGACGCCGCCGGTGAGCAGGCGCCGCCTGTCCACGCGGTAGCGCCACAGGCCCCGGGGGAGCGGCGGGAGTGAGCCGGAAGGCACGACCGCCCTCACGGCCCCGGATGTTCCGACCATGACCGCGACGCTTGCCGGACCGGCGCAGCCGCATCCGATGTTGCTGCACGCGCCGTCACCGACGGCGGGAAACCAGGGAACGGACCTCAGCTCGGGCCATCGCCCGGAAAACGGGGCGCGAAGGCCGGTGAGAGGCGCATCGAGGTCCCCGAGGACGGAAAGCGTGCGCTCATCCACACCGAGGTACCGGAGGATCGGCTCGTCCCATGCGCATCGATCCTGGTCGAACAGCCCCGAGCCTGAGGCCATGGAGATGCTGCAGAGCCTCTTTCCGAACAGCCGCTCGTAGCAGTATTCCCCGAAGGAGCACCACCAGTCCGCGCGCTGGAAGAGGTGGGGATCCGTCTCGCGGTATCGCAGGAGCCGGGCGGGAAAATAGCTGGGATTGAAGACGCACCCGGTGCGGGTCCGCGTGCCCTCTTCATCCAGGTCCGAGGCCAGGCGCTCAGCCTGGGCAGCGCTCCGCGAGTCCGCCCAGGTCGTGAGCGCGGTTTCCGGCCGGCCGTCACGGGACACGCCAAGCAGGCTGTGCCAGAACGTGCTGAAGGCAACCGCGTCCACCGGGCGCCCCCGTACCTCCGCACCCGACCCGGCCCGGCGCGCAAGCGCGTTATCCACGCACGCGACAAGAAGCTCGAAGAGCTTCTCGGCATCCGTCTCGCTTCCGCCGTCCGGAGTCAGGCGCAGCGTGTGCACGCACGAGCTGGAGAGTCCCTCCGCCGGGGCGCCGTCGTTGTCGAAGAGGCCGGCCCGGATCGACGAGCTGCCCACGTCAATTGAGAGAATCAATCTTTCCCCCACTCCCGGCTCCGCCCGCGCTAGGCTTGACGCTCCTCTGGCCCGTCACTATCCTGTTTGCGCTTTTTGTCATGGCCGAGAATACAACAGCTGTCCCGTCGCCGGCAAAGCCCCTCATCGTGCAGGGTGACCGGACGATTCTGGTGGAGGTCGCCAGCCCCCGCTACCCCGAGGCCCGTGACGCCCTTGTCCGCTTTGCGGAGCTGGTGAAGTCCCCCGAGCACGTCCACACCTACCGGATCACTGCGCTCTCCATCTGGAATGCCTGCGCCGCGGGAGAATCCGCGGGCCAGATCATCGAGACCCTCCATTCCCTCTCCCGCTACCCGGTTCCCGAGCACATCGTCACGGAGATCACCGATCACGCGGCGCGCTTCGGCAGCATCACGCTCCAGGCGGGCCCCGCAGGGCTGGAGCTGCACTGCCGCGACAAGGGCCTCGCCGCCCTGATTGCCTCGGACAAGCGCACCGCGGCCCAGCTTGGAGAGCGCCTCAGCGACACGTCCTTCGGCGTTCCCGCGCACGCGCGGGGCAGGATCAAGGTGGAGCTCATCAGGCTCGGGTACCCCGTGGACGACCGGGCCGGGTATTCCGCGGCGGAGCCGCTGTCCTTCGCCCTTCGCTCTGAAACGCTGGGCCGCGGCATTCCGTTCGCCCCCCGGCCGTACCAGCAGGAGGCGGCGAAAGCTTTCCACGCGGAGGGTTCGGAGCGCGGCGGATCGGGCGTGATCGTCCTGCCCTGCGGGGCCGGGAAGACCATCGTCGGCATGCTCTGCATGAACCTCCTCCAGTGCTCCACGCTTGTTCTCACGACATGCGTGACCGCTGTGCGGCAGTGGATCGCCGAGCTCGTGGACAAGACCGATATCGACCCCCAGCTCATCGGGGAGTACACCGGACTGAAGAAGGAAGTCCGGCCGATCACCGTGTCGACCTACCAGATGCTGACGCACCGTGAGCCCGCGGGGTCACGGGCATCGCGCGCACCGGACTGCAGCGCGCCGGACGGGGAGCCGGAAGGGGACCCCGCGGAGGGCCAGTATCCCCATATGGCGCTGTTCAGCCAGCGGGACTGGGGGGTCATCGTCTACGACGAGGTGCACCTCCTGCCCGCCCCCGTGTTCCAGATCACCGCCTCTCTCCAGGCCCGGCGCCGTCTCGGCCTCACCGCCACGCTGGTGCGGGAGGACGGCAAGGAAGACGACGTGTTCGCGCTGATCGGCCCGAAGAAGTTCGACGTTCCATGGAAGGAGATGGAGAAGCAGGGCTGGATCGCCAAGGCCGTCTGCACGGAGATCCGGGTTCCCCTCCCGGAAGACATGAAGATGAGCTACGCGCTCGCCGACGCGCGCGCCAAGTTCCGCATGGCCTCGGAAAACCCGGCCAAAATCGAGCAGGTCAAGGCGATCCTGGCCGCGCACCCCGGCGAGCCGGCCATCGTCATCGGGATGTACCTGGACCAGCTTGCCGCCGTGGCCGGTCCCCTGGGCCTGCCGGTGATCACCGGCTCCACTCCCCAGCGCGTGCGGGACAGGCTGTATGACGACTTCAAGGCGGGCCGCATTCCCGTCCTCGCGGTGTCCAAGGTTGCCAACTTCGCCGTGGACCTTCCCGACGCGAGCCTGGCCATCCAGGTATCCGGCACCTATGGATCCCGGCAGGAAGAGGCCCAGCGCCTGGGACGGATCCTTCGGCCCAAGGAGCTCGGCAACCAGGCCTGGTTCTACACGCTCGTCTCCCGGGATACCGTGGAGCAGGACTTCGCGCTCAAGAGGCAGCTGTTCCTCTGCGAACAGGGCTACGGCTACCAGATCCGGGTCCTGGGGGCGCCGAAGGGCCGCGCCGCCGGGGAAGTCCCGGCATGAGATTGTTCCCGTCCGACTGGCGGGGATTCCTGGAGGACCTCCAGAGGTGGGGCGAGCTTTCCATTCCCGCCCGGCGGGCGTTCCTGGACGGCGCGCGCCCGGGGCTTTCTCTTCTCACCTCTTCCTCTGATCCGGCCGTCCAGGAACTGACTGATGCGGGGCTCCTGGAGGAGACCGACAGCACGGACTACCTGGCCGTGCCTCCCGAAGCGGCGCAGCTGCACGCGGTGCTGAAGTCCCTGGAGAAGTATCCCCTGTTCGAGACGCCGGGACTGGCGGCGCTGTGCGGCTACATGGCAGACCACTACAGCGCGCGC
>DATKLM010000040.1:0-30413 GCA_035542415.1 Spirochaetia bacterium
CGGCGCCGGCATCTTTTCATTTCACTAGGCACCCGGTCAAAAACGAGGGCCCGTTCCGCGCTCCGGAAGGGCCCGTAAGGCGAAAGCACAACGGTGCTTTCGCCGCTGAATCATGCGTGCGAAAGTTGACTTCGGATGAATCCGGAGTTAATTCCCTGTGAAAACTACCGCGGCTAGGGCACCGGAACGAGCTGGACGACGAACGTCCTGCCTTGGTTGACGAACTTCAGCGATCCGTCCGAAGAGATCATGATATAGCTGGAACTGGGAGACGCGCCCTCGTAGCGGATCCCGGGTCCCGGCTCTCCGCGCGGACCGGGCATCCCGGCAGGTCCCTGCGGCCCGGCCGGGCCGCGCTCACCCGGAGCTCCAGCCGGTCCTCGAGGTCCCGCAACGGCCCGGGCCGGCGCGGCCTTCTTTGCCTTCTTCGGAGCCGGCTTCTTGGCCTTCTTCTTGGGCGCGGGCTTCTTCGGTTTCTTCGCCTTTGCCTTCGCTTTTGCCATACCTACCTCCTGTGTGTCAGATTGACGCTCCTCTGATTCCTAGGGCTCACGGGGTGATGGGATACACAACGGCGGGGCAGATTCTGTTCCTGCCGCGGCGCCGGGCGGCGCCTGTGATTTGCACTGCAACTTCTTTTCCCTTTTCTCCGGGAGACTCGACAACCAGTGTAGCGCAAAACGGAGCGGAGCGCAAATGAAAATCTCCGGCTCACCGCCTGACGCCGCACGCCGCTGTCCGGGCGGCTCCGTTTCCGCTATAGTTGGCCGCGACATATGAACCCATCCCTGTTGCCCGTCTACCAGCAGCGGGAAAAGATCCTGGCCGCCCTCGCGGATCACCAGGTCATCGTCGTGGAGAGCCCTACGGGCTCCGGCAAAACCACGCAGATCCCCCTCATTCTCCACGAAGCAGGCTACTCCCGGCGCGGCATCGTGGGAGTCACCCAGCCGCGGCGGATCGCCGCGCTTTCCGTTTCCGATTTCATCGCCCGCCAGATCGGAACAAAGATCCCGGACACCGTCGGGTACACGATGCGTTTCGAGGACCGGACCGACGACAGCACCGTCATCAAGATCATGACGGACGGCATCCTGCTCCAGGAGCTCAAGGGAGATCGTCTTCTCTCCCGCTACTCGGTCCTCATGGTGGACGAGGCGCACGAGCGCAGCCTCAACATTGATTTCATCCTCGGCATGCTGAAGGGGATCCTGGCGCAGAGACCGGAGCTCCGCGTGATCGTCTCCTCTGCCACGATCAACGTTGAGGTCTTCTCCGAGTACTTCGACGGATGCCCGGTGGTGAGCATCGACGCGCCCATGTACCCCGTGGAGCTGGTCCACGCTCCCCCGAAGATCGAGGGTGACCAGGAGAGCCTCCTCGCCGGGATCCGCGAGATCGTGGACCGCATCATGCGCAAGGGGACACCGGGAGACATCCTGATCTTTCTCCAGGGAGAGCTCGCCATCAAGAACTGCGTCCAGTTGATCGCCGAGATGGACCCGGAGGAGCGCCTGGCCCTGATCCCTTTGTACGCGCGCCTGGCGCATGAGGACCAGGCGAAGGTGTTCCTCGAGTATCCGGGGAAGCGGAAGGTCATCGTCGCGACGAACATCGCGGAGACGAGCGTGACGATCGACGGCGTGGTTCACGTCATCGATTCCGGGCTCGCCAAGATGAACTTCTACAGCCCGAAGACGTTCACCGAATCCCTCATCGAGGTCCCCGTGTCCAAGGCATCCTGCAACCAGCGCCGCGGCCGCGCCGGCCGCACCGCGCCAGGAGTCTGCTATCGCCTCTACACGCACAAGGACTACGAGTCACGGCCCCTGTACACCACGGAGGAGATCCTGCGCACGGACCTTTCCGAGGTGGTGCTGCGCATGGCGGAGCTGGGAATCCGCGACTTCGACTCCTTCGACTTTCTCTCTCCTCCGGGGCAGGAAGGGATGCGGGCCGCGGTGGAGACGCTGCGGCTCCTCGATGCCCTGGGAGAGGAGCGGGAGCTCACTGAAACCGGCCGTCTCATGTGCCTCTTCCCCATCCTGCCCAAGCATGCGCGGATGATCGTGGAGGCCATCCGCGCGTATCCCTCGGTCATCGAGGAGGTGATCGTCGCAGCCACGTTTCTTTCCGTGAACTCTCCTTTCCTCCTGCCGGCCGGTGAGGAGCTGGAAGCGCGGCGCGCCCATCACAGCTTCCGCGATCCCCTGGGGGATTTCGTCTCCTACCAGAGGATCTTCGAGGCGTTCCTGAAGTCCTCCAACCGGGCCCGGTTCTGCGACTCGCACTACCTGGACCTGCGCACAATGAACGAGATCGCCAACATCAAGGTGCAGCTGGAAGAGATCGTCAGCTCCCTCGGCGTGCCCATCGGATCCGGAGGCTCCTGGGAGGACTACCTGTGCGCCATCTCCCGCGGGCTCATCCAGTTCGTCTGTGAGAGGACGGGCCGGGGAATCTATCGCAGCCTCACCGCGGACAAGATCCAGATCCACCCGGGGTCGCTCATGTTCCGGGAGAGTCCGCCCTACATCGTCGCCGGGGAGATCGTCCGCACGACCCGGATGTACGCCCGCTCCGTCTCTCCGCTTCGCAAGCAGCTTCTGTCCGCGATCTCCCCGCTTCTCACGCAGGCGTTCGTGAAGGGGGTCCCCCTCACCCGGGAAAGGGAGCTGGAGAAGAAGCGGGACTTTACGAATCAGATGAAGATCGGCCCCGAGGTCTTTCCCATCCGCACCATCAAGGGCGGCCGGAAGCTCGTGACCATGGAATGGGACAAGCTTCGCCGCGTGCTGCAGCAGCAGGCACCGGGAACCCTGTCGTCCTTCAGAAACCTCTACGGCACCATTGTCTGGGACGGGAAGGAGATCTTCTCCGGCATGAAGCTCTCCGTGATCATGACCCTGGCGCCGTACCTTCACACGGAGGAGGGTGTCTGGGAGGACTGGCCCGCGGGCAGGAACTTCTCCGTGGCGAAAGACGCCGGTGAGCTGTGCAGCCTTTTTCCCCGGCTCCTCTGCCTGTGCCCGCTGAAGAACATGTCGAAGCGGCTCGGCTTCCTGACCCTCTACACCGATTGGAAGGGGAGCTACTGGTTCAAGGCGGAAAAGAGCCTCCTCACGGCGCGCCAGGAGACCCTGGCAAGCCTGGAAAGCATTGCGGATGAGCCGGGGGACCTGCTGTCACGGGAAGACCGGGAGTCCGCCGCCCGCCTGTACCACCTGATCTCGGAGATGCTGGAGGAGTAGGCCTCAGCCGCCGGCCTTCCGCGGATTCCTGCCCGCAATGATGCGCAGGCCCTCGAGCGTGAGCCACTGCTCCACCGCTGCTTTCTCCCGGAGGAGGGGAGCGATGAGGGGAGACTGTCCCCCGGTGACCACGACATCCGCCTTTCCGCCCAGCTCGTCGCGGAGACGGCGGATGAGGCCTTCCACGAGGCTGACGTACCCGAACACGACACCGGATTGAATGGACCGCACGGTGTTGCGCCCGGCGACTTCGGGAGGAGCTGCCAGCGGGACGCGCGGAAGCTGAGCCGTGTTGCGGGCCAGCGAGTCCACCGCGGAGGTGAGCCCGGGAGAGATGGCCACGCCCCGCAGCTCTCCGGGGTGGGAGACGGCCGTGAACGTGAGCGCGGTCCCGAAGTCCACCACGATGCAGTTCCCGTGGAACCGCTCGAACGCGGCTACAGCGTTGGCCACGAGGTCCGCGCCGACTTCAGCGGGGTTTTCCGTGGTGATCTTCAGTCCGAGGTCGATGCCGGGAGCCAGGAGGAGCGGCTTCTTTCCCGAGATCGCCTGGATCGTCTCCCCCATGGCTCCCGTCAACGGCGGGACGACGCTGGAGAGGATGGCGGACTGCACGCGGCCGCCGTCGATGCCGGCTGATGAAAAAAGCTCGCGGAAGACAACGGAGTACTCATCCGGGGTCTTCTCGTGAACGGTCTGGATCCGGAACCGGCGCACCCACGCGGCCCCGTCGTGCACGCCGAAGGAGATGTGAGAGTTCCCGACCGACACGGCAAGAAGCATCGCCCCAGTGTACCTGTGCGGCACCTGCTGTCAACGGCCGTTTTTTTTGCGTCGGTCCGCGCCGCTCACTATACTATCCGGTGAATGGACGCCAGCCCGCGAGCGAGCGTAATGAGGAAGGCTTTTCACGCGATCCCGGTCTTCCGGTGGGACGGGACCGCCAAGGTGTTCTACAATGCCGTCCTCATTTTTGCTGCGCTCACGGGTACGATCATCACGTCCTACCGGCTCACGTTCCAGGAATACCAGACCGATTGGCTGTATTGGCTCATTACCGTGATCTACATCGCCGATATCCCGTACTGCTTCAACCAGTCGGTGAAGAAAGGCCTGAGGGTGTACGCGGACAGGCGCAGCATCGCCCGGATGTACCTCCGGGGCTGGTTCACCCTGGACGTGATCGCCTGCATCCCCTTTGCGTGGCTCTTTTCCTTCATCCCCGGCGCGACCGCCCACTCCGGCGCCGTAACGCACGCGGGGCTCGCCCTGGACATCATCGTCATCAGCAAGGTCCTGAAGATGGCGAAGATCAGCAAGGTGAGCGCCATCTTCCGCGAGATCCGCGAGAGCCTGAGCATCAACCCGTCCCTCATGCGTCTCGTGACGTTCGCGTTCTGGTTCGTCACGGCCGTCCATCTCATGGCCTGCGGCTGGATTATCATCGGGGCCTCGGAGCCGGAGCGGCCGCACCTGGACCAGTACATACGCGGTGTGTACTGGTGCGTGACGACGATTGCCACCATCGGGTATGGGGACTATACCCCCAGCCACAGCAGCAATCTGCAGATCATCTATACCGTGGGCGTCATGGTGTTCGGAGTGGGCATGTACGGTTTCATCATCGGGAACGTCGCCACCCTGATCGCGAACCTCGACGTTGCGCGGGCCGCCTACCAGGACAAGATGGAAGAGATCAACGACTTCTTCCGGACCAAGAGAGTGCCCTCGGTCCTCCAGTCCCGGGTGCGCAACTATTATGCATACATGTGGGAGACGCAGAAGAGCGTCTCCCCCGTGTCCCTGACGGAGGAGCTGCCCCACACGCTGGCCATGGAGGTTCTCCTCTTCCTCAACCGCGCGATCCTCGAGAAGGTTTCCCTGTTCAAGAACGCGAACGAGATCTTCATCCGGGAGATCGTCCAACTCCTCCGCCCCCTCGTCTTCCTTCCGGACGACTACATCATCCGCCAGGGGGAATACGGTGACCGCATGTACTTCCTGAGCTCGGGAGAGGTCGAGGTGCTCGTGGGAGACACGATCGTTGCGCGGCTGGGTGACGGATCGCCTTTCGGGGAAACGGCCCTCCTCCAGGGAGAGAAGCGCACGGCGAGCATCCGCGCCGTCTCCTTCTGCGACGTGTACATGTTGGCCAAGGCCGACTTCGATGCTCTGCGGATCCGCTATCCCGAGTTCGACGCCCAGGTCAAGAAGGTCGTGGAGGATCGGCTGCGCGACACGCAGGAGAAGACCCAGAAGTAGCCCGTCTGCCGAATTAACGGAAAACTAACTCTTCGATTGCACGAACCTAATACTCCGCCCCCGATCATTCATCCTGTCCATTCAAGGAAGAGAAAGGAGAGGGTATGAGAAAGGTTCTCGCGTTCGTTTTCTCGCTGATTCTCACGGGCATCGGAACGGGCGCTTTTGCCGCCGGCCCGACGCTCTTGACGAAGGCACCGGCCAACTTCGACGACCTGGTTACCGCGGCCCGCAGGGAAGGTCAGCTTACCGTCATCGCGCTTCCCCGGAACTGGCTGAACTACGGCGAGGCCATCGACACATTCTCCAAAAAGTACGGCATCAAGGTCAATGAGCTGTTTCCCGACGGAGGATCCGGCGACGAGCTGCAGGCCATCAGGGCGAACAAGGACAACAAGGGTCCGCAGGCCCCGGACGTGATCGATGTCGGGTTCTCCTTCGGCCCGGATGCGAAGAAGGAGGGCCTCATCGCCCCCTACAAGGTCAGGACGTGGGGCACGATCCCGGATGCCGTGAAGGACCCGGAAGGCTCCTGGTACGGCGACTACTACGGGGCGCTCGCCTTCGAGGTGAACATCGACGTGGTGAAGAACCCGCCGCTGGACTGGGCCGATCTGCTGGGGGCGCAGTTCAAGGGACAGGTTGCCCTCACCGGTGACCCGCGCGTTTCCAACCAGGCCATCATGTCCGTCGCTGCCGCAGCTCTTGCCAACGGGGGCAGCTTCCAGAACGTAAAGCCCGGTGTGGACTTCTTTGCAAAGCTCAACTCCCAGGGCAACTTCGTTCCCCTGATCGCCAAGATGGGAACCGTGGCCTCCGGAGAGACGCCGATCGCCGTGACCTGGGACTACCTGGCCATGAGCGACCGCGACACGGCTGACGGGAATCCCGCCATTGCCGTGATCGTTCCGGCAAGCGGCGTCGTGGCCGGCGTCTACCTGCAGGCCATCAGCGCGTACGCCCCGCATCCCAACGCGGCCCGGCTCTGGGAAGAGTTCCTCTATTCCGATGAGGGACAGCTCATCTGGCTCAAGGGATACGGGCATCCCATCCGCTACGCTGATCTCGCCGCGCGCAACATGGTGCCGCACGAGCTTGTGGCGAGGCTCCCGCCCGCCTCGGCGTACGCAAAGGCGGCGTTCCCGTCCCTTGCGGAGCAGGCGACCGCGAAAGATTTCATCGTCAAGAACTGGGATTCGATCGTCGGCGCAGACGTGACCGCCAAAAAGTAGGACTGCATTGATCCCCTCCCGTGGAAACGGGGAAGGCGCGCTCCCCGCGCGCCTTCCCCTCCGGGGTGTGCGCCGGAGCGGGGCGGGCATCCGGACGTGGATCGGCCTCGTCCCGTTTCTCCTGTTCGCAATCGCCTTCATGATCGCTCCGGCCGGGTCTCTTCTCGTGGGAAGCTTTCAGGGCCCGCAGGGAGGGTTCAGTCTGACGAGCTTCGGCCGGCTCCTGCGGCCCGCGATCCTGCGCTCCTATCTGCTCACCATCGAGGTAAGCCTCGTGACCGCGCTGGGCGGCGGGCTGTTCGGATTTCTCATCGCTGTCGGGGTAACCATCGGCGGCCTTCCCCGCTGGGTCCGCACGTTCCTCACGACGTTCTCCGGCGTGGCCTCGAACTTTGCCGGTGTTCCGCTCGCTTTCGCTTTTGTCGCCACTCTCGGGCGCGTCGGTCTGGTCACGGTGCTCGTGAAGTTCCTTTTCGGCATCAGCCTCTACGATTCCGGATTCAACCTGTACAGCTTCTGGGGGCTGAGCCTCACGTACCTGTACTTCCAGCTGCCGCTCATGATCCTCGTCATGACGCCGGCCCTGGACGGAATGCGCCGCGAATGGAGCGAGGCGTGCGAGAACCTCGGCGCTTCCCGACGGCAGTACTGGCAGTACGTTGCCTTTCCGATCCTGCTCCCGTCGCTTCTATCGGCTGTCATTCTCCTCTTCGGCAATGCGTTCGGCGCTTACGCCACTGCTTACGCGCTGACGGGGGGGCTGCTCAACCTCGTGCCGATCCTGATCGGCGCGCAGATACGCGGGGACGTGCTCCATGACCCCTCGCTCGGGTACGCGTTGGCCGTCGGCATGATCGTGGTCATGACGCTTTCGATCCTGGGATACAACGTGCTGCAGAGACGCGCCGTACGGTGGCTGTCATGAGCGCTGAGCGTACGCTCCGCGCGGATTCCGCTGCGGCCCGCGCGATTCCCGCCAGGCGGCCGGCATGAAAAAATCACGCTGGTGGTCCTGGCTGTGGATGGTCCTGGGAGGCCTGTACTTCTTCCTCCCGCTCGCCGCGACGTTCCTCTTCTCCCTTCGGGCGAAAAAAGGAGTGACGAGCTTCGCTGCCTACATCCACGTCCTCTCCGATCCCCAGTTCGTGAAGACCTTCACGTTTTCCGTTGAGATGGCGGCGCTCACCATTGTCGCGGCCCTGGCCCTGATCGTGCCGACCGCGGTGTGGGTGCACGTTCGGTTCCCCAGGGTGAAGCCGCTCGTGGAGACGATCGCGCTTCTCCCCTTCGTGATTCCGCCTATCGTGCTCGTCTTCGGCCTGATCAGCCTGTACAGTCGTCCGCCGCTTCCCATCGTCAGCAGCCCGGTCCTTCTCATTGCCGGCTACGTCGTGCTGTCGCTTCCGTACGTGTTCCGTTCCGTGGATACAGGACTCCGCGCCATCGATCTGCGAACGCTGGTGGAGGCCGCGCAGAGCCTCGGTTCGCGGGCGCCCACGACGCTCCTGCGGGTCGTCATCCCGAACCTGCGCGCGGCGCTGCTCTCCGCGGCGTTTCTCACGTTCTCGATTGTCGTGGGCGAGCTGACCCTCGCCGTCATGCTCGCCTGGCCGGCATTCGGACCGTACATGGCCCAGGTCGGGCGCAATCTGGCCTACGAGCCGGCGGCCCTGTCGGTGATCAGCTTTCTGCTCACGTGGGGCTCGATCGCGCTCATGAGCGTGCTGACCCGGGGCCGCGGCATCCGCGGGACCGCCGCCGGCGGGGCCCACTGAGGAGGGATGCGGCATGGCGTTTCTCGAGCTTCATGGCGTGGTGAAGACGTTCGGCGGGACGATCGTTGTCGATTCTTTCGACCTCGACGTTTCGCAGGGAGAGTTCGTCTCGCTGCTCGGAGGATCCGGCTGCGGAAAGACGACGACGCTGCGCATGATTGCCGGCTTCGAGACGCCCTCCGGCGGCACGATCTCCATCGACGGCGTCGATGTCGTGGCCGCGCCGCCCAACCGCCGCTCCGTGGGAATGGTGTTCCAGCACTATGCCCTGTTCCCCAACATGACCGCGGGACAGAACGTGGGCTTCGGCCTGAAGGTGGCGCGCCGGAGCGCCGAGGAGATCCGCGGCCGGGTGAAGGAAATGTTTCGCCTCATCGGCATGGAAGGGATGGAAGGGCGCTACCCGTCCCAGTTGTCCGGCGGCCAGCAGCAGAGAGTGGCGCTGGCGCGGGCGCTCGCCGCGCGGCCGCGCGTGCTGCTCCTGGACGAGCCTCTGTCCGCCCTTGACGCCGCCATCCGCGCGCGTCTGCGCGAGGAGATCCGCGCCATCCAGAGGTCCCTGGGGATCACGACGATCTATGTCACGCACGACCAGGAGGAGGCCCTGTCGATGTCGGACCGGGTCGTGGTGATGCGAGAGGGGCGGATCGCCCAGGTCGGCACGCCGCTGGAGATCTACAATCGCCCGGCGACGCCTTTCGTGGCCTCGTTTGTCGGGTCTCTGAACGTGGTGCCGGCGCAGGTCGTGGACGCGGAAGCGGGCACTCTCAGCGTTGCAGGCCAGGTGATCGCCGGAAAGCTGCCCGCGGAGGCCGGGCGATGCGGAGAGGTGATGATATCCCTGCGGCCCGAGCTGATTTCGATTTCGAACGGACATCCGGATTTCAATCAACTCACCGGAACGGTGACGAACGTCGTTTTTCTTGGTCCGACAGTGCGGCTGTTCCTGCGGGTCGGGGACAGCGACCTGTTCCTGGACATGTTCAACAACCCGCGGCTTTCCCTGCCGGCCCTCGGGGAGTCCATTACCGTCAGCTTCCCGCGCGATGCCTGCCTCACGTCATGCCGGGAGGATGCGTAGCGGCCCGGCAGACCGTTGCCGCCCTGCCTCAGGAAGAAAAGCCGGGCACTCGCCCGTACAGCGCGGACATCGCACGCAGCCGCTCCGCGGCGCGCGGGGCAAGCGCCCCATTCTCGAATCGCCACGCCCAGTTGCTGCCGCCCGAGGTGCCCGGCGTGTTCATGCGGGCCTCGCTTCCCAGGCCCAGGACATCCTGGAGCGGGACCACGGCGAACCTGCTGACCGAGGACAGCGCCATGCGGATGAGAATCCACTCGACGTCGCCATCCGCGCTGCCGCAGTACCGCGCCAGGTAGTCCCGCTCTTCCGGGGAGCGATGTGCATACCAGCCGCGCGAGGTGTCGTTGTCATGCGTTCCCGTGTAGACCACGGAGTCCGCCGCGTGGTTGTGCGGGAGGAACCGGTTGTCCGCGCTGAGGGACCCCGCCTCCGCCGCGTCGAAGGCGAACTGCAGCACGCGCATTCCCGGGAAGCCCAGGCTCTCCCGCAGCTCGTTCACGTCCGGCGTGATCACCCCGAGATCCTCCGCGATCAGGGGAAGCCGCCCGAGCTCCCGCGCCAGGGTGCGGAAGAGCTCCGCGCCGAGTGCCGGCTCCCATCTCCCGTTCTCCGCCGTCTTTTCACCGGCGGGCACGGTCCAGCACGCGCAGAAGCCGCGGAAGTGGTCGATGCGCACGTAATCGTACAGCGAGGTGGCGGCCTGGATCCTGCGGACCCAATAGTCGAACTTTCGGCGTTTCAGCGCCGGCCAGTCGTACAGGGGATTGCCCCAGAGCTGGCCGGTGGCCGCGAAGTAGTCAGGAGGCACCCCGGATACCACGGCGGGCCGGCCGTCGCCGTCCAGGAGAAACAGCTCCCGGTTGGCCCAGACGTCCGCGCTGTCCGGCGCCGCGAAGATGGGAATGTCCCCAATGATCCGCATTCCGCGAGCCGCGGCGGCCTCCCGCAGCTCCTGCCACTGCCGGAAGAAGAAGAACTGGATGACGCTCTCGATCCGCGCGTCCCGCTCGAGCTCCTTGCGCCAGCGCCGCATGGCTGCAGGCTCCCGCAGCGCAATATCACGGTCCCAGGAGGCGTTCCACGCGCCTGCCGTTTCATCGCGGGAGCGGGCGCGCTCCTCGAAGAAGCGTTTCAGGGCGATGAAAAGGCTGTAGTCTTCCAGCCACCACGCCTCCCGCGCCAGGAACGCGCGGAGGCTGTCGTCGAGCCGGACATCCCGGGCATCATCTCGCTCGAGGAGCCTCCGCGCCGCCGCGCGGAGCAAAGGGATTTTCCAGGCGATGACGCGGCCGTAGTCGACCCTGCCCGGAGGAAATGGCGGCACCCCCGACAGGTCGCCGGACGACAGCAGGCCCCAGGCGGCGAGCGTTTCCAGGCTGACAAGCAAAGGGTTACCGGCAAAGGATGAAAAGCAGGCATACGGGCTGTCGCCGTAGCCCGTGGGGCCCACGGGCAGGACCTGCCAGAGGGCCTGTCCCGCGGAGGAGAGAAAATCGAGAAACCGGTGCGCCTGCGGGCCAAGGTCACCAATCCCATGCGGACCCGGAAGGCTCGTGGGGTGAAGAAGGATCCCGCTTGCCCGGGGATCTGCTCCCGTGTCGGCCCTGGCCCGTGAGCGGCCTGCGCCCTTCATGCGCTCTTTCGGACCCGTGGCGCGCGCGTGGAGGAGCGCACGACGAGCTCCGGCTGAAGGACCACGCGTTCCCCCGTCCGCACGCCTCCCCGCAGCTCCTCCAGGAGGAGCGTTGCGGCGTTGCGGGCCAGGAGGTCGTGGTGCTGCCACATCGTCGTGAGCGACAGGTATTCCGCCACGGGGAGGTTGTCGTATCCGACGACGGAAAGGTCCTCCGGGACCCGCAGTCCCAGTTCCCGGGCAGCCATGAGCACGCCGGCGGCCTGGACGTCTGACGTCGCGAAGATGGCCGTGGGTGGATTCCGTCGGGTCAGCAGCTGCGTTGCCCGCGCCCGGGCATCAGCGCTGCTCAACTCTCCGCTCACGATGTTGGCATCCTGGACCTCGATGCCCGCCATGGTGAGGGCCATGCGATATCCCTTGAGCCTCTCTTTCCCGATGGGAGAGTACAGCCGCGTCTCCGGGCTCCACCCGACGATGGCAATGTCCCGGTGTCCCAGCTCCACGAGGTGGGTGACCGCCTTGAACGCGCCGATCTGGTGGTCGTAGTCCACGGAGCTGTACGAGGGATGACGGGCCTCAACCATGACCACGGGGATGCGCAGAGCGGAGATGAGGACCTCCTCTTCCATAAGGACCGGGGTGCTCGCGAAGATGAGGGCGCACAGCTTCTCCTCCGCCACGATGCGGTCAATGACCTCCCGGCGGTGGGCAGGTGTCTGGGCGTTGTACAGGATGAGGTCATAGTCCTTGAGCCGGCGGTGGAGGCTCTCGAAGATCTTGAGGAAGAAGTCCCCGATGAAAAACGGGGAGAGGATGCCGATTTCCCGGGTGGCCTTGGAGCGCAGCCCTGCGGCCGCGGGGGAGGGGAAGTAGCGCGTGCGGCGCACCACGCCGGCCACTTTCTCCCGCGTGGCAGCGGAAATGCCCGTCTTCCCGTTGAGCACGCGCGATACCGTGGCCGTCGTCACCCCGGCGAGGCGCGCGATGTCGTAGATGGTCACCCGTTTCTTCCGCCGCATGGGCCTGCCGTTTTCTCTTGACAACCGGTCCGCGTTCCGTATACACTACGCAACCGGTTGCATAATGTTACACCACAATCGGACCTTCCGCAAGCCCCGCCGTTCCGGCGGGGACGTTTCCCCCGCCGACGAAACCCAAGGAGGTAGAGTATGAGGAAAGCCCTCGTGTTCATGATCCTGGCTCTTGCCGTCGTGGCGGTATCGCTTCCAGCGCAGAAGCTGGAGCTGTACTACTACAAGCAGGAGAACCAGGACGGCCTGAAGAAGCTCGTGGACGCCTTCATGAAGGACAACCCGGGCATCGACATCAGCCTTCTGATCATTCCGAACAATGCAGACCAGACGATGGCGGCGCGGGCCGCATCCGGGAGCCTCTCCGAGATTCTCCAGATGCAGTCCTACTCCCGCGTTTTTGAGTACGCCCAGAAGGGCTACCTGGTCGACCTGTCCAAGGAACCGGTGCTGGCCAAGGTCATTGACTCGGCAAAACCGGCCGTTACCTGGAACGGAAAGCTGTGGGCCCTCCCGTGCGACTTCGCCGGGATCGGCATCATCTACAACAAGGACATTTTCAACCAGTACAACCTGAAGGCTCCCACGACCTATCGGGAGCTCGAGCGCGTCGTGAAGACCCTGAAGGACAGCGGCGTAACCCCCTTTGCCGGGCTGCTCAAGGAGAACTGGTCCATTGGCCACTTCATCACGCTTGTCCAGACGAATCTCCTGGCGGAGAAGGGAATCAAGGTCCCGAACTTCATCGCCGACATGGACGCGGGGAAGACGAGCTACGGCGTCGTGGACACCAAGAAGCTGTTCTCCATCATCGACTTCTACCGCGCCAACATGGATGACAACGCGGAGGAGATGAACTGGAATGAGCAGCAGGCCGCATTTGCCGGCGGCAAATCCGCCATGATGGTCCAGGGACTGTGGTCCTACGGGGCGGCCATTGGCACCAATCCCAACCTGAACTGCGGCTTCGTGCCGTTCCCCGTTTTCAACGACGCAAAGATGAACAAGTTCTACGCGGACGTGGATTCCACCCTGGGAATCTCCTCCCAGGCCACGCCGGACAAGCAGAAGGCCGCAAAGAAGTTCCTCTCGTGGCTGTCGACGCCGCAGGCCATCAAGATCTGGACCACGGACTACAAGCTCACGTCGGACTTCAAAGGCGCTGACCTTTCGGCCCTCAAGCCGCCCTTTGTCGAGCTGATGTCCGCCGTCGGGAAGAACGGCGCCTATCCATGGGCCTTCTCGATGTATCCCACCGTGGTATTCGAGGACGCCGTCAAGAACGGCGCGCAGGCCTACGTGTTCAAGAAGAAGTCCGCCGAAGACGTCATCGCAGGCATCGACAAGATGTGGGCGGACGCGCGCAAACAGTAAAAAAAGCGTATACTCTCGGTGCGAGCAACCGGGGAGGCTTCCAGCCTCCCCGGTCCGCCTGGAGGAAGCATGGTCCAGCCGCGGTGGAAGGTCGTCCTCTACTTCGCGATCTTCGTGGTTCCGGCTCTCGCGCTGTACGCCCTGTTCTTCCTCTATCCATTCGCCCAGGGCATCAGGATCTCCTTCACGAACTGGGACGGCCTGACTCCCCGGATCCCCATCAGCCTCCCCAGGCAGGAGTTCGAATCGAAAATCCTCGACAGGGTCAGCGGTCCGAATGACCGCGCCTATCTCCTGTCCGTGTATCACCTCGACCCGGATGACAATCAGTACAAGAGATACGCGGCCACCGGGCTGACACGCTATCGGCTGCAGCATCTCATGCGGGTTGCCGGCTACGAGCCGGAAGGATACAAGACGGTCGGCCTGGCCAATTACGTGAAGATATTCACCGGCGGAGTCGAGGAGAGGTTCTACCCCCACGTCTTCACACAGGTCAACTACAACGCGGACTCTGACCTGCCCGCGAGCATCCCGAAAGGAGAGTTCGAGAAAGGCTTTCTCTCGAAGCTCTCGCGCCCGGAAGACCGTGATCTTGCGCTGGAGTTCTACGCGCCTGGGCCTGACAAGTACAGCCTGAAGCCCCGATATGACGAGCTGACGCTGGAGGACAGGATCTGGCTTCTGCCGGAAATCGACAGGGAGAAACGGGTCTCCTCCGAGCAGGTCGACCAGCTGATCTCCTCGGTAAAAAGCGCAGGCCTGTCGGGTGACCGCGCCGCTCTCGATGCCGCAATCCGAACGTTCCCTCTCGGGCGGCTGTCCGCGGGGAGCACGGGAGAGGTGAAAGCCGCGGCAGAGGAGATCTTCCGCCTGGGCGCCCTGAGGAAAATCCTTGCGGCAACATGGGTACGGCAGAGATTCGATATGGGAGTCGTCGGCTTCACCCTTTTCTTCACCTTTTTCAACGTCCTGCTGAGCAACCTCCTGGGCTTTCTGCTCGCGTTGGCCCTCGATACGGGCATCCGGAGCCAGAAAGTGCTCAGATCGGTCTTTTTCCTTCCCAACGTCCTGTCCATGATCGTCGTCGCGCTCGTCTGGTCCTTCGTCTTCTTCAACCTTCTGCCCGCCCTGACCGGCATTGACAAGTGGATGGGAGATCCTGCCAAGGCTCCCTGGCTCATCGTCCTTGTCCAGGTCTGGCAGCAGGCCGGGTATCTCATGGTGATCTACCTCGCCGGCCTGTCGAACATCCCCACGGACGTGCTGGAGGCAGCGAGCATAGACGGGACGGGATACCGGGCGCGTCTCCGTCACATCACGCTTCCGCTGCTCGTGCCCGCGCTTACGATCTGCCTGTTCCTCAGCCTCTCCAATTCGCTGAAGAGCTTCGACCTGATGTATGCCATGGTGGGGCCGTCCGGCTACGCGCTGGGAACCATCCCGTTCGTGATGGATATTTTCTTTGATGCCTTTGCGAAGAAGCTTGCCGGCCTGGCCACGGCAAAGGCGCTGCTCCTCTTCGCTGCCATCGCGCTCATCACCGGGGTGCAGCTCGCCATCTCGAAGAGGCGGGAGGTGCAGCTGTGATCATCCAGCATGCCGGGCGCCGCAAACCGCGGCTGAAGTGGCTCTTCGAAGTCTTCATGATCCTCGCCGCCTTCGTGTACATCTACCCGGCCCTCTTCGTGCTCATCAACGCGGTCAAGCCCGAGGCGGACATCAAGCTCCATCCCATCGACCTTCCCACCAGTGTCACGCTGTCCCATTTCGCCAAAGCCTGGACAGAAATGCACTTTCCTTCCACCGTCGCGAATACCGCCATCATCACGGTTTTTGGAGTGACCGGGATCCTCCTTGTCAGCTCCATGGCGGCGTGGAAGCTCGCTCGGACGCTCAACCGCTTTTCGTGGTTCCTTTACCTGGTCTTTGCTTTTGCGCTTGTCATTCCCTTCCAGATCGTCATGGTCCCCATCGTCTCCCTTACCACCGATCTCAAGCTCTCGACGATCTGGGGTCTCATCCCGATGTACTGGGGCCTGGGTTGTCCCCTCGCTGTGTTCATGTACCACGGGTTCGTGAAAGGCGTGCCCAAGGAGCTGGAGGAGTCCGCGTCGATCGACGGGGCCGGACAGATCTTCGTGTTCTTCCGCGTCGTCTTCCCGCTTCTCAAGCCGATCACGGCAACGATTCTGATCCTTGATGCCCTGTGGCTCTGGAATGACTTCCTCCTCCCGCTTGTCGTGGTCAAGAAGGGGACGCTCCAGCTCGAGCAGATGCAGTTCTACGGAATGTTCCTCAGGGAATACGGTCCTCTTGCGGCAAGCCTGATCCTGTCCGCCACTCCGATCATTGTGCTGTATCTCGTTCTGCAGAAGTACATCATCCGCGGCATTGCAGCGGGAGCGGTCAAGGGATAGCGGCGCGGCAGGAGCCTTGCGCACCGGCGTGTGGGCGAGGCTGTCAATTACTTGACTAAGGCAAGTAATTCTGCCATCCTTCGCTCATGGGAGCACGTTCCGTCAAGGCCGCTTCGGCGAAAGCCGCGGCAGAGAGGGTTGCCGCGGTGAGAGCCGCGCCGACCCGGGGCGGCGCCGTGCAGGCGCTGCGCCAATTCAACCGCTACTACACGAACCGGCTGGGCCTTCTCAGCCGCTACCGCTTCGACACCAACCTGACGCTGACGGAGGCGCGGGTGATCTTCGAAATCGGCCGCGCCGGTGAGCGGACGCAGAGCGCGCTCGGGCGGGATCTGAAAGTGGATCTGGGGTATCTGAACCGGATCGTCAGGCGCCTGGGTTCCGCGGGGCTCATCGAGACAGCGCCGGACCGGCTGGACGGCCGGGTTTCGGTTCTCTCCCTCACCGCTGCGGGCCGCGTCGCCCTGGAAAAGATCAACACGGACTCGGATATCCAAGTGGAAGACATGATACGCGGGCTGAGCGACCGGGAGCAGGCAGCGCTCGTGGCCCACCTGGAGGCTGCCCGCCGTCTCCTGGAAATGCAGGCCTCGCGCCGGCCCGTGATCGAGCGTGCAGAAGGGCTGGCGGACATCCGGGCAGCGCGGACCCTGATGAAGGAATACGTGCGCTTTCTCGGGGTTGACCTTTCATTCCAGGGATTCGAAGAGGAGCTTGCGGCGCTTCCCGGCAAGTACGTGCCGCCCTCGGGAGCCCTCTTTCTCGCCCGTGCGCCCGCCAGGGACGGACATTCGGTCGGCGTTCCCGCGGGGTGCGTGGCCCTGAGGAAGCTCGCCCCGGGGATCTGCGAGATGAAGAGGCTCTTCATCCGGCCGCGCTTCCGCGGCCTCGGGCTGGGACGGGCGCTTGCCGAACGCGTCATCGATGAGGGCCGCGCGCTGGGCTACAGGGTCATGCGCCTCGATACGCTGGATCGGCTGAAAAGCGCCGTGGGACTGTACCGGTCCCTGGGGTTCAGACGGATCCCGCCCTACTACGAGAATCCCATGCCGGGCGTCATGTTCTGGGAGTTGAGACTCCGGGGCAGATCGCCCGAAGGCGGGCCGCCCTAGGGAATCAGGACGATCTTTCCGAAGGAGCCCGGCTCCAGGACCTTGCGGTGGGAGCGAGGCGCGTCGGCAAGCGGCATTTCCAGCCCCACCACGGGCCGCACCCAGCCGCTTTCCATGCCCACGGCCAGGGCCGCATGGACCTGCGCGGCGTCTTCCGCGGATATGTTCCACAGGAGCATCCCGTGAATCGAAGCGTCACGGGACATCAGGTCCCGCGGGGTCAGGGTCACGTCCCCCCGGCTTCCGATCACCACCACTCGCCCGTGGGGAGCGAGGAGCTTGAGGTCCGCGCCGAGGTTCACGTTGGCAAGCATCTCGAGAATCACGTCGACCCCCCTGCCTCCCGTCAGGCGCAGGATCTCCTCCTGGTAGCCGGCAGCGGTGTGGTCCACGACGTGATGCGCCCCTTCCTTCCGCGCCAGCTCGCGTCCCCGCGGCGAGCCTGCCGTTCCCAGGACGATCATCCCCGCTGCCCGGGCGGTCTGCACGCCGGCGATCCCGACGCCGCCGCTTGCCCCGTGAACGAGCACCGTCTCCGCCGGGCGGACCCGGGCAACCTGGAACAGAGCGCGGTATGCCGTGGCATAGGGGACAAACACCCCGGCACCTTGTGCAAAGGAGATGCGCTCGGGAAGGGGATGTACCTGGGATTCCAGGGCGAGGGAGTACTCCGCGTAGGTGCCGCTCAGGGTCCGCGCCGTGTACACCCGGGCGCCTGGCCGCACTGACCTCACATCCTGTCCGACGGACTCCACGACGCCCGCACCGTCAGTCCCCGGGGTGTAAGGAACAGGCGGCTTGTTCGCGGAGCTGCCGCTGCGCGCATAGGTGTCCGCCGGATTCACGCCGGCGGCTTTGATCCGCACCAGGATCTGGCCGGGACTGGGGGCGGGGGTGGGCACCTCCTCCACCTTCATTACCTCCGGGTCTCCATACTGCCGCACGATGATCGCCTTCATGATATCTCCTTTCCGCCGGCAAACGCGCTGCGCCGGCTCGCCGTTGACTTTCTTCCGCCCCGCATGTATCTACTCATCAATCATGCCAGGACCGCTCCCGTGCATTCTCGCGGAAGGCGTCGAGGTGGCGATCGACGGCCACCGCATCCTGAAGGACCTTTCCTTCAGCGTGCAGCGCGGGGAGCGGGTCATTGTGGCCGGACCGAACGGCGCCGGCAAGACGACGCTTCTCAAGGTAATCCTCGGGCTCCAGAAGCACAACGGCGGCAGGCTCAGCGTGCTGGGCGCCGAGGTGGGCTCCCGGGAGTGGGCGCGCCAGCGGCGGCGCGTGGGCTACGTCAACCAGGAGGCCGTCTCCGTCGATTTTCCCATCTCGGGACGAGAGGTGGTTGCCATCGGCGCCTGCGCCCTGGACCTGGAGAAGGCCGAAAAGAAGCAGAGGATCGAGGAAGCCATGGCAATCGTGGGCTGCTCCCACCTGCAGCGCCGTACGTATGCCCGGCTCTCCGGCGGGGAGAAGCAGAAACTGTCCCTTGCCCGGTGCCTCTGCCAGGATCCCGAGCTCCTGCTCCTGGACGAGCCAACCTCGTCCCTGGACCCGCAGGCCCGCCGGGAGGTGATGGGCCTCCTCCACGACCTGAACGAGAGCCGGGGCCTGACCGTGGTCATGGTGTCCCACGACTCGCAGGCGCTCGCGGAAGCCGCGTGGAGGATCGAGTCCATGGAGGCAGGCACGTTTGCCTGACCGGTCATGAACCTTGCGCAGGCGCTGTCCTATCCGCCCATCCTGAGGGGATTCGTCGCTCTCATCCTCGCCGGGTGCTTCTTTCCCATGGCGGGTGTCTTCATCCTGCGGCTCAACCTCGTCACGCTGAGGTTCACCCTCATGCACGCGGCGCTCCTGGGCGCGGCCATCGGGCTGGCGCTGCGCATCGACCCCCTCGTCGCCGGCCTGGCTCTTGATCTCATCGCCATTGTCGCCATTGCCCGCGTGGCGCGGGAATCCGGCCTGACCCTCGGATACGTGGCCACGTTCTTCATGGTGCTCACCATCGGGCTCGCCTTCGCGGTGATCTACAAGGCCGGCGTGCCGTCCAAGGACGCGTTCGCCGTCCTGTGGGGAAACGTCTACTCGCTGTCCCGGCTCGATCTTCTGTTCACGGCGCTCTACGCCCTGGCCATCCTCCTGTTCGTGACCGGCCTCTTCCCCCGGGTCAGCGCCGTTCTCTTTCACCGCGAGATCGCGTTCGCCTCCGGCGTGAACGAGGGGGCGCTCACCACGGTGATCCTCCTGTTCGTCGGGATCAGCGTGGCGCTCCTGATGAAGCTCATCGGGGCGCTTCTCCTGGACTCTATCCTGCTCCTGCCGGCAATCATCGCGTCGTTCACGGCGCGCAGCACGCGCGGCTTCTTCCTGCACGCCTGCGCGGCGGGCGCCGTCTGCAGCGTCACCGGGTTCATCTCGTCCGTTGCGCTGGATGTCCCCGCGAGCTCGGCCGTGACGGTCATCGCCGCGTGCCTCCTGGGCGCGGGGCTCCTCTACAAGCGGATCGCGAGGAGGACATCATGAGCACTCGCGCCTTCCTGTCGTTTCTTGTCGTTTCCGCCGTGCTCGGGCTCCCCGGCGCGGCCGGCGCGCAGCAGTCTGCCGTCCGCGTGGTGGCGACGAATACCTGGACCGCGGCCTTCGCCGCCGCGGCGGGCGCGAAGGACATCGTCACGCTCGCTCCCGGGGACCTGCGGCACCCGGCGGAATACGAGCTGAAGCCGTCCGACGTCGCCCGCCTGAAGGGCGCGCGTCTTGTCGTGTACACGGGGTTCGAAGTCATGGCGAAGAGGCTCGCGGAGACGGCCGGGGGCCGAAAGATCAAGCTCGTCAAGATCGATGCCGACTATTCCCTCGACACTCTGCGGACGTCGATCATGGCCATCGCCGACATCCTGGGCACGCAGGACCAGGCTCGGGGGTCCCTGGCGGACCTGGAGAGCTTCATCGCCTCCTGGAAGCAGGAGCTTCGGAACGACGGTCTGCACGGCGCGCCGATCGTCGTCCATCTCTTCCAGCAGCCCCTCATGGCGGAGCTGGGCTTCACCATCCGGGGCGTGTTCGGTCCCGCCCCGCTGGAGGCGGCTCAGATCGCGAAGCTCTCCGCGGAGAAGGTCACCTTCATCGTCGACAACTGGCACAACGAGGCGGCCGGGCCGCTGCGGGAAACACTGCCGGAGGCGCGGTACGCCTCTCTCATCAACTTTCCCGGTCCCGACGGGACGAAAAGCCTTCTCGACGTGCTGACGGACGACCGTCACATCCTCTCGACGGCGAGGTAGCGGCGTCGTATACTCGGGCCGGCCGCAGGAGGTCGATATGCTCCGCAAGAAGCCGCTGGGCGGAAAGAAGTTCCAGGTGACCTTCACGATGCCCCCCATGGAGGGGGTCGATTCTCTGCACCTGTGCGGAGAGTTCAACGGCTGGAGCGAGAGCTCGACGCCGATGAAGCGCGAGCCGGACGGCTCGTGGAGCGCGACGCTGACGCTGGACGGCGGAAAATCGTACGTCTTCCGCTACCGCGACAACCGCGGGGAATGGCACAACGACTGGTCAGCGGACGCCTACGTGCCCAACCAGTTCGGAACCGAGAACTCGGTTCTTGACCTGGCTGCCCAGGAGATCCTGGCCCCGCGGAGGGACGATTCCCGGCCGGCAGCCGGGCGGCCCGGGCAGCCGCGGCCCGAGCAGACCCGGGCGGGGCAGCAGCAGAGGAAGCCGTCGTCCGGGCGCCCCCCGCAGAAGAAGAAGCGGGGATAGGCCCGCCTTTCTACTCCGCTCCCAGGTCCACCACAACCCGGCCGCGCAGCGCTCCCCGAAGGGGTCCCTGGCGTACAACCAGGCGCGGAATGGACGAGATGATGCGCGATCTTCCATGGGCTCCTCCCGGCCTGATTCCCGTCTTGCCTCACGCCCCGGCGCATCTTACAATGCGGGGCCCGTCGAAAAGGAGGGTCCGCCATTCCCGCCCTCGAACCCATCCCAACGCGATCCATGCGAGTCGAGGCGGCCTTCGACAGTGACGGGTTCTCCGTGAGGCCGGTCATGGACCCGGATTCTCCCGGCGCGCCGCGGCTGTTCGTCCAGAAAGACGGATGGATCGGCATGCTGGCCGAGCACGGGAGCGCAAAGAACCACAGGACGGCCCGGCCCAAGAGGGCCTACTACGTCGAAGGCGACGCGTGGCACCGGGGCTATCTTCTCGGCCTGCTGGCCGAGCAGGAAGTCTCCCGTATGACCGGGGAGTTCCTGAAAAAGGTCATCTTCGCGTTTTTCGACAGCGGCGTGGCCCAGAAGGGCGGCCTGGAAGGCGACATCCAGGATCTGATCGCAACGATAGCCGCCGGGGCGACGAAGTCGGTCCTCCCCGACGTTCCTCCCGAACTCCTGGAGGAGATCAAGGGGATCCACGACGGCTGCGCCGCGGCGCGGCCCGGCACGACGGTGACCCGGGAGGACCTGGAGACGCTGAACTTCGGGGTCGACGCAATCCTGGCGCACGTGTACTCAGGTGAGATCTTTGCGCGCCGAGGCATCGACCCCAGGCTTCTCCGGACGCCGATCGGCTGCAACGCGTTCTCCCTCAGCGGCGCCGCCGCGGATGGCCGGCACTTCTTCGGCCGGGACTTCATGTTTCCCACGGCCGACGTCTTCCAGGACACGGCGTGCCTCCTCATCGTCAGTCCGGAGGCTCCCGGCCGTCCGTTCGTGAGCCAGACCGCGCCGGGATTCGTCGGATCCATGGCGGCGATGAACATCGCGGGATTCGCCATGGGAGTGAACATGCTCGCCACGCGCCTGTGCGACCCGCATCGGCCGGGCTTCAACTCCCTGGGGCTGGTCCGGGACTGCGTTCAGCACTGCGGGTCGGCGGACGAGGCGGTGGGACGCGTCGCCGCGGCGCAGCGGGGGGTCACGTGGCTGTATCCGATGGCGGATGCGCATGGCCGCGCGTTCGTGGTGGAGACGGGACGCAAGCCTGGCCGGCGCGAGTTATTCCCGTACTACGCGTACGTTCCCTGGCGATACCGCCGGCGGCTCCCCACCCGCGGCTACATCCGCAGGATGCGGCGCAGGTACGGTACACCCTCCCCGCGGCAAGGGGTTTTCCCCCGCGCAAACACCTATCACTATCCCTTTGATTACGTTCTGGACTGGAACGAGCGCCTCTACAAAGCCTTTGACCGGGACTGGTTCGTGAAGCTCACCGACTTCCTGATGGACCTCATCGGGGCGGTCGTGAATCTCTTCTGCGGAAGGATCCGCTCCCTCTGGCACTCGATCACCACGGAGATCGAGGAGATGCACATCGGGGCCGCCTACGAAGATGCGGACTTCGGCGAGAAAGGCTTCATCAACCAGACCTGGAAAGACCACAACTGTCCCGGCCCGTTCTACTTCGCGCCGCAGAGAGAGTCCCGGCCGGACGTGGTTCTTGCAACCAACCACCCCGTGTCTCCCGAGATGCGCCTCACCGCGATGAACGAGTGGATCGCACTCCTCACGAAGGCAAACGTGAACGACATCCAGTGGCGCTACGACGAGCTGAACCGCGAGATCCTGGATGCCCTGGAGCGGTCGCCGCAGGGAGTCTCGGAGGAAACGGCCTGGGACCTCGTAAGTTTTCTCCGGCCCGACGGCAGGTTCCCCGAGTACTACAATCCCGGCGGCGCCGGGTCATGGCAGGACGTCCAGGTGCACGGCAGCATCACGCTGTGCGAGCTCACCGGGGTGTCCATGAAGTCCCTCTTCGGCTGCTACGGCGACGAGCCTGTCACGGTGCACCTGCGCCGCTACTTCTAGCTAGGCCTGCCGCGCTGGGCCGCAGCGTTATCGCCGAATGCGGCCCCGTTCGGTCAGGAAGACACTTCCCCGGCATCCGACGGCTCGATATGGATCGTGGCCTCTGCAGAGAGCTCACGGCGCACGGCTGACTCCACGCGGGAAGCCAGGACGTGCGCTTCATGGAGCCGCATGTCAGGCGGGAAGTCGAGATGAAACGTGAGCTCGCGGTGGCCGCCGTACGTGTGCACGTGCAGGTGGTGAAAATGCGTTGCGGTCGGCGTCTCCCGGGAGATGAGCGCGCCGAGCCGGTCCTCAAGCTCCTTCGTCGGCTTCTCTCCCAGGAGCGCCGTTGCCGCTGAGCGCAGGATGTCGATGGTAGCCCACAGGATGAGGAGAGAGATGGCGATGCCCATGACCCCGTCGATCCACCAGAGATACCGGCCGACGAGCGCGCCGGCAACGATCATCGCGGACGCTATTGCATCGCTGCGGTGATGCCAGCCGTCGGCGCGCAGCGACTCGGAGCCGATCTTCCGTCCCGCCCAGTAGGAGAACTCCGCGAGGGCCTCTTTCAGCACGACCGAGATCCCGAAGACGATAACGGCCGTCATCCCGAACGAGGCTGCCTGGAAGTGGCGCAGCCGGTTCACGGACTCCTTCAGGAACGTGGCCGCGACCACGCCGAGCAGCGTGGCAATGATGACCGCCCCGATGGGCTCGGCGCGGCCGTGTCCGAACGGATGACCCTTGTCCGCGGGCCGGTATGCAATGAAGAACCCGATGATCACGACGACCGAGGTGAGCGTATCTGAAAGGGTGTGCCATGCGTCGGCGACCATGGCCACCGATCCGTACGTGGTTCCCACCCAGTACTTGACACCGAAAAGAGCGGTATTGAGGACGACGGAGATCCAGCCTTCGGCGTATCCCAGCACTTGTGCGTTCTTCTGCATTGATGCGACCCCCGCGCGACGCGGCAAAAACGCGCCCGCCGACTATAGGCCGCTGCCGCCGGCCCGTCAAGGAACGGCCCGCGGGCGTCGCCGAGCGCTTGGAAGGGGCACGGAGCCTTGTGTACTATGGAGACGGGAGGTGGCGCATGGCCGCAGCAAGGAACACTCACATTCTCCTCGTGGTCGACGTGCAGAACGACTTCTGTCCCGGGGGGAGCCTTGCGGTGGAGCAGGGCGACGAGGTCGTGCCCGTGATCAACGGCATCATGTCGAAGTTCGACCGCGTCGTCGCGACGCAGGACTGGCATCCCCGGGACCACGTGTCCTTCGCCTCCAACCATCCGGGGAGGAAGGCGCTGGACATGGTGGATGCGGACGGGATCCAGCAGGTCCTCTGGCCGGATCACTGCATCCAGGGAACCCGCGGGGCCGAGCTCCATCCCCGGCTGGAGGTCGGGCGCATCGAGCTCGTATTGCGGAAGGGGATGCGCCGGCGGCTGGACTCCTATTCCGTCTTTTTCGAGAACGATCACGTCACCGACACGGGCCTGCGGTGGTACCTCCAGGGCATGGGGGTGGATTCCGTGTACGTCTGCGGCCTGGCGACCGACTACTGCGTGCGCGCCTCCGCCCTGGACGCCCGGCGCCTCGGGCTCAACGTCACCGTGATTCGAGACGCCTGCCGCGGGGTGGACTTCCCCAACGGGAACATCCAGAAGGCGATTCTGGAGATGGAGAAGGCAGGGGTCCGGATGGCCGACGCAGCCGATCTCTAGATCGCGCCTCCCGCACGCGCCTGGTCAGCCCACTTCCAGCGGATCGATGTGGATGAAGGCGTGGGAGATCTCGTCCACGCCCTCGATCTCCTTCTGAACGGCTTCGCCGATCTCGTGGGCCTCCTCGACGGACAGCCGGCGGTCAACGCTCACGTGCACCGCGATCTCCACGCTCGTGCCCACGTAATGCGCCGACACGTCGTGCAGCTCGATGACCCCGGGGACCAGGCGCGCCCGCTCCTTGATGGACTCAAGAAGCGCTGCCGGCGGCGCTTCCCCCATGAGGTACTTGATATTGGACCTGCCGATGCCGAATCCCGCGCGGATGATCCAGAGGCCGACGAGAATGGCGGCAATCGGATCGAAGACCGGGAAGCCGACGTTGGAGGCGCCGACACCGAGGATGACAGCGGCGGAGATGAGGACATCGTTGCGGTGATCGGTGGCGGAGGCCATGAGGGCCGTGCTCCCGGTACGCTGCGCCGTGACCCGGGCATAGAGGAACATGCCGAGCTTGACCACGAGAACGGCACCCAGGGCCGCGATCGGAAGAATGCCTCTCTGGATCTGCTCTCCGGTGAACAGCCGCGTGACCGACTGCGCAATGATCTCGAAGCCCACGATACCGGTGAGGATTGCCACCGTGAGCCCCGCGAGCGGCTGTGCACGCTTGTGCCCGAAGGGATGGCCGGCGTCCGGAGCTTTGTAGGAGCTGCGGATGCTCAGGAAGACGATCGTGGAGGCGACGATGTCGGTCAGGGAATTGAACGAGTCCGAGATGATGGCAATGGAGTTGAACGAAAAACCGACAATGACTTTACCAACGAAGAGCACCGCGTTTCCGACGATCCCCATCCAGACGGCCAGTCTCTCGCGGGGATCCAGCTCTGTCCTTCGCATCGGGTCCCCACCATACGAGGCGCCCGCGGAGGTGTCAACCCGCGGTGATGTCAACGGGCGTCGGATGCCCGGACCTGCGGTCTACGGGCGGCCCGAAAAGCGGGGAGCTTTCGGCTCCCCGCACACAGTTCCGTCAGGCCCGGTCCGGCTCTGATGGAGCCTCGCCCCTCCGCTTCTCCCGGTAGCGCTCGAACGCCTCGCGGCCCTCGTCTTTCCAGAAGTCGTGGTAGTACCGCCACCACTCCCGGTCACCGGGCCAGTCGCCGCGGTGCCAGGATTCCTTGCGGAACGGGTTGCCGCCCCAGGGGTTGCCGAACCCCGGCTTGCCCCGTGGTCCGTGGCTGCCCAACGCTCCGAACACGACCTTGGCCAGGAGCAGGATCCCGAAGCCCTGCCAGTACGTGATCTCACCCAGGTGGAAGATCGCCGGCATGATCCAGTTCCACAGGATCATGACGAGCCACCCGAACGCCAGGGCAAATATGCCGGCAAAGATAATCCCGGCGAGCACCGCACCAATGATGCGCACGCCGCGGGACCCGGGATGACCGTGCCGCCAGCCCATGGATTTCTCTTCTCCACTCATGGAGTTCCTCCCTCGAGCGCCTTGCGCAGCGCATGGATCGCCCGGTGCTTCCGCGCCAGGAGGGTGCCGAGGGGGACGTCCCATTCCTCGGCGAGCTCTCGAAAGCTCCTGCCCTCCAGCTCGGTCGCCACCAGGACCTCTCTCTGTGCAGGGACGAGCGCGTCGATCGCGTCGAAGAGCCTGTCGCGATTCTCCCGGTGCTCGGCCTGCGCGGACGCCTCGTAGCGCGAGTCCAGGACTGGCTCGTTGAGAGCCGTGGTCCGGCGGGGCTTGCGGTAGGCATCCACGATGCGGTTGCGCAGCGATCGGTACACGTAGGCGGACAGGTCGGCGATGGGCGCCGTCACGTCCGCATTCTCGAAAACACTCGCAAACACGTCCTGCACGATGTCCTCCGCGTCCCGGTCCGCGGTGTCGTCGATCCATGAGCGCACGTAGCTGACAAGCCTGCCCCATTCGGCGGCGAGGAAGTCGGCTATCCTTTTTTTCTGCGTTTCCGCGCTCATGCCATCTACGACGGAAAAGCCGTCCGGTTATTGCATGGCCGCGGTATCCCCCTCGGTGCCCGCGAGGAAGTCCGAAAGAAGGCGGTGCACCGGGCCGGGAGCCGAGACATGCAGCCAGTGATCAGCCTCTGGAATGGTCATAATCCGCGCGGCAGGAAAGTGACGGCGCATCGCCTCCCGGCCTTCCTCGTCCACGTAGGAAGACCTTCCGGCGGCGACGAGGAGGGCGGGCCCGCCGAAAAAGCCGGAGACGCCCGCAAAGTCGCGCGCCACCGTGGAGGATGCAAGGATGGATGCATCGATGCGCCATCGAAATCCATCTCCGTCACGCACCGCGTTCATGAGGATGAACTGCCGGAGAAACGGGTCGGGAAGGGTGGAGGAGAGGAGCTCGTCCAGGTCCCTGCGTGAGCGGCACGAGCCGATGTCGGTGGAGAGCGCCCGCAGCTCGGCCTCGTGCTCCTCCGGGTAGGCGCGCGGCGCGATGTCAAGCGACGCGACACCGGCGGTGAGCTCGGGATGCGCAATGGCGAACCCCATGGCAACGAGGCCCCCCATGGAGTGCCCGATCAGACGCAGAGGTCCGGGGGAATGCCGGGACGCCCACTCGAAGACGTCCTGCACGCACGCGGACAGGCTGTGCTGCGGCGCGTGCGGGGAGTCTCCGTGGTTTCTCAGGTCCAGGAGGAAGCAACGGCCGCGGTCCCGGAGCCTCCGCCCCATGCCGGCCCAGTTCTGCGACGAGCCGAACAGCCCGTGGAGAAACACGAACGGCTGTCCGTCGCCTCCAAGATCGCGGAACGCAAGGTCCATGGCGCGAGTGTAGCCGCGCTCACGGGCCGGGGCAACTCAAGCCCCGACTGCCTGGACGCCTCGGGGATGGCTTTCCACGTACCGCCTCAGCGCGGAGTCATCGATGTAGCCGAGGGCGATGGCGAGCTCGCCGAACATCCGGGAATCGCCGGACTTCTGGGCCAGGAGGACGTCGTCCAGCTGCCACGACTGCATGGCGCCGATCCGGACGAGAAACGCGCCGATCGGCTCGGATTCTGCGTTGTTCTGCGTCATAGCTCAGCTTACCCTTCCCGTGGGCCAGAGGGTGATCGACACCGGGGCCCCCGTGTTCCGCTTCTGGTGGATCTGGCACTGCTCGGGCCATTTCACGCAGTAGAGCTCGAGGAGGTGCGTGCTGTGGTCGTTCTTCTGCGCGATGTTGAAGAAGTGGCAGGACGTCTGGTATCGACAGGTGCCCGTGAATTCGGTCTGCTGCAAAGAAGAACCCTCCCTTTACGTTCGCGACCGGCATTCCGGCGCGCGCCTTCGGTGTTGCAAGGCATGTGCCAAGAGGAGGTTCGGAACACATGAATTGAGATTCTGGATGTTCTTTCCATCTCTTTTTATTTTCCGGCAAGGAAATAGGAGGCGGACCACTCGAAAGGAAGCCTGGGGCTCTGAAGCAGCAACAACCCCAAACCCCAGGAACAGAACGAAACTGTTCCAAGTGTATGGAACAGCGTTGGAACACCCAGAGCGAAACGGTACTACTCTTGCAGGAGGATGCGGACGTCCCTCGCGATATCCTGAGGAGACGCATCCGCGTCGAGGGATACGCGCATCATGCCGTGCGGGTCGACGAACCAGAACGGTATGTCATGCGACACGCCGTAGCCTCCGCCGAATTGGTCGATGACGGCACCGGCAAGCCCGCGCTCCTCGCTGGTGAGCCCCTTGGCCACTTTCTGCGCATCCTGGTCCGCCGCGAGGTCGAGCTTGGGCGCAGGCGCCCCTGCGCTTTCTTTTTCGATTTCCACGCCGATGAAGTAGTCCTTCCAGACCCTGCGCATCGCCGAAAGCGGACCGGTCACGAAGTGCCATGACTTTTCCATGCCCATTGCCCTGCTGTACTCGGCGAGCACTTTCGGAGTGTCACGAAGGGGGTCCGTCGTCACCAGGAGGATCACGGCCTTCTCCGCGTCCGGGCCCAGGAGAGACTGTGCTGCCTTCAGCTTCAAAGCGACGAACGGACAGAAATCGGTGCAGTGGGTGTAGATGAACGACAGCACGACGACCTTGCCCCGGGTGTCCGCCATGTGGAACTTTTCGCCGTTCTGGTCGATGAGCGTGAAGTCCGCGGCGGGCCAGGGCTTGTCGTAGACGTTCCCGTCGAGGCCGCCACCCGCCGGGGCGGCGCCGAGGTTCAGGACTCCGGCAAGAAGCCCGATAATCAGGATCGGAAGCAGCCGAGGCTTGCCCACTGTGTTCATGTCACGGTCCGTCACGATAAGGTACCGCTTCCCGGTGCCTGTTACAACGGTTACATTGCAGGCAGCGCGACATGGATTGCGAATGCCGCTGATTCTGCTCCCGCGACTCCGCCTGCTCTCCCTTGCGTTGTTCCTCGCCATCGTCTGCACTCTGCCCGGGGTCGCCGCGACACAGAAGGCGTCTCTGGCGCAGATTCTGTCGGCCGCCGTTCCTTCTCCTTCGGCTCCGTTCTCTCTTTACCGATGGGACCGCTTTCCGGCAATTCTCATATTCGATACAGCCGATTTTCGATTTCAGGACCGCATGTTCTCGAGGCTTGCGTTCTTCCTCGAGAAACGCGGCTTTCGCGGTCACCTCCTCGACAATGACACGCTGAAGACGATGCACGGATGGAACGCGCACGACTATGGCGCGCAGGGACTGGCGGATTTTTTCAACGCGGCAAGCCTCGAGGGCTTTCACCTGAACGCCGAAGAGATCACGCTTCGCGACCTCGCGCTTGAGGAGGGAACAATCTTGACAGCCCGAGACCGGTGTGCCGCCGGCCAGGGAGGAATCATCTCCATTTCCCGCTCATCGACGCCGATCGAGCGGCGGTTTCTGCTCATCCACGAATCGTTTCACGGCATCTTCTTTGCCTCAGCCGAGTACCGCGCGTTCTGCTTCAGGCTCTGGGATTCCCTTCGTCCCGGTGAACGAGCGTTCTTCCGGGATTTTCTCAACGAGCTCGGGTATGACGGGGAATCGCCCTTCCTCGCGGTCAACGAGTTCCAGGCCTATCTCATGCAGCAGCCTGTCGCCTGGGCTCCGGCCTTTTTTCAGAGGACATTGAGTCGGTTCGGACCCGCGGGCGGCGACTTCTCCGCCGCGGAAATTGAGCGGCCGGCGCGCGCTCTCGCCTCGTTCCTGGAGTCCCGATTCGGCATCAGGGCGGGCGGGACGCTGGAGCCGGCGCGCGCGCAGGCGGAGCGCGGATGATGCTCCGCACGGCGCTTGCCGCGCTGGTATGCATCGGCGCCGCTGCCTCCGCCACGGCGCATCCGCACGTATTCATCGACAATCGCATGACGGTAGTATTTGACTCGGGTACGCTCGTCGGTATCGGATTCCGCTGGGCCTTCGATGACATGTTCACCCAGATGATCCTGACGGACTTCAAGCCGGCTTCGGATGGCACCTTCAACGCCGCTCTGACGGCGGGGATCAAATCCGGAGCGTTCGACAATCTCGAGAACTACCATTACTTCCTGGCGTTCTTTCTCGGGAAGAAGCCGTTGAAGAAGCTCCGGATCGAGCAGTTCACGCCGAGCGTCGTCGAGGGAAAGACGCTTGTCTATTCCTTCTTCGTTCCCCTGAACCTGCCCGTCACGACGGACGAACAGTAAGTCCGGGTTACCGTGTACGATGACACGTATTTCGTGGCGTTCGACCTTCTGCACACCGATGACGTGGCGGTCAAGGGC
>DATKLM010000041.1:0-12615 GCA_035542415.1 Spirochaetia bacterium
AGATGTAGCCGTACTTGTCGACGAGAGTGGCGTTCACCGCCGGCAGCACCTGGTGCGGCTCGATTGACTTTTCGGCGAGGCAGTCGCTGAGAATCTCGGCGAGATTCCGCTTGGCCTCAAACTCCGAGATGACGCGCATGATGAACTTGAAATGCTTGAGCGAGCGATTGAAACCTGCCCTTGTGCTCAGCTCGTCAAAGGCGTGGACTGGTTCTGCCATCTGATTTTCCCTTCGCCGTCACGGTATTCCGTGACATTCCTTCGCGCCAGAAATGAAAATGGTGACCCCCGGAGGGGTCACCATTCTATTCCCCGTTAGTTCAGATCTCTCTCAGGCCGACGTCCCCGCCCCTGCGAGGGCGCCCCCTTCTGCCGCCCGCCTTGCGGCCGCGCCTCGTCGGCACGTCCACGACGCCCTGCGAGGCCTTGGCCCCCTTGGCGTCGGCGCCAGGGACGTTCAGCATGTCCAGGTAGTCCGTCTTCTTTCCCTCCGCCGCTGCCGCGGGGCTTTCCTCTTCCGTGGTCGCCGCAAAGGACTGCGCGATGTCAGCCCTGACGGTGGACCGACGGCGGGAGAACGAGGCGAACGCCGCATCCTGGAACCCCTTGGACACTCCGTAGAGGAACTCGTTGAGCACGTTTGCCATGCCGTCCAGAGTGGCCTTCTTCCTCTTGATGGAAGTGATGTTCACGTCCAGGAGGAGCCCCGGCTGGATGTGGTACGGGTTGATCATGTATTCGAACTTGAGGAAGAGGTTCTCCAGGAAGGCGATCCTCTCCTCCAGCACGCGGCGCTGGATGGGGTAGCGGAAGCCGAAGACCTTCTGCAGCTTGTCCTTCATCAGGATGATCCGCTTCTTGATCTCGTCCTTCTCCGCGATGTACGTCCTGTTCATCCGCTCCACGTCGGTGTCACCGGCGCGGACGAACGTGATCTCGCTCCAGCTCTTCTCGATGTCCTCATAGAGGGGGTCACCGGTCTTTGCCTTGATCCGCCTCTTGATCTTTCCCCTCATCCTCTTGGCCAGGTCATTGAAGTCCACGACGCCCTTCAGGAACTTGGAGTCTTCATAGACCATCTCCAGGATGTCCCAGGCGTGCTGCATCTCCACCTCGAAGCTCTTGGCCTGCACGTCGTACGCCTTGCGCTCCTCCAGGAGCTGCGCCTGGTCGTAGTACTTCAGGCGGATGGCGTAGCGCTCGTCGGGCAGGTGGGCCTCATCGGTGTCCTCATACTCCCTCAGCACCAGCTCACGGGCGTTCTTGAGGTTCTCCACGTGCTGGTAGCCCATCTTGGAGGTGTCCAGGATGGAGGTGATGGAGTTGATGGCCGTGTTGAAGCCGCGGTTCCTGATGTTCTCCAGGTCGATGATCCTCTTGAGGTTCTCACGGACGTTCACCGCGTCGTACTCTTCGGGATCGATTTCAGCGCGAAGACCTTCGATCTTGTCCATGAGGCTCTTGGCGAAGTAGCTGTACCGGCGGGACTTGGGATCATCCTTGTCGTCCGAGGTGTACTTCTCCACCCTCTTCATCTTCTCGAAGAGGATCTCGCCGTCCGTAAGCTCTTCCCGGCCCTCATCGATGACCTGGTCCTTCAGCTTCTCGATCTCCTTGTCAATGAGATCCATGATGTTCTTGGAGACGAGGTCCTTGATCAGGTATTCCACCGTCACCTGGTAGTGGAAGATGGGGCTGATGAGCTCCGAGTCCAGGATGTTGACGGAGAGCTTCACGTCCGTGACGGTCTTGGGTTTGTACGCGCTGTCCTTGAAGGAGCACTTCACGATGGAGTAGGCGTTCTCACCGCGGATGAACGCGCCGACGTCCGTCTTCTGGCGCAGGAGCGAGTTGGTGAGGTTCTCCAGGTCGTTCACGCCCCTCTGGACGTGGCCCTGGAGGTGCCCGTACATGTTGACGATCGACTTCTCGATCTCTCCCGTGTTGAACTTGTCGATGCCGCCGATCTGGTCCAGCATCGCCGCGATCTCCTTGGGAGTGTAGCGGGCGAGAGACTTCATCTCCTCTTTGTCGATGAAGTTCCTCACCTTCTTCACCATCTCGTCTTCCGTCGTGACCATGAAGCGGTTGAACATGTTCTGATAGTTCTGGTTGAAATAGTTGTACAGCTTTTCCTTGAGACCGCCCATGATATCGAGTTTTTCCGTGACTTCTTTGGGCAACTTGGACGTGATGTGGTTCATCACCTTGTCGACTTCTTCACTCATGAGCAGGTCGACTTCTGCCTGCTGGTCACGGAATTCCTGGGCTAGCGAGTTTCGGGAACCGACGGCGCTGGGCTTTTCCGGGTGGAACACATTCGGGCTTTTCGGAAGGTCAATAGCAGCCATACCTGTCTCCTTTTCTCGGTTTCTTCGTGGCTAGTTAACCACAAAAGAAATACTCTGTAAAGCACATTTTTTTCTATCTTCCATTTTATCCAAATATAGTGCACTCTACAAGGGAATTCACTCGGAAAAGGGAGGCATCATGGGTATCCAGAAGCGCCTTCTCTTCGCACTTCTGCTGTGCGCCGTTCTCGTGTCTCCCCTCGCGGCGGACAAACGGACGCAGAACATCGATATCATCATCGCGCTGGACAAGTCCCTCTCCATGGAGCATAAAATCGTAGCGGTTCGGGACTGGGTCAACTCCTACCTGATCGACCAGCTCGTCATTCCCGGGGACGACCTCGTCGTCGTGGCGTTTTACGGGAAAGCTGACGTCGTGATCTCCCAGGTCATCAAGGATGACGCCGACAAAGCGGCCGTAAAGAAGATCATAGGCCAAATTAGAGGTAATGGAAGATTTACAGATATTGGCAACGCGCTCGATGTTCTGAAAGCCCAGATCGCTCAGAAGGAGTCCGACGGCCGCGAGAAATATGTGCTTCTTCTGACTGACGGGATTCAGGAAGCCCCGCCGACAAGCAAGTACTACTCCAAGGACGGCAGGTTCAACCACGAGTTCCTGAACAATACGAAGACAATCCAGCAGAAAGGCTGGAAGGTGATGATTCTCGGCATCGGACAGGAGACCGCGGCAAAGGATCTTGCCCACGAACTGGCGAGCTCCTACGTGACGGTCAGCGGAAATCCGACCGCGGGAGACATTGCCCGCTCCGCCGGAGGCCTCTTCGGCGGCGTCCAGCTCCAGGGCGGCATCTCGGCGAGCCCGGTCGGGGCTGATGGCAGCAGCACTCTCACGTTCAAGCTGAAGACGTCCGGCCTCCAGGGAGACTCGAGCGTCACGGTCAGCGGGATATCCGCGCAGGTCGGCGGCGGGCAGGCATCGAACATCCTGGCGGCGCCTCTCTCGTTTTCCGTGAAAAAGGGATCGGAAGCCGAGGCGAGGGTCCCCGTGAAGTTCCCCCCGTCCCTCCCCCCCGGCTCCTCGTCAGCGACGCTTGCTTTCTCGTTCCCCTCGGGCCAGGGCTTCGCACCTTCAGAGGTGAGCGTTCCCCTTCGCGTGAAGAGCTGGCCTGAGAACAACGTGCCGCTCCTCGGAGGAGGAGCGCTCATCGCGATCATCCTGATCGCGGCAGCGGTATTCCTGATCCTCCGACTCACCCGGGGCGGCTCCCTGGCCTTCTCGGTTCTCGTGGATGACGATCCCGTGGGAGGCGGCCCCGTGAGCCTTGCCGTGGGGCACGAGCTTTTCCTCAACGAGCGGGAGGGCGCTTTCAGCCTGATCGGGAAGAAGAACGCGCGATCTCTGGCCCGTTTCGCCGTCAGGGACCGCAAGCTCTCCATGAGCGTTCTCAAGGCGGAACGGTTTCCGAAGCTCGCCGATGTTCCCGAGGACGCGCGCGGGCATTCCTTCGTGCTGAAGTCCGAAAACGGACGGAAGCTCGACCTCACCATCCGGGCCAGGAAGGACGGGGCCACCTAACCTGGGCGCGACGGCTGTTTACCTCTTCGACACGGGTCCCTTCCAGCAGATCCCCGGCATTGCGGAGGACTACCGCTATTCCCTGCTTCCCTTCTGGGGAGACTACTGCCTGATCGACTTCATGGTCGCGAATTTCCTGCCGTCCCGCCGCCCCGGCGGCCCGGACCCGCATGCAAACGGCGGCCGCGGGTCTCGAGGGCAGGCCGTGGACATCACGATCATCCTTGAGGACTCGCCTCGAGGAGTGCCGCTTTCCATCTCCTCACGATGGAAAAAGGCGGTGGCCCGCGTCCATGCGCTGGAGGGAGGGCTGCCCGCGTTCACCTCCCTTGTCGCCTCCTCGGCCGCGGAGACGGTGGTCCTGGCGTCGCTTTCCAGCGTCTGCGTCCTCGATTCCGCGTCCCTGTTCCAAAAGGCCGCCTCGGCAGGGAAGCAGCTCGCCAAGGTATCCGTGGCGCGCACTCCCCTCGAGATGTATGTCATGCGCAAGGACGCGCTCCTTGCCCTCCTGCGCTCCGCCACCTCCCGGCCGCCTGTCCCCGGGCCGCTCAAGGAGACACTCTTCCGCTCCGCGCTCTTTCCTTCCATCGACGTGATTGAAGACGTCGAAGGCGATATTCTTTTCCAGAACAGCCTCATGGAATACTACCGGCGCAACATGTGGGTCATCGCCAACTGCGGCTCCTCGGAGTACGCGGGGATCCTCGGACGCCTCCCGGAGCTTGCCGACAAGCGCGCGGAGTCTCATATTTCAGAGCAGGGGTTCATCCGGAACTCCTGGATTGCATCGGGCGTCGAGATCGAGGGCGTGGTGGAGGACTCCATCATCTTTCCCAATGTTCAGGTGAGAAAGGACGCTGTCATTTCTCGCTCGCTCGTGCTCAACGGAAACCGGATCGGGGCCGGCGCCGAACTGACGAACACGCTCGTCATGCCGCTCACGGCGGAGCTTCCCCGGTCCGCCGCCAACATCGGTGACGGCTGCTCCGTCGGAACCCGCGCCTCCATCATGAAGAACGCCGCCTACCCCGATTCCATCCGCGACGGCCTGACGGTCATCGGGATGAACGCGGAGATCCCGGGAGGCCTCCGGGTGGAGGCGGCGGCGTGCATCGGCCCGGGGGTCCCCGCCTCGGTTCTGCGGAAGATGAAGATCGTCCGAAAGGGGATGAGCGTTTTCCCGGACCGCAGCGCCGACCTGCAGGGCGCCGGGGGCTCGCCGAGGTGACGGCCCGGGGCGGGCTCACGGCCGCTGTGGAGTTTCTCCGGCGCAGCTCACGGATCATCATCACCGCGCACGAGACCCCGGACGCGGATGCCATCGGGAGCGAGTGCGCCGCGCTCCGCGCCCTGCGGAGCCTCGGCAAGCAGGCAATCATCATGAATACGGACCCGACGCCCCGCAAATACGAGTACCTGGACCCGGAGAAGCATGTGTGTGTCCTGCACTCGGAGGACCAGCTTCCCTCGGACATCGCCGCATGGACGCTTCTCATGCTCGACACGAACGACACCCACAATATCGGCTCCGTGGCCACCTTGGTTCTCCCCCGGGTCCGGGAGCACTTCATCATTGATCACCACGAAGGTGACCAGGACGAGCTTGCCGGAAATCTCATCCTGAAGAGCGCATCGTCGACCGCGGAAATCCTGTACCAGCTCTTTCGGGAGCTCGGCGTCGAGATCGACCTGGCGATCGCGGAAGCCCTCTACACCGCCATCCTCTACGACACCGGCTGCTTCGTGTATCCCAAGACTACTGCCCTCACGTTCGAGATCGCCCGGGATCTCGTTCAGAAAGGAGTAAGTCCCAACGCCGCGTACGCCCATGTCTATGAGAGCAACTCCGTTTCCGCTCTCGTCCTGCAGACCCGGGTGCTCTCCACGCTCGAACTGGCGCATGACTGCCGCGTTGCCGTGCTCACCATGAGCAAGGGAATGATCGCCGAGTCCGGGGCCAACTACGAGGAGGCGGACCAGCTCATCAACATTCCCCTGAGGAGCGAAAACATCAGGGTTTCCGTCTTCTTCAAGGAGAACCTCGAGGGAGTGCTGCGCTGCTCCCTGCGCTCCAAGGGCGCGGTCAATGTCGCGGAAATCGCCCAGAGCTTCGGCGGCGGCGGCCACCGCACCGCGGCCGGCTTCAGATGCCGTCTTTCCCTGGAGAAGACAAAACAGCTCGTGCTCGATAAGCTGACGGCGTGGCTCCCGTGAAGACTATGACAAGAATCCTTTCGTCCCTTGGTCTGCTCCTTCTTGCCGCTGTCGCGGCAGCCGTCATGGCGGCGTGCGAGCGCAGCGGCGCAGCGCGCAGCGTCGTACCGGTCATCGTACCCCGGACGCCCGGGGAATCGACGCGCGCTGCCCCCGCACCGGCGTCCTCAGACTCCACCATGACCCCGGCCCTCCCTCAGCCACGGATCACGATCGATCCTCGCGACACGGTGCTCCAGGTCATCACGGCAAGCCTCAAGCCCTCCCCCGGGGAAGAGCAGGTCATCGCCATCAAGAGGCTTTCAGAGGTGGATTCTCCGGCCCGCCTGGTGGCAGTGGACCTCGATCCCGAGCGGGGGATGTACTACTTCCAGAGCTGGGAGTCGCCCACGAACGCCACTGACAACCGTGTCTTTTCCCTGGCCGTGAAGGATCTCATCGGCGATCATGACGTCCAGCTTGTCGCGAGCGGCATGAGCAAGGACGGGAAGCTCACCCTCGACGTCTTCCGCCGCGTTCCCGCGGCGCGTGGCAACGAGCTCGTCTACAAGCCCGTCTGCCAGATCGTTGCGGACGACATCCGGGTGCAGGACGTCGACCGCCCCGACTCCTACGCGAGCGACACGAAGGACGGGGCCAGCGCGACCATCGACGCGTATCTCCACGATCCTGACTCCCAGGACGTGACCGACCTCGTGAAGATCAGCTACCAATGGAAGGCTTCGGAAAACCGCTTCGTGCCAGGGGTACCGGAGAAGGTCCAGGCCGGGCTGGCAGGGCAGGAAAACCTGACGAAGCTCCTCGCCAATTCCGGCTCTGATACGTTCGAGGATTTTCTGACCGGCTCCTGGCTCGTGGCGCCGGACGATCCGAGCCGGGCGGGCAAGGACGGCAGGTATCCGACCATCATCTCTTTCGATCCGCACGGACGCAAGATCGCCCTCTCGTACGGTGACACGCAGGAAATCTACCAGTGGCGGGACTCCCTTCGGACGATCTACAACAGGATCTATCTCATCGGGGACAACGACACGGTTCCCCAGATCACCCGGACGTTCGCCGTGACCGCCCTCACCCCGACTTCCGTCTCCGTCAGCATCCAGGGCAACGACACCGGGGACCAGCCGACTGTCGGATACACAAAGATCAGCGAGGACCTCCAGTCAAAGCTTCTCTCGCGGGCGGGCGCGCCGCAGCCGGCGCCCGCCGTTGCGCCGGCCGGAGTCTATCACGGACCGAACGGCCTCTCGGTGGACTTTCACAATCCCCAGCTCACCTGGAAAAGCGGCGGCGTGCAGAAAATGGCCGTCTACGTGATCTTCGCGCTCCGCGGCCGGAACATCCTGAGCGCGCGCTTCACGGGACGGGCAGGCACCGCGGAAGAGGATCGTTCCTGGCTGATCGACTTCCGGGAAAAGAAGGATCCGGCGAGCATCGTACGGACACTTCTGCTGTCCCCGGTCCAGCTGACGGTCAAGGGGTACCAGGACACCGCCGGAGACGCGGTCTCCCTGGAGCAGAGCCAGGACCTCAGGCCGAAGTAGCCGGGAGACACCGGCCGGCCCTTTGGACTTTGCTTCCGCGGTCCGCTTTTAGTCCTTCACGACAAATCCGCTGAACCCTGCCGCATGCAGCTTTTCCAGCAGCGCCCCCGCGTCATCCGCGGAGAGGGAGCTTCCGGCAAGGACGCGGTACAGCGGCTTGCCTTCCGTGCCTTCCGCTCGAACGACAGGAGAAAAACCCTTCCGCGTGAGCTCTCTCACGAGGTCGTCGGCATTTTCTTTCATTTGAAACGAGCCGGCCTGAACGGAGAGCTTCGTGGTTGGGGTCTGCGCGGGCGCTTGAGCGGGCGGGGACGCGCTGGTCTGCGGCTCGTCGTCGGGCGGAGGAACCGGCTGGGCGAGATCGAAAACCGGCGCCTGTGGTGTTGACGGCTGCGCCGCAGTCGTCTTTTGCGTCGGCGCTTTCGCGTCAGCGGGCGGCCCGACTGGCGGCTCGCCCGGCGGCTCGGCAAAGAACGCAGCAGGAGCCGGCAGAAGAACGACTTTCGCATCGCCAGGCTTGCCCGTGCGCGCCGCGGGCGCCGCGGCCAGGGCGTATTCTGGGGACCGCGGGAACCGCGCGGCAAGCTTCCGCTGTGCGTCACGGGATGCTGCGCCGTCCCCGGCCCGGGTGGCGATCACGGAGAGCATCCAGAGAGCCTTCAGGGCAGTCTCGGTATCGGCACTGTCCTGGGACATCCGTTGCAACGTATCCTTCGCCGGAACGGGATCCCCCTGCTGCCACGCGAGACAGGCCTCCAGAAGCGCCGTTCTCCGGCTTCCAGCGTCTTTCAACTCCGATAGAGTCTTTGACATGGAACCAATGTCGTTCATCTCGAGGGAGAGGAGAAAGGCAGACTCAAGAACGGAAGGGGGCGCGCCGCCGGCGGACGCGGCCAGGTACATGTCCCGCGCCGCTTCGGGCCGGCCGGCGACCTCCAGGATACGCGCGATTTTTGCCAGCATCGGTCCGTCTGTCGTGCCGCTGCCGGGTGACCGCAGAAGTCTTGCGGCCGTCTCGACGAGAGAAGGAAGGTCCTGCTCCCGGGCGATGTACCGTGCGAGCACGATTGATGCCAGCGGGGCCCCGGGATGACCGGCAAGCCACTGGGCGTACATGCCGGCGGCCCCGGCGCGGTCTCGCCCCAGCTCGGCGAGCCTTGCTTCACGAAACGCCGGGTCGCCGCCCAGCGCGTACGCCACGCCTCCGGCTCCAGCGAGCACGGCAAGGACGAATACGGTGAATAGAAAAACGCGTCGTCGTGAACGTATGCGAAACATTTCCGCGGCTCTCATCCGGAATATCGGCCGGACGGAGCCCGCGTTCGAGCCTCAGCTTCGCTTTCTCAGGTTGCTGAAAAACCTCACCAGGGAATAGATGCCGGTCCCGAGGAGCACGAATCCCGCGGCCCTCATCAGCCACGTGATAATTGGAAGTCCGTGCCCGAGAATGCCGGTCACAAGGGCCGCCGCTCCGACGACCACGGTGACGACACCGGCCGTCCTGTCTGACTTCGAGCTGCTGAGCGCCAGGCCGGCAACGATCAGGACTCCTCCGGCGATGATCCCGAACAGGCCGCCGCCGGCGAGGATGAGCAGGGCCGCTCCGCCGGCAAGGGCGCCGACTCCGATCACTCCCTGCCGCGTCACCTGACTCCTGGGAACGATGTCGCTCATGGCACGCCTCCCCTCCGCACTCAATGTACCAGCGCGCGCCGAGGCCTGTCTACGGTCGAAGCGCTTCTCTCGCGGGCCCGCTGCTCCGGCCCCTTCAGTTGACATGCCGCAGCCAAACTCCCAGAATGGGCCCATGCACCCCCTCGCGAGGCGCATCTCGTTTCTCGTTTCGGCGTTCACGCTCATCATCGGCCTGTTCCTCCTGGGATACAACCTGCATGTGATCTCGGACGCCGCCAAAAACATTGCTCTCAACCTGTGGCCGCTGCTCCTGGTGCTCGCGGGAATCATGCTGTTCGTCGATTCGTCAAAGAAGCGCCGGTTCACGCGCGCCACAACGGCGACCACGCGTCATTTCCCCATCAGGATCGAGGGGTCGGCGAAGGAGGTGTCGTGCCGCGTGCAGTTTTCCTACGGGAGGCTCGTGATTGCTGACTCCCCCGGGGATACACGGCTTGTCACGGAACAGATGGGGCCCGTCATCGCGCCGTCGATCTCTAATGAGACCGTGGGAAGCGTCTCGGAGATCTCCATTGCAACGAGCCAGCCCTTGTTTCCTGCGCACTTCCAGCTTCGAAACACGTGGCGCCTCGAGGTCAGCCGCGGTCTTCCCCTTTCCCTGGCGCTGCAGCTTCATGCGGTCTCCCTGTCCATGGATCTGAGAAAGCTGGACGTGGAAGCGCTGGACCTGAGCGCGGATTCCGGAAGCCAGGAAATCCTCATCGGCGCACCGCGGAAGAAGCTGGCCGCGCAGCTCTCATGCGCGAGCGGTGATCTGTCCATCGTTCTCCCGCCAGGCGTGTTCGCGTGGGTAAGGCTCCTGAACCCGTTCTGCCGGGTCGACTATCCGCAGGGCGACATGGAAAAGAGAGAAGACGGCTCCCTGGTCACCGCCGCGGCGCCGAATGCGGCTGGCAGCATTGAAATCACGATCGACGGACCGATCCGCAACCTCGTTCTTGATATCGAAGGGGGCCTTGATTCTTGAACAAGCCCGCGGGGCGTGCTACTGTTCTGACCACACGGGAGAGCACGGTGAATAGACTTCTTCGGTTTGCCTTTGCGGCAGCAATTCTCTCGGTCTGCGCACTCACCCCGGCGTTCGCCGCGGGAGACGTCACTCCTTCCCAGTACTCGCTGGGAGACCAGACACTTTCGATCAATGCCGGAATGTTCCTTCCCTTCTTCTTCATCGACAGCAGCACGGGCAACTTCGGCGGATCCAATCTATCCATCGGAGGCGTCGGTTCCATCGACTGGGCCGCGTACCTGGCTCCCCGCGTCCGCATCGGGGCTTCCATCGGCGGCACATTCACGTTCGATCCGAACTGGACGGCTCTCCTCATGGTCCCCATCGTCGCCAAGGTGTCGTATCTCATCCAGTTCTATCCGTGGGAGGTCCCTCTCACGTTCGCGGCCGGCATGAACATCCTCAAGTACGCTGACCAGTCCACCATCGACCTTCTCATCAAGCCGGGCACGGGGATCCTGTGGACGTACAACTCCTCATGGACGTTCGGGATCAATCTCAACTACTGGTGGGACATGCAGTTCGCCAAGACCGCGAGCCAGTCGAGGATCGGGAATTTCCTGGAAATTTCCCTCTCCGCGTTCTATCACTACTAGGAGCCCCGGATGAAGTCTGTGGTCCGCTTTCTTTCCGCCGCAATCCTCGTGCTGATCGCCGCCTCGTGCACCGACAACGGGGGATCGATCTACTACAGCATTCAGAAGGTCCAGAAAGTTGCCACCTCGGTGCTTCCCACCGACCTCACAGTCGCGGACATCGTCAATACCGGCAACGCCTCTGCGCCGTACTTCATAGCCGCCGGCGGGGTCTTCAAGGGCCCGCCCCCGGCATCAGACGGATCAATCGCCTGGCAGAGGGTCAATCCGCCTTCCGGCATGTTGTGCAACAGCCTGGCCTGGGATGGCACAAACCTCTGGGGAGGATTCTTCTCCACGAACGGATCGAGTACGGGTCTCTATTACGCGCTTCCTGCCTCTCCGAACTCGTGGACGCAGGACCCCCTGGCTCCTCCGGGGCAGGTCACCTATCTGACCTCCACGGCCCCCGGAGACCTCTTTGCCGTCATCGCAACGATGAGCGGCAGCAATTTTGTCTACTCCTTGTGGGAGAAAAAAGGCGCAGGATGGACGCAGCTCATCCCAAGCATTCCGAGCCCCATCACGGGCGTCGGCCTGTTCTCTTCAAGCAACACCTATTTTGTCACCACGGGAAACACGGTGTATTGGAACAGCGTGGGTGCAGATCCACCGACGTTCGACAAGAGCTCTACGAGTCTTTTAGACGCGACGAACCAGGTGGGCGATACCCTCAACGGCATCTTTGTCGACAATAACGCCGGTCACACCATGGTCATCGTCCTGGCAAAGAGCGGCATTTACTATTCCGCCTCGGGTTCCACGCTTGGAAACGGCGTCGGCTGGACACGCGCGACAAACTCGTCGAATGGGAACAACATCGGTTTCCTCTGCGCGGCCGGACCCATCGACAACTACGCCAATGGCAGCGTCTATCTTCTTGGGACCGATTCCAACCAGTACGGGGCCGCGGGTTTTTACTTCTTCAATCTCACCGCATCCTCGTTCAATGGCGGAACAGGCGGCCTCACCCGGTACGTCAACCCATCCATCAGCCTGTACATCGACGCGATCCGCCGGATCCTCGTGGACGCCAACAACAATCCCTCCGGCACGGTGAACAACAATGTCTTCTTCGGCACTGTCAACGCCGGCCTGTGGCGCACGTCAGTCGACTCCCTCGGGAATCCTCAGTCCTGGGTGCAGGAATAGGCAGGAAAGACCGGGCGGCCGGTCGCCTCCGTATTCGTGCGGCGCCCGGCCTCGCGTCAGAAGACGCCGGTCAGCTCGGGATCTTCCTTGAAGTAGTGCTCTTTCTTCTCTGACTCGCTCAATCCCACGAGCTCGTGGCTCATGTAGTGGATCCAGAAATCGTCATCCGGGGTTGCAAGGTCGTGGAACCGGCACCAGTAGTCGGGCTGGACCGGCATCTGCTTGCCGAGGTACTTGCGGATCTTGTAGTCGTGCACGGCCACGCGGAGGTCCTCCCTGGGGATCCCCTGGTCCATGATGATCTCCACGAGGTGATTGACCGTGCGGCCCGTGTCGAAGATGTCGTCCACCAGAAGAACCTTGTCTCCGCTGCGCAGGTACGCCGGGTTGTACGTCCAGCCGTCCACCCGGACACGGTCCTGCATGCCGACGTCCCGGTACGAACGCGCCACCACGGCAGCATAGTACACCGGGC
>DATKLM010000042.1:0-32005 GCA_035542415.1 Spirochaetia bacterium
CGCCGCCGCCGCACGCCACAAGGGCAAGCGAGAAGCCCAGCACGAGAACAATGACAAGCCCAGAGATCAATTTACGTGACATACTCTGTATTCCTCCTATCCCGGGCAGGGTAGGACCAAGGGAGGGCGCTGTCAAGCGCCCGCATTGCCTCATAACTATTCTAGCTGGAGATCCGTGGTTGCCTCAAAATTAAAATCTAGTCGAAGGTGGGGCCTGTGGAGGGCCTGCCGATGGAGTTGTCCATGAAGAGTCGGAAGGAGCTCACCGAAGTTACAGCCCAAGAATACCGGACTGCTGCTCGAGGCAAAAAGGGCCTGATCCTGGAGCAGTTCTGTCATTCGACGGGATACAACCGCGCCTATGCGGCGATGCTTTTGCGTGGCTATCGCAGGCAGGTCATGGTGGTCAGCCCCAGCGAGGTCCTGACACTGAATGCCACAAAGAAGAGGCGGTATGGCCGCGGGCGTCCCCGCCTGTACGACGAACAGGTACGGCGGGTGGTCGTCAACGTCTGGCAGCGGTTCGGATTGATCTGCGGCAAGCGCCTGGCACCGATTCTGCGCCGCTGCATCCCCTCCATTCGGCGGGATCGGTTCCTGCGTCCCTCCCGGCAGGTCTGTGAGGCTTTGCAGGACATTAGCGCGGCCACGATCGATCGGCTCCTGCGGCCTGCACGCAAGAAGCTGCGCCTGAAGGGCACTCCTCATACCCGTAGCGCGGGAGCCCTGAGTCAGTTGATCCCCGTCAGGACTTTCGGAGAGTTCTCCCACGTTGCTCCCGGGCACGCACAACTGGACACGGTGGGGCACGACGGAGGGGTGGCCACCGGGGAGTACGCGTTTTCCTTGGCTCTCAGTGATGTGTGCACGGGCTGGACGGAACGGCGAGGAGTGCAGAACAGGGCTTCGCGTTGGATTGAGGCGGCGCTGGAAGAAATTCGTCAGGCAGTTCCCTTTCCCCTGCGGCATCTGCATCCCGACAACGGCTCGGAGTTCATCAATCTCAACGTTCTACGCTATTGCCAGCGGCATGGGCTGCAGCTCAGTCGCAGTCGGGCCGGGCGCAAGAACGACAACTGCTGGGTGGAACAAAAAAACTTTGACACTGTACGAAAGCTTGTCGGCTATGCCCGCTACAGCAGCCCTCAGGCGCTGGAGGCGTTGAACGAGTTGTACCGGGTGCAGGGCCTGCTGCAAAATTACGTTCTGCCCTCCCAGAAACTGCTGGAGAAAAAACGTATAGGAAGCAAGGTGCTCAAGCACTATGACAAGCCCCAAAGTCCTGCCGAACGAGTGCTTGCTCATCCAGGGATCACCCAGAAGGTCAAGGAGAAGGTGCGCCAGTTTCGCCGAAGGCTGGATCCGCTGGCCCTCGCCGATGAGGTGGGGCAGCTGCAAAAGCGGTTGCTGACCCTGGCGGACGGCCAAGGGCCTCGGCAGCTGCACAAGGAAGTTCGCTAAGAGGTCGATGCCTGAACCGTCCATTTACCGAGCTAGATTTCTTTTTGAGGCAGCCACGGCCCCTTCCGCTAGATTTAGTATTGACGCAACACGGACAGAGGCCAACCGCGCGAAGCGCGGTATCCGCTAGACGCAATCAGCCGCGTCAAACGCCACGCTCGCCCGACCGCTCTGTATGCAGACTGGCCGCAAGCGCGCTTTGCCATTGACACCGGACGGCTGCTGAAGGATAACTAGATCTCATCCACGGCCAAGGAGGCCTCATGCTGCCCGTCGAGATCCGACGAGTGAGGACGAGCAAGGACAGGACCGTATTCGTCACCATGCCCTGGAAGCTCTACCGCAATGATCCTCACTGGGTGCCGCCGCTGATCGGCGACCAGAAAGCCTTCATCGACCCGGGACGCGGGACGTTCTTCGAGCACGGCGAGGCAGAGCTCTTTTTGGCCTACCGGGGAACCGAACCGGTCGGCAGGATCAGCGCCCACGTGAACAGGCGCTACGACGAGTTTTTCCCCGACGGGAAAGGGTTCATTGGCTTTTTCGAGTGTGAAGACGACCGGGAGACGGCACGGTCCCTTTTCGCCGCGGCTGAAGGCTGGCTCGCCGGCCGGGGACGCCACGTGGCTGAGGGTCCCATGAGCTTCGGCGTGTACGACGAGACGGGAATCCTCACCACGGGCTTCGACACCGACCCCTACGTCATGACCGGGCACAACCTTCCCTACTATCCGCGCCTCTTCGAGCAGAACGGATGGGAAAAAGCGGTCGACTGGCACGCCTTCCTCGCCCGCGCCAGTGTCTTTCGGAGGGAGCTGAACCCCCGGTACTTCCGGCTCTCCCAGAGGGTCCTGCGGCGTGATGGCATTACCGTCCGACAGGCCGACCTCAAACACCACCTGGATCGGGAAGCTGCGATCGTCAAGGACATCTTCCGGGATGCGTGGAGGGGCAACTGGGGCCACGTTCCCCTGTCCGACCGGGAGTTCGAACGCCTGAAGGAAGGCGTCCGGCAGTTCGTCGTGGAGGAACTGACGTTCATCGTCGAGCTCGAAGGAAAGCCCATCGGGTTCGCGCTCGCCGTCTATGACGCGAACGTGGCCGTCAAGAAGATCAACGGGAAGCTGTTCCCCTTCGGCTTCGTCCGGCTGCTCGCGACCATGAAGAAGACCAGGCGCTTCCGGCTCATCCTCATGGGAGTCCTGGAAAAGTACCGCCACCAGGGGATCGAAGTGGCGATGTATGCCCATGTCATCGAGGAAGGGCTGAAGCTTGGCTTCGAGGAATGCGAGATGTCCATGATTGTCGAGACCAACGAGGCGATGATCAGCTCCGCGGAAAGGATGCCCGTAGAGCGATACCGGACATGGCGGATCTATCGAAAGGAAATCCAGGCATGAAGGATCTCATAGAACCGAGGGTGCTGAAGGGCTTTCGCGACTTCCTGCCGGACCGTGAGATCCAGAGGCTTGCGACGCTTCGCAGGCTCGAGGAGGTCTTCCGGCTCTTCTCCTTCGCGCCCATCGACACGCCGGTTCTCGAATACGCCGATGTGCTCCTCGGAAAGGGCGGCGGTGAGACCGACAAGCAGGTGTACCGCTTCCGCGACCACGGCGACCGCGACGTCGCGCTGCGTTTCGACCTCACGGTCCCGTTCGCCCGGTTCATGGCCACGCACCTGTCCGAGCTTCCCCTGCCCTTCCGCCGGTGGCACGCGGCCAAGGTCTGGCGGGGGGAGAACACGCAACGAGGGCGCTACCGGGAGTTCGTGCAGGTGGACTTCGACATCGTCGGCGCGGACTCGGCGTCCGCGGACCTCGAGATCCTCCTTCTCATGCGCCAGTGCATGATGACGCTCGGCATGGAGCGCTGCATGATCCATTTCGCCCACCGGGGCGTGTTCAACTCGTTCCTGGACGGCCTCGGCATCGGAGAGAAAAGCGTCGATGTCCTTCGTGCCATTGACAAGGACCGCAAGGTGGGACCGGACAAGACGCGGGAGACGCTCGTGGAGCTGGCCGGTGCGGACACCGCGGACCGTATTGCGCGCTTCATCCGGCGCGATGCGCCGTGGAAGGAGACGCTGTCACGGCTCTCGGAGGCGGTCGGAGCGGACAATGAGGGCGTGCAGCGGCTCACCACCATCTGCGGCTGCCTGGAGCAGCTGGGGATCTCTTCCTCCTTTGCCCTCGACCCGTCCATCACCCGAGGACTGGACTACTACACAGGCGTGGTTTTTGAGACGTTCCTGTCAGATCTTCCTGGAATCGGCTCCGTATGCTCGGGCGGCAGGTACAACGACCTGGCCTCCCTGTACACGCGCCAGAGCCTCCCCGGGGTCGGGGCTTCAATCGGTATCGACCGGCTCATGGCGGCCATGGAGGAACTCGGCCTGCTTGCCGCGGGCGCCTCAGCGCCCGGGGTGCTCGTGTTCTGTACGGACGAAAGCCTCCTGGGGAGCTACCACGCGCTGGCCGCCGCGTTCCGCGCCGCGGGCATCCCGGCGGAGGTGTTCCCTGAGCCGAAGAAGCTTGCCGTCCAGTTCTCCTACGCGGAAAAGAAGGGGATTCCCCTGGGGCTCGTCCCCCCGGAGAAGGAAGACTCGGCAGCCCTTGCCCTGCGGGACCTGCGCGCCCGCCAGACGTTCGAAGGCCTCACCCTGGATTCTGCGATAGAAAAAGCAAAACAGCTGCTTCGGTGATTCCCAGGCTCTCTGCGCTCATGAAGGACGGCGTATCGTCCTGCGTGTGCCACTGCGGGTAGTCCAGGTCGATGAGAAGGCAGGAGGCGATTCCCCTCTCGGCAAAGGGGTGGTGGTCGGCGATCACGTATTTCAGCCTCTCCGGTTTGTCCGCGGAGAAGGGCTTCCACCCCTGCGCTGCGCCGAGCCGGTAGACGTCCAGCGTCAAGCGCCTGCTCGGGGCGTGAGACAGAATATGGGCGCTGATGTCGAATACCATTCCGGCCCCGCCCACGAGATCCAGCACGATGACATCGGCAAGGGGTTCCCCTCCCAGGGGATGATCGGCGCAGTGCGCCGCGCCAATGGAGAAGTCGAGCCCGTCGATATTCCCCAGGTCCTCGGCGTCGAAGAACACGACGATGACGTCACGTTCCAGCGGGAGTCCAGCCAGCCGGGGCAGGGCGTGCAGCAGAACGGCCGTGCCGGATCCGCCGTCGTTTGCTCCCGGAATGGGGCATTCCCTCCGGGCCGGATCCGCTTCACGGTCCGCCCGGGGCCGGGTATCGAAATGAGTACCCAGGAGAATCGGCCCATTGCGGACCGATTCGCCGCGAGCCCTGAACGCGCCGATCACGTTGGCGCAGTGGAGCTTCTGCCCGAGGAAAGGCACCGTGAACTCCTGGAGCGCAACGTCCTCTGCGTATTCACGCAGGCTGCTTTCCAGGGTCTCTACGAGGGCGTCATGGGCCCCGGTGCCAGGCACCCGCGGACCAAGGTCCACCTGTTCCTGGACGAGAGAGAGGATCTCCCGCCCGGCGTTGCCCTCCGCTCTCTCAGTGCCGGGGGAGCTCTCCGGAGGCTTCTTCATACAGGGTCCGGAGCTTCAACGCTACCTGGGAGAACTGCACTTCAGTCTGGATGCCGCAGTCGCGCAGAACCGATTGGTCGAGCTGGGCAAAGGTGAGCATCCCGCGCTCCAGGTCGCAGACGGCGTTGCCGAGGTACACGCAGAACACGACGCCGCGATGCCGGCTGCCGGCGCGCAGGGGGTCGTGATGATACCGGATCCCTTCGACGAGCTGATCCGGGAAGTTCCACTTTTCCCCGATCAGGGCGCCGAGTTCCGCGTGCTTCATCCCGTCGGAGAATATCTCGAACAGCGACAACGGGATGTTTCTCTCCGAGCAGAATCTGCGGATCTTCTCCCGCGTCGCCGGAGGAAGGGACCTCATGGCAATGTACCCCAGGTCGTGGAGAATTCCTGCCACGTACACATCATCAAGGATGTCCGGGGCGCGGCGGCAGTCCCGGGCCACAATGAAGGAGTAGAACGCGGCGCGCAGAGAATGGTCCCAGAGAGCCTTCATCTGCGCGTGATGCTTCTGGAGGATGATGTGAAAGCCAAACGAGTAGAGGAGCTGGTGCAGGCTGCGCAAGCCGATGAGAGTGACGGCCTGGGCGATGCCGTTCACGCGTGAGGGCAGCCCGTAGTAGGCGGAGTTCACGTGCTTGAGGAGCTCGGCGGTCAGCGCCGGATCCCGGGAGATGCTGCGGGAGATCTCGTTGACGCTGGCACTGGCATCCTCGGTGAGCTTCACCAGCGTGACGACGCTCTCGGGGAAGTGCGGCAAGGATTCGATGGAGCGCGCGATGGTTTCGGCGAGGATACGCGCGCGGTCTGCCTGCGTGTCCGCCACGGGGATGACGATGGACGCAACGGTCCGGCCGCCCTCGGCCTTCACGGAGAAGGCCTTCTCGTCGAGCCCGATGCTTGTGAGGAACTGCAGAAGAATCATGATGCCCAGCCCCGCGCCCTCGGAGCGGTCGACGGAGGACTCCAGTGCATCCGTGAAGGAGTGGAACGTCCGCGCGCGGGCGATCCTGTCGCGGATGCGCTCCAGCTCCAGCGGCACGAGCGCCGCGTCGTTTCCCACTGAAAGGATCAGGTCCTCTTCCGTCGCGCGAAACGTGACGTCCACCGCCATGCGACGCTCCGCGAGCTTCGCAAGGTAGTGCTCCAGGTTGTGCGACATCTCCTCCGGGAAGCCTCTCATTCCCCGTTCGTAGTCATCCCGGCGGGAGAGGTCCAGCGAGCGCTCGTCGAAATAGATCCGCTTGACGTTCGCCTTCTCCGCGTTCAGGGCGAGCTCCTTGACGCAGTACGACAGGACTTCCTGCAGCCTCTCCTGGCCCAGCTCGACGAGGAACGTTTCCAGCGCGTTCTCCAGGAGGGGGAAAGAGTCCGGGACAGAGCCCTCGAACCTGAGGACGAAGGGGATTGAGTTCCGTACGGCCCGCTCTACGTCGGCTGCTTTCAGCTGGTCGGACATTTCCGGTTCTCGAGAGCGCCTCAGGAGATCTCGTGGACGATGCGGTCCTCCCGCAGGAGAAGGCTCACCCGGCGGCTGGAAGGCTCGGAGAAGGCCTCGAACGCCGCCTCTTCGAGGTAGCGGATGAAGCTCGCCTCCAGTGCCCGCGCTCCGGTCTCCTTGCGGACGCTCTCGTCAACGATCCGGTCCAGCACCGGGTCCTCGATCACGAGATCCTTCCCTTCGAGGTGGAACTCGTTCGTGTACTGGGCCACGAGGCTCCCGCGGAGAATCTCCGCGAGCTGCTCCCGCGTCAGGGCCTGGAACGGGACGATCCGGCGGAACCTGCCGATCAGCTCGGGAAGGAACCCGTAGTTCATGAAGTTCCGGGCCAGGGTGACATCGTCCTCGGAGTACGAGACGGCGATCTTGCCCAGCTCCCCGGACGCGGGCTCCCGGCCGAAGCCGATGTGCTCCGTGCCGGCCTGGTCGATCATCCCCTTGAGCCCGGAAAATGCGCCGCAGGCGATGAAGCCGATATCCTGCGTCGACATGACCGCCTTCGGCGCATAGTCGGAATGGGTGTACTCCAGGGGAACCGGCATCTCGATGGACTCCAGCATCTTGAGAAGCTCCCTCTGGACGCCGAGCCCGGAAACGTCCTTCGTCGTCCCGGCCCCCGAGAAAACGGCGCTGTTCTGTCCGGATGCCAGCTTGTCGAACTCGTCGAGGCAGACGACCCCGATGGCCGCGTAGGCGATGCTCATGTCCGCCGCGTAGAGGAGGCGCGTGAGGATCGAGTTGACGTCCTGCCCGACGTAGCCGGTCTCCGAGAAGCCCGTCATGTCGATCACGACGGTCGGAAGCCGCAGGATGTCGCGGAAAAGGATCTCCACGAGGTAGGTCTTGCCGCAGCCGGTGGGCCCCACGAACAGCATGGTTGTCTTCGGCGGGAGGTTCTCCCGATGCGCCCCCTCCAGCCAGATCCGGCGCAACCGGCTCACGTGCCGGTAGGCGCCCAGGGCGATGGCGCGGACCGCCTTCGTCTGCCCGACGTACCCGCAGGAGGCGATGTGCTGCTCGATGTCGCGCGGAAGAAGGACGGGGATCGTGCGAACGAAAGCGGCAACTTCCTGTTCGAAGCGCTCGGGGCGAGCGCCCTTCTTGCCCGGTGTGAGGATGGCCGTGCCCTCTCTTCCGTGTATAGTGTACTCGCCTCACGGCGCGCGGGCAAGACGGGCGCGTTCAAAGGACGCGCGCAAGGTGCTCATCCCTCCGGCAGGACTTCCCCTGCCTTGGGCGCGATGAGGATCTCTTCCTTTCCTCGCGCGGAATAGGCGATCACTTCCCTCTTGAGGAACTGCGCGAGAAGGGCCTGGACTTCCTTTTCGCTCATCCCGAGATGCTCCTGCGCCCACTGCGTGAACTCCGCGACGCTCACCCGGCTGCCCTTGTACGTGGCCACGCCGTGCTCCTGCGCGTACTGGGCGAGGCCGGTCCACAGCTGGTTCTGCCGGTTCGTCGACATGATGTTCTGGATGATGGCGTTCGCCCTTCGGATGCGCTCGGAGAGAACCCGGTTCATCTTGCGCGCGAAGTCAGGATTCGTGCCCACCGTCGCTTCGTAGAGCTTCTCGTTCAGGACGAGCAGCCTCGTGGGCTGCAGGGCAACGGCAGTGGCGGAGCGGGGCATCTTCTCGATGATCGCCATCTCGCCGAACATGTCCCCTTTCTGAAGCACGGTCAGCGTCTTGCTCGTCGATGGGCCCGTTGCCTTGCGGATCTCCACCCGTCCCTCGACGATGACGAACATCTCGCTGCCTTCCTCGTTCTCACGGAAAATCACGTCCCCCGCGTTGAAGAGGCGAACGTGTCTGTCGTAGGTGCCCTTGTCGATTTTCATGGCTTTTCCTCGAGCGCCGCGGCAAGCTCGCTGGCGCCGGCCTCGCAGAGGATGACGTCCGACGGCCCGCGCGGCACGACGATCCGTGTCTTCCCGTCGCGGCGCTTCTTGTCCCGCTCCAACGCGGCGGCCAGGTCCTGGTAGCGGGCCTCCGCCTTCAGGCGGAAACCGAAGGAGCGCAGGAGCGACTCCACGCGTGAGCGGAATGCCGGGGGCGTCACGCCCAGGATCGCCCCGGCGGCAAGAGCGCGGCCGATCCCCCATGCCACGGCCTCTCCATGGGTCCATCCGGAGAAGCCCGTGGCGCTCTCCAGGGCGTGGCCGAACGTGTGGCCGAGGTTCAGCACCGCGCGCCGTCCGTGCTCCCGAGGGTCCTCCTCCACGATGCGGCCTTTCACGGCGAGGCTCCGCGAGATCACCTCCTCCAGGACCGGTGCGCTGCGGGAGAGAACCTCGGAACGGGACGTCTCCAGCAACTCCAGGAGCTGCTCGTCACCGATCACCGCTGTCTTGATCACCTCCGCGAGGCCCGAAATGTACTCTCGCTCCGGCAGACCGCGGAGGACCGAGACGTCCACGTGAATGCGCGAGGCGGGGTAGAACGTGCCGACGAGGTTCTTGTACCCCATGAAGTCGACCCCCGTCTTGCCGCCGAGGGATGCGTCCACCATGGCGAGAAGCGTGGTTGGCTGGAGGACAAGGCCGCAGCCCCGCATGTACAGCGATGCGGCGAATGACGTTACGTCGCAGATGACGCCTCCGCCGATACCAGCCATCACCGCGTCCCTGCCAAGGCCAAGGGAGACTCCACGCTCCAGGATGGACTGCGCGGTCTGCCACGTCTTGGCGGTCTCTCCCGGGGGAAGAACAATGCTCGGGGAGCTGGTCCTGAACAGCGGTCTCGTATTTTCGTCCAGGACGCAGAGGGAAACCGTGGAGGGGTCCAGGGCATGGAACACGACCTCTGTTCTTGCCCCTCCTATGCTGAAGGAGAGCGGATCTCTCACGCGACAGCCCCGCCGAGCGCCCGATAATCCGCGACGAAGTCAGGATACGAGACTGCAGCGCACTCGAACCCCTTCACGGTGACCTGGCCGGGGATTCCGCACGCGGCAACGGCCGCGGCCATCGCGATGCGGTGGTCCTCGTGCGGATCCACGACGCCGGGGCGCAGCTTCTGCGGGCCCTCAACGCTGAAGCCGTCCGGCGCAAGCTCGATCCGCGCCCCGAGGCTCTCCGCCATCCGCCCGATCATCGCGAGACGGTCGCTTTCCTTGACCCTCAGCTCCTCCGCGCCGCGGACCACCGTAACGCCCTTGGCGAACATGCCGAGCACGGCAAGGAGCGGGATCTCATCGATCAGCTCGGGCACTTCCTCCGCTTCAATCCGGGTGCCTGACAGGGAGCCGCCCCGTACCTTGATCGAGCCGACCGGCTCTCCCAGCGCGGACTGTTCCTCACGGACGTCCACGACCGCGCCCATCCTCTTCACGGCACTGAGGAAGCCGATCCGCGTGGGGTTGACGCCGCATCCCTTCACCAGGATCTCCCGGCCCGAGATGAGCGCGGCGGCAATGAAGAAAGCGGCAGACGAGATGTCGCCGGGGACGGTCGTCTCGAACGGCGAAAGCTGCGGCGCCGGGGAAATGACGATTTCTTCCCGCCCCGTCTCCAGCCCCACGCCGAGGGCGCGGAGCATCCGTTCCGTGTGGTCGCGCGAATGGATCTTCCCCCCGATTCGGGACGGGCCCTCCGCGCGGAGGGCAGCGAGCATGAGGGAGCTCTTCACCTGGGCGCTGGGCACGGCAAGAGAGCAGGACAGCGGCCGCAGGTTCCCGTCCCCCGGCAGGAACGCGAGGGGCGCGAACCTGCCCCCGTCCCTCGCCTCGATCCGCGCGCCCATCTGGCGCAGGGGCTCGACCACCCTTCCCATGGGCCTTCCGAGCAGAGAATCATCACCGGTGAGGACGGCAAAGAGCGGGAGCCCCGCGAGGAGCCCGGCCAGAAGGCGGGTGGTGGTTCCGGAGTTCTCCGCGTCCAGGACTCCGCGCGGCTCCCGGAATCCGCGGACTCCCACGCCGCGCACGACAACGGCGCCCGATCCCTCCGTCTCGAAGACGCAGCCAAGCCGCTCCAGGCAGCGGCGCGTGGATACGCAATCTCCGGTCATGAGCGGGCGCGAGATGCGGCTCGTGCCCGAGCAGAGAGCGCCGAGCATCAAGGACCTGTGCGTGATCGACTTGTCCGACGGCGGCACGTATTCGCCCCCCACCCCGCGCGGGGCGGAAAACGTCGGGTCCATGGATCGAGAGTACGCGATGAGTTATATTCATGTCAAATGATCGACACCCTCGCGGGCGCTGTCGCGTCATGATCGACCTGCACACGCACTCCACGGCGTCTGACGGCTCCTGCACGCCGCGGAGGCTCATCGAGCTCGCGCTCGCGGCGGGGCTGTCGGCCCTGGCGCTCACGGACCACGACACGCTGGACGGCGTCGAACAGGCGCGTGAGAGTGCGGCCGGCACCGGTCTGCGCTTCATTGCCGGGGTGGAAATCGAGATCTCGGTGGAGCATGGAGAGTTCCATCTCCTCGGTCTCGGTCTCTCCGACCGGCGCGCTGACCTGGAGGGAGCGCTTGTCCGCTTGAGGGAGGAGCGCCATGCCCGCAATCTCCGCATGGTGGACCGGTTTCAGCGCGGCGGCATTCCCATCTCCATGGACGAGCTGACGGAGACCGCGGGCGGAAAGGTCGTCAGCCGCGCCCACTTTGCCCGGGTCCTGGTGCGCAAGAAAGTGGTGGGCTCCCTGGACGCGGCATTCTCGCGGTTCATCGGCAAGGGCCAGCCCTACTACGAGGCGCGCACCTGCCTCCCCCTGGAGGAGGCCGCCCGGCTCATCCGACAGGCCGGGGGCATTTCGGTGATCGCGCATCCGGTTTCCCTCGGGCTGAGAGGTCCGGCTCTGCGCGTCTTCCTCTCCCTGTGCCGGGACCGCGGCGTGACGGGCATCGAGGCCTGGCACCCCAACCAGACGCTTTCAGAATGCCGCAAATTCGAGAAGCTCGCCCGATCTCTCGGCATGGTGGTGACGGGGGGCTCGGACTTCCACGGTGAGCACATGCCGCACCGCATGCTGGGATTCACGGCGCTCGGGCGCGCCATCCCGGACGAGTTTCTCTCCTCGATTCCGTTGCATCTCCCGAAGCGGTGATCTATACTCGCGCCGATGGTCGCGGCTCTGGGGCGGTGGGCGGTACGCAAGGCGCGGGACTATGGCTACGCGCTGGGCTTTTTCTTCCAGGTCCTCCGTGAAACGGTCTTCTTCGTGCGCCGGAAGCAGGTCGCCTTCCGCGTGCTCGTCCTGCAGATCCTGTTCACCGGCGTGGAGGCCCTCAGCGTGGTCTCCCTCATGGCCCTTTCCATCGGCGCGGTGATCATCGTGGAGGGCGGATCGATCCTGCCCCGGTTCGGCCAGAGCAGCCTTGTGCCGTCCATCCTGATCGTCGTGATCACCCGGGAGCTCGGCCCGCTCCTCACCGCGTTCATCATTGCCGCCCGATCCGGCACGGCCATCGCCACGGAGCTGGGCAACATGGTGGTGTCCCACGAGATCGAGGCCTACGTCTCCGTGGGCATCAACCCCATCGCCTACCTCGTCGTTCCCCGCGTCCTCGGGGTGACGATCTCCGTCATTGCCCTCACGATCTACTTCAACTTCTTCGGCCTCTTCGGATCGTACCTCGTCTCCCAGATCGTCAAGCCGGTTCCGCTGTTCGAGTATTTCAGCGCCCTTCTGCGCGCGCTGCAGCTGCGGGACATCATCTCCACGCTTGTGAAGAGCCTCGTATTCGGGGTTATCATATCCGTGGTCGCGACTTTCCAGGGCTTCAAGGTGGGGGTGTCCGTCACGGAGATCCCGCGCGCCGCCATCCGCGCGGTCGGGCAGGGCTTCGTGCTCTGTCTCATCGCCGATGCCCTGATCACCGTCGTGTATTACACATGAGCAGCGGAAAAGGCATGGAAGAGCTGGTCGAGATGAAGGACGTCACGGTGACGCTCGGCGGCCGCAGCGTCCTTCGAGGCGTGAGCGTATCGTTTCCCGAAGGGAAAAGCACCGTGATCATGGGGCCGTCGGGCAGCGGGAAGAGCACGCTGATCAAGACGGCGGCCGGGCTCATCCCGCCGGACGGCGGCAAGGTGTTCTTCCGCGGAAAGGACATGTTCCAGCTGTCGGAAAACGGGATGCGGGAGCTGCGCAAGGCCAGCGGCTTCGTCTTCCAGGACGGCGCGCTCTGGGAGAACAAGACGCTCTTCGAGAACCTGGCCCTCCCCCTGGAAGTCCACTTCCCCCAGCTGGACCAGCGCGAGGTGGCGCGGCGGGTCGCGCGGGCCCTGGAGCGCGTCGGCCTCGCCGGCGAGGCGTACCAGAGGCCGGCCCAGCTGGCCGGGGGAGAAAAGAAGATCGCATCGATCTCCCGGGCCCTCATCACGGAACCGTCGCTCCTGTTCATGGACGAACCGACGCTCTCCATCGACCATACCATGGAAGAGAGAGTGGCCCAGATGATCAGCGACGCCAAGGCGCGCGGCTGCGCCATCATAGCCGTAACCCACGATCCGCGGCTCACCACGACCCTGGCGGACCGGCTCGTCATCCTGGACGCGGGGGAAGTGCGGGAGACCGGAGACTTCGACACCGTCAAGCGCACCCGGGACGAGCGCTCGCGGCAGATCCTGGCGGAGGTTCTGGGAGAGATCGCCTCCTACGACACGGACCTCCTCGCCCTGCTTGATGCCGATGGGGAGGACGTATGAAGCTGCGGATCCGCTTCGCCGAGCAGGTCGTCGGCGCGTTCGTCCTCCTCGCCATCCTGGGCGTCGGGGCGATCCTCGTGTCCATCGGGATCAACCAGCACTGGTTCGCCCGCAACTACTACTTCGCCAGCCGCTTCGCCTCGGCTGACGGGCTGTCTACGGGCATGCCCATCACGCTCAAGGGTTTCGAGATCGGGAAGATTGGCCGGATCACGCTGAACCCCCGCAACGAGGTTGACGTCGTTTTTTCCGTGCAGGACACCTACTACGACCGCGTGCACCGGCATTCCGTCCTTGAGCTTGCCACGAGCCCGATCGGGCTCGGCGTGTCGCTGAAGTTCCACGCCGGAAAGGACCGCGGTCCTCCCCTTCCCGAGGGGTCGTTCATTCCGTCCCTCGACTCGGAGGAAGGCCGCCGGAACGTGGAGGACGGCCTGGTCGACATCCCCAAGGGAGAGGACGTCCTCGGGTCCGTGATTTCCAAGCTCAACCCGATCCTGGACGAGACGCGCTCAACGATCACGGAGATCCGCCACATGGCCGGCACCCTGGACCTGGCGCTCAGCGGCCGCGGGGGGCCGCTCGGCGACATGGTCATGGGAGTCTCGGCGACGCCGCAGAAGGTCAACAGGGCAATCGACGACGTGAACGTCAAGGTCAACACTCTCCTGGACCGGCTCACCGTGGTCTCCGCCAATCTCGAAGAGATCACTGCCAAGACCAGCGGCGTGATCGGAGACCTCTCCACGAACCTGGACGCCATCTCCCGGAACGTCAAGGACATGACCGCGGACCTGAAGAACACCCAGGGACTCGCAAAGCGGCTGCTGGATCCCAAGGGGTCCATGGATACGTTCCTGAATGATCAGAACAAGCTCTACGACCAGGTGGAAAACACGATCAGGAACGCCGACGAGATCGTGGCCCAGCTGAAGAGCTTCATGGAGTTCGTGAACGGCACACGACCGCAGATCTCCAGCGTGCTCGAAAAGGGCAACAACGCGCTGGATGAAGGGAAGGATGTCCTGGAGGCCGTGAAGAACAACCCGCTCCTCCGCGGCGGAGTTCCGGCGCCCGTTCCCCCGCCCGGAATGCTGAAAGGATACCGGGACGAGGACTTCTGATGAGCACCCCCCTCCTGCGCCCTGCGTCGACGCTTCTCCTTTCCTGCGCGCTCGTGATCGTCTCCTGCTCTTCGGCCCCGCCCCGAACCGACACCGTGACGGACGTGAAGAAGGAGGCCTCCCAGCTCGCCGTCGCCGGTGAGAGCTATTTCCGCCAGGGGCGGTACGATCTGGCGCTCCAGTTCTTCTCCCAGGCGCTGAACGGCTACACGTCGGTGGACGACGTCAACGGGGCGCTCAAATGCACGGTCTCCATCGGGCAGGTCTACCTGGCGACGGACCGTGTGGACGAGGCGGCAGTCATGTTCACCCGAGCCCGGGAGCGGGCCCGCGCGCTGAGCACGCCGCTGTTCATCGATTCCTCGATCTCCCTGGGAGAGCTGTATCTGCGGAAGCGCGAGAATCAGAAGGCGCTGGAGATCTTCCAGGACACCCTGGCAGCGTCGGGCGCCGGTGCGGCCACGGGCCCGGCTGCGGCCCCGGCACAGGGACCACCCGGTGCGGCGGCTCCTCCACCAGGAACACTGACTCCGGAGCAAAGGGGCGTGCTCTACCACGATCTGGGAGTGGCGTACAAGGCTGCAGGCGACTATTCGAAAGCGCTCGAATCGCTGAACAGGTCTCTCCAGCTCAATCTGGCTGCCCGGCTCTCCTGGCAGGCCGCGGCTGACTACTACATGATCGCTTCGGTGCACTCGAAGCAGGAAGACTATCCGGCAGCAGCGCGCAACGCGCAGGCCGCCCTGGATCTCGACAAGAAGATCGAAAACTCCCCCGGCATCGCGCAGGACCTGCGGGCCCTTGGCCTGATTGCGCGAAAGCGGGGCGACGGATCTGTCGCCTACGACTACTTCCAGCGCTCCTACCTTGTCTTTTCCGCCCTCGGGATGAAGGGAGAGATGCGGAAGGCCCTCGGTGACCTGGCGGAGACGGCGGACAGTCTCGGGCTGACGGCGGACGCCCAGAGGTACCGCGCCTTGCTGGCTCAGACAGGTTCGCCATGAGCAGGCTTCTGCGGTCGGTTTTCGCCTCTTGGCGCGAGGCTGGAAGGAAGATTGCGTTCTTTCTCCTGCTCGTACTGGGCAGCGCTGCGGCCGGCGCGGCCATTGCCTGGCCCTTGTGGTTCTTTGCCACCGCGGCGCGAGGACCGTACACGATCTTTGCCCTTGCCGCGGTGCTCGTGGGCATCGCATTCCTCCTCGTCCGGGGAGCCTCCCGCGCCAGAAGGATTCCCCGCCATGGGCGGCGCCCGGGACGCGCGTCGCTGTCCGCGCTGATTGCGGTGGCGCAGGCAGTCGTTTTCATCTGCGGGCTGTACGTGGGCGTCCTCCTTTTCTTCCATGGAATCTGGCTGTTCGCTGTGCCGCTCGTCGTTATCTGGCTCGGTCTCCTGATCCTGCTCGGCATGGCCCGAAAGGCCACAAAAGCCTAGCGCACGTGTGCCCGCTTGCCGAAGATAAAGACAGGTGAACACGCCCCGCCTGACCGCAGTCTTCGTCCTTGCACTCGCCATGGTGGCGCCCGCGCTGGCGCCCGCGGCCGACTATCCGGTCATCCGCGTGCTGAGCGCGGACGACTCCCTTTTCGTCCAGCACCAGGCAGCGCTGGAGGACTACTACCGCGCGGCGAAGGCACGGGAGACCGATGCGGTCCCGCCCCTGAGCATCTTCGAATACCAGAAGCGCCCGGACGAGGATCTATTCTCCCTTAGCGCCCGGCTCGGCCTCCCGTATGATACCCTTGCGACCCTGAACGGTGCCGGCGGCACCTCGGCATTCAACGCCCGCCCGCACCTCCTCGTTGCAAGCCAGCCGGGTCTGTTCGTGAACGACCCTCCCCGCTCTTCCCTGGAGGATATGGTGCTTTCCACGAGGACCGCGGAAGGCATCCAGCCGTCCCATCTCGTGCTGACACGCGAGGGTCGGAAGGTGCCGGTGCTCTTTTTCCCCGGCCAGCAGCTCTCACCGGTCGAGCGGGCGTACTTCCTCGGCGTCCTGTTCGAGTTTCCGATTGCCCGCGGCAAGATCACGTCCCTTTTCGGCAACCGGCAGGACCCCTTTACGGGCAAGACCGAGTTCCACACGGGCGTCGATGTCGGCGCCGCGGAGGGTACAGAGGTGCTGGCGGCTCGTGACGGGGTGGTCGACGAGGCGGGGGTGAGCGACGTCCTGGGCAATTATGTCCTCGTCACGCACCCGGGCGGCTATCAGACCGTCTATGGACACCTCTCTCGCGTTCGTGTTACTATAGGGATGAGGGTATCGGCGGGCTTCGTGATCGGGAATGTCGGTCACACGGGCCGCGCGACAGGTCCCCATCTCCACTTCGAAGTCAGGAGAAAGGGGAGCGTGACGGACCCGTATCCGCTGCTGGCAAGGAGAAAGGACTAAAGTTTACGGAGGTCTGAAGACGATATTAAAGGTGTTGGTGTCCAAGATATAGTTCCCCTCCCAGTTTACTATATTGGAAGACACCACACCAGGCAGGCCGGCTCCTTCGGGGGTCGGCCTCTTTTTTTCTTTCGGGCGGGCGCGCGGAATCCGGCGCGGAGCCCGGCGCCCCGCTCCAATTGACAAAGGTTTCCCCGCTTTCTATTCTTGATTCGTGCGTCACATCCCGCGCAAGAGATCCCTGTTCGAGGTACTTCTGATCGTCTCCTTCGCGGTCGCAATCGTCCTCGGAGTCTCCCTGGGCCTCGCCCTGGCAGCCACGCGAAACATCTCCGTCCGGGAGCAGTTCGGAGACCACCGGCCGGCCCTGCCCACGCGGATTCTCGACATCAACGACCGGGAGATCACGGAATTCTTCGGAGACCAGAACCGGGAGCTCGTCACCATCGATCAGGTCCCCCAGCACCTCATTGACGCGCTCCTCACCCGTGAGGATCGCAACTTCTATTCCCACCACGGGTTCAGCTTCCGCGGCCTTGGACGGGCCGTGTTCAAGATCGTGACCGGGCAGTACGTTTCCGGGGCAAGTACGCTGACGCAGCAGCTCGCCGGGCGGCTCTATGCCAACCGCTCGGACATCTCCATCCGACGCAAGCTCGTGGAGCTGTGGTGGGCAATCCAGATGGAGCGCCGGTACACCAAGCAGGAAATCCTGGAGATGTACCTCAACGAGATGCCGTTCGGTCACAACACGCAGGGCGTCCAGGCGGCGAGCAAGTTCTTCTTCAAGCACCCCGTCCAGGAGGACACGCTTGCGGAATCGGTCATGCTCGTCATCCAGCTCGCCAAGCCCGGCCTCTATTCCCCCATCAAGAACCCCCAGCGCGCGCGCAGGCTCCAGAGCGAGATCCTGGACCAGATGGTGAGGCTCGGCTACGTCACGAAAGCCGAGGCGGACTCGTCCTTCGCCGACTACTGGTCCAAGTACGACTACACCCGGCCCAATACCACGGCGTACTTCGAGCGGGAAGACAAGGCGCCCTACTTCAGCGAGTACATCCGCAACCAGCTCGACGAGATGCTGTTCGGCTCCTACGACATCCTCACCGACGGCCTCGTCGTTCACACGACGCTCAACCTGGATTACCAGAAAGCGGCGGACGCGCGGATGAAGGCCGACATCGAGGACGTCAACAGCCGCTATCTCGCCCTAGCGAACAACCGGATCAACTTCTCCAACGCCCAGTTCCTGCCCATGATCGACATGCTGGGCCTGTCGTACAACATCGACGACCTGATGTACCGCAACCGCAACGCCTCCGGCAACGCGAAGCGGCAGTACGCGAACATGGTCAATCCCGTTGCCGAGCTCGTCTCCTCCATGTTCTCCCTGCAGAGACCGCAGGACGTCATTACCGCGGGAAACGAGTCCGAGCTCAACGTCACCCGACGGACGCAGGTCCAGGGAGCCCTCATCAGCATCGACGCCCGCACCGGCTACATCCTTGCCATGGTGGGAGGCAAGGAGTTCGGTGTGGACCAGTTCAACCGGGCCACGATGGCGAAGGTGGAGCCGGGATCCGCGTTCAAGCCCCTGTACTACTCCGCGGCCATCGATTCGCGGAAGTTCACTCCGGCAACGATGATTCTGGACGCGCCGGTGGTCTTCACGAACCCCGATGGCACCATCTACGAGCCGCTGAACTACAAGGGGGTCTGGCACGGGCGCGTTCTCCTGCGGGACGCGCTGGCGGAGTCCATGAACGTCCCGTCGCTCAAGATCCTCGACGGCATCGGCTTCGACGCCGCTATCGGCCGGGCGAGCCGGATGCTGGGAATCACGGATCCCGCGGAAATCGAGAAGACGTTCCCCCGCTACTACCCCCTGGGCCTCGGGATCATCACCGTCTCCCCGCTGCAGATGGCCCGCGCGTTCTCCGTGTTCGCCAATGGGGGACGTGAGGTCGTGCCGGTGGCTATCCGGTACATCGAGGACAGGAACGGGAAGATCATCCTCGAGCCGGCAAAGGAGCTTCTTGCGCAGGAGAGCCGCAAGGGGGAGGCGGCGCAGATCATGAGCCCGCAGACCGCGTACATCATGACGAGCATCCTCCAGAGCACGATCAAGGAAGGGACCCTCGGCGGCGTTGCCTCCACCCTGGACATCTGGAACGACAAAGGCCAGCCGTTCGCCGCCAAGACGGGCACGACGCAGAACTGGTCGGATGCCTGGACCGTCGGCTTCTCTCCCTACGTCACGACGGCAATCTGGTATGGATTCGACCAGGGCAACCGATCTCTCGGCACGGAGCTCACCGGGGCGGCAATCGCCGGTCCCACGTGGGCGAAGTACATGAAGGAGATCCACAAGGGCCTTCCGGTGAAGCTCTTCGACCGGCCCGAGACAGGTCTCGTCAGCGTCGAGGTGAGCGCAACCTCGGGGCTTCTCCCCACCGCCTACACGAAGAAGACGATCAAGGAGATCTTCCTCGCCGGCACGGAACCCAAGGCGTTCGACGAGATTGACGAGTACAACGCCAACCGGACGGACACGATCGAGCAGAACCTCCGCAGATCTCTTATCGACACGAACATCGGCGGAGGAATCGACGCGAACCCGCCGCCCGTTGACGTTCCGTCCGGCGGACAGACAACGCCTTCATCCGGCGGCGGCAATCCCCTCCTGGACTGATGACTCCCACGAGCGCGGCAAGCACCCGTCTGTACACAAAAGATCACGCCTGGGTGGTCGTCTCGGGAACCCGGGCGCGCGTCGGGATCTCGGAATTCGCCCAGGCCGAGCTCGGCGACATCGCCTACGTGGAGCTCCCCCGGGTGGGCAAGCAGGTGCGGCACGGGGAGACGGCGTGCACGGTGGACTCCCTCAAGACATCCAGCGAGATCTATGCGCCGGTCTCCGGCACCGTCATTGGAGTGAACTCCATCCTGGCGAGCGACGAGAACTGCGGGCTTATCAACCGCGACCCGCTCGGAGACGGCTGGCTGTTCGACCTGGAGATGTCGGATCCCGCGGAGCTCGCGTCGCTCCTGCCTGAAAAGGACTACCTGTCTTTCGTCGAAGGCGATTGAACATCGCGCTTCGCGCGATTGGCCCTTGGCCTGAACAGTCCGCCGATCCACGCCGCAAGGGCCCCCGCTCCCCGCCGCAGGCGCGACGCGCGCCATGCCCTCATGAAGTCCTCCGCGGCCTCTTCCAGCGTGAACAGCGGGCCGTAGCGCGCGTTCATCTCCCCCCAGTGCTTGCCAATGAAGACGTACAGATCCGCCTCCGTGACGCCCGAAAACCGGGAGATGAGCCCTGTTTCCCGGATGATCGAAACGACCGGCGCGTAGACCGTGTCGTACCAGGAAACCGCGGCATTCTCGAAAGGGATCTCCTCCGTCTTGGAGAGGTTCAGGTACCACTTGTGCTCGCGGATGTGAGCGAGGACTTCGTCGTAGCGGCCGACCTCGGTGAACTCCATCCCGCAGTCGGGACGGAGCCGGTCGAGCTTCGTCGCATCAAAGAAGCGCTGCTTTTCGAACTCTATCACGGCGCGCTTGATCTGCTCCCGGCCCATGTCCGGCGCGAGCGCGATCTCCGAGGAGAGAGAGATCACTTCCGCGTCGATGAACTCGGCGCCCTGGGCCTTCGCCACGGAGACGCGATGGTTCCCGTCACGAACGAAGTAGGCGCCCCCGATCTCGAACAGCTTGATGGGCGGGAGGATGACGTTGCGGTAGTGGGCCTCGTCCACGCTCATCCACCGGCGCATGAGCTTGTCGTGCCGGGGGAGGAATGCCCGGTTGAAGTCGCGATAGCGCCCCTCGCTCCCGACGATCCTGTCGATGGGAACGGTCTGCAGCCCCCGGTAGGTCTCCGATTCCGGGCGCACGAGGGACCTCACGTCCCCGAGGGACAGCATCTCGTCCTTCTGCGCCTTGAGGAGGGCAAGGATGCGGCCGACTGACTCCCTCATCCGCGCCCGGCCGAAGTCGCTGCGGGTCATGGAGCTGTACATGCTGTTGCTCACGAGGCTGTCTCCATCTTCAGCAGCGTGTGGTCATACGCGTTGATGACCGTCGTTGAACCATACCTCACCTCGCGCGCGGCGTTGCGGTCGTACAGGTGCACGTGGCCGTGCACGAGGTAGCGGGGATGGAAGCGCCTCATGAACCAGAGGAAGACGCGGAACCCCGTGTGGCAGGCGTCCGGGAGATCGTTGATCCCATAGGGAGGCGAATGGGTGAGAAGAACGTCGAGAAACCTCCCGTGAAAGACGCGGTGCCACAGCATGCCGGGAAGAAGCCTCAGGACGGAGAAGAACATCGCGAAGTCCGTGTATTGGTTGTCCCCGCCGTTGTACCAGATGCTTCCTCCCAGCCCGGCAATGATCAGTCCCTTGACCCGGACCACGCGGCCCTCCAGGCACGTGGCGCCCACTCCCCTCTGCCACCAGGGCACGCGATCCTCGAACGGGTCGCGGCTGAGCGTCGACCTGCCCTCCAGGTGATGGTTCCCAAAGACGAAGAGCAGCGGCTTGTTCAACGTACTGACGATGAAATCGTAGTATTCGAGGGCCAGGTCCCCGGCGCTCAGCACGACGTCCACGTCGGCGAACCTGCTCTTCAGCGCGGCGCTGTAGATCAGCGGATCGACGTGGTCAGCGATGCAAAGAACCTTCATGGCCGTGCATTTCAATATAGCGAAACGAATAGCCCGCTTCAATCGGGGCCTCCGCGGCAGCGCTGATCAAGGTCCCGCGCGGCGTGCCGACGATTAGGAGTGAGGGCCGAGCAGCGCGCGGCCGGCCGCAGGAGCTGCTGCTCCTGTGCGGAGCCGGCCGCCGCGGGGTATACTAGAAGGGGTTGATGAAATGGTGAAACGAGCAGGATTGCTTTTCCTCGCGCTGATGACGGGGCTTCCGGCGTTCAGCGCGTCGAGCTTCCTGGAAAAGGGGGAAGCGCTTTTCATCCGCAACCAGCCGAAGGACGCTGCGCCCCTCCTGGAAAGCGCCCTCAGCGACGACCCGTCCAACGAGAAGATCTACCTCTACCTCGGCATCATCTACCAGCAGCTTGGAGACGTCGACAAGGCGCTCGCCATCCTCAAGCGCGGAACGGCGGTAGCCAACACCTACAAGGACCTGATGTTCTACAACATCGGGAACGACCTGTTTGCGCGAAAGGAATACAGCCTGGCCGACCAGGCCTATAGCGAGGCTCTCACCGCGAACAAGGAGCTGGCCAGCGGATACCTCAACCGGGCCAACGCCAGGCTCCAGCTGCAGAACTGGGACGGGACGGTCTCCGACTACCTCATCTTCCTCCAGCTCCGGCCCCAGGATCCCCAGCGCCCGAAGATCGAAGAGATCATCCGGCTGATCCGCCAGATGCAGGACGCGAGGCAGAAGCAGCTTGCGGACGAGGCTGCCCGGCAGAAGGCGCTCATGAACGACGTGCTGAACAGCCTTACGAATGCCGGGGACGACACGAAGAACCTTTCCGTAGAGTCGATCAAGGGGAAGAACGACCCGGTCGACGTCGACATCAAGGACTGAGGAAACCATGCCCACATCACAGAAGGGCCGCGGCTCGGACCGCGCCAGCGGGACAGGAAAGCGCCGATCGAAAGGCCTCCTGATCGGCCTGATCATCGGAGGGTGTGTCCTTGCGGCCGGGGGAGCCTGGCTGGGGATCACGCTGAGCCACGCCGCCCAGGCGGGGCGAGTCGCCACGAGCCTCAAGCAGGCGGACTACTACGCCGGCAAGGGGGAATACGAGGAGGCGCTCAAGATCCTCAACACCCTCGACATCGACGATCCGCGGGTGAAGAAGGCGCTGGACGACGTGCTTGCCAGGAAGAAGGCGTCCGACGAAGCGGCGCGCCGGCAGCAGCTCAACGCTCTTCTGGCGCAGCAGGAGCAGCTGCGGGCGGGTCTCAACGAGCTGGGAGACAAGCTGCGGAACCAGCAGCAGAAGATCGTGATCCAGCAGCAGCCGCCCGTGGAAAAACCGCCCACGGAGAACGCGGCCACCGCGGCTGAGAAGGCGCGTCAGAAGGCCGAGGCTGAGCGCCAGAAGAAGGTCCAGGATCTTCTGGAGAAGGGGGCAAGCCAGTTCAACGCCGGCCGCTACGGCGACGCGCGCAAGAGCTTCGAGGAGGCTGTTGCGCTGGATCCCGACAACGCGAACGCGCTGGCCTACGCCGGGCTGTCCAATCTCCGGGAAAACCCGACGGACCCTGCCAGCGTGCAGAAGGCCGTTGACCTGTCCAACAAGGCCATCGCAAAGAACCCCGACTTCTGGCTCCCCCACCGGACTCTCGGGGAGATCTACGACAGCCGCAAGCTCTCCGACGACGCGATGCGGGAATACAAGACAGCTTCCCGGCTCAACCCGGACGACGTCGATTCCCTGTATGCCCTGGGGAAGCTCCAGTACCGCGCGCACCTTTTTTCCGACGCGGAGCATTCGTTCGCCGGCTGCGTGAAGCTGCGCCCGGACTTCACTTCCGCCCACTTCAACCGGGCAATGAGCCTGGTCCAGATGGGCGACAAGCTTCGCGCCATCGATGCATTCAAGTCCGCGATTGCGACCAAGAAGGACCTTGCGGATGCGTACTATATGATCGGCACCCTCCTGAGGGACCGCAACGACAGCGCGGGCGCGCTGGACAACTTCAAGCAGGCCGCGGCCTACGCTCCCGACAAGCCGGGATACCTCCGTGAGCTGGGCGCCGCGTACATGACGCGCGGGGACTTCACGAGCGCGGAAGGCTCTTTCACCAAGGCGCTGGCGCTGGACCCCGACAGCGCCATCGGCAACTACAACATGGCGTCCGTGAAGATCAAGCTCGGCAAGCCCCGGGAAGCACTGCCGTTTGCCCAGAAGGCCGTGGACAAGGACCCGGACTCCGCTGCGAACGACTACATCCTCGGGCTCGCGCAGGATAAGCTCGGCAGCGCGGATGATGCCGCAAAGTACTACGACATGGCGGTGAAGAAGGACCCCAAGTTCTCACCGGCGCTCATCAACCTTGGCGGGCTGTACGACAGCAAGGGGATGCCGGACCAGGCCCTCCCCTACCTGACCTCGGCCGTCGAGATCGCCCCGGACTCCTACGAGGCGAGAAACAACCTCGGGAACGTCTACCTGCACAAGCAGCAGTACCAGGACAGCATCACGCAGCTCACCCGCGCGCTGTCCATCCAGCCGGGCTCCCGGGACACCCAGTACAACCTCGGCCTTGCGTACTCGGAAACGGGCCAGACGAACGACGCCAAGAGCGCGTTCCTCGCGGTGCTCAAGCTCGACCCGAGCTACTGGGATGCATACCTGAACCTTTCACGGATCCTCATCAAGGAAGGGAATAATTCCGACGCCAAGGACATCCTGACAAAGCTGCTTGCAAAGAATCCGAAACAGGACGTCAAGGACGAGGCCCAGAAGCTCCTGGACAAGCTGAAGTAGGGCGGCTCACAAAGAGCGAGCGTGGCGCCTGTCGCGGAAGGGTACCCCTACCGGATATCGCGCTGCGCGCGATCCGCCACAGGCCGGTCGACCAACCGCCGCAGCATCTCCTCCGGGAGCTCGTGCCAGATCGGCCGTCCGTGAGGGCAGCGCGGCACGGGAAGCTGCAGGGCCTGGGCACACAGCTCGCGCGCCGTCACCGGGTCAACAGTGTCACCTTCCTTGATGGCAAGGCTGCACGCCGCTCGCGCGAGCAGCGCGTTCCTCCACTGTTCGCCCCCGGTGGAGCGGATCATCTCCACCAGCGTCTCTTCCGGCAGCGGCACGAGGTCCTGCGCAAGGGCCGTCACCTCGAACGCGCGCGTGCCGGCGCGGCGGACTTCGATCCCCAGCTCGCGCAGGCCCTGCCGGTTCTCCTCGATCCGCTTCTCCTCGTCCGGCGAAGCATCGAACGCAAGGGGGAAGAGCATCTCCTGGAAAGAAATCCCTCCGGCGCGCAGCCGTTCGAAAATGATCCGCTCGTGGGCAGCGTGCTGGTCCAGGATGACAAGCTTCCGCGGCAGCTCGAAGACGAGAAAGACGCCGAAGACCTGGCCCAGGTACCGGATCTCCGAGCCCGGCGCGGCAGCCTTCCAGCTTCCCTCGGGCGGGGGAGCGGAAGGAAACGTCTGCCCCGGCCAGCCCGGCGCCCGCGGCGCGGCGGATGCCCTCCCTCCTCCGGTCTCCGCAGGAAAATCGAACCGCGCCGCCGGAGATGACGGTGAGCTTTCTACACGGGACACCCCCGCCTCGGGAAGAGCAGCCCTCACGGCCTTCACTACTCCGGCGTGGACGTCGGCAAGATTTCGAAACCGCACTTCCTTCTTCGCCGGGTGAATGTTGAAATCGATCAGCCCGGGATCGATCTCCACAAACACGAATGCCACGGGGTACCAGCCCCCCGGTACGTACCCCGAGAAGCCGTACTCCACGGCCTGCATCAGGGAGAACTCCGCCACCCGGCGCCGGTTCACAAAGACCTGGATGAGCTTGCGGTCCCTTCGCCTGAGCTCGGGCCGTCCCGCGACGATGCGGATGCGGAACCCGCTTCCCTCCGCGGCCGATTCGGCGAGGAGCGGCGCGTCCAGCTTCTGCCCGTAGGCCAGGGCGATCCGCTCCAGCAGCGAAGCCGCGGGGAGAGACAACTTCAACCCCCCATCCGCGAAAAGCCGAAACGAGATGCCGGGATGGGCCACCGCCCGGTCGAGGAACACGGAGCGACACAGGGCGGATTCCGCGGAGACGCTGCGCAGGAACTTCCGGCGGGCCGGGAAGTTGTAGAACAGCTCCGCGACGTCCACGACCGTGCCTTTCTTTCCCGGGCCCTCCTGGATCCCGAGGAGCGAGCCTCCCAGGACCTCCGTCCGCAACGCCGGCTCATCTGGCGTGGTGCTGCTCGTGATGGAAAGCCTGCTGCAGACGGCAATGCTCGAAAGCGCCTCGCCTCGGAAGCCGAGACTGGACACGCGCAGCAGGTCGTTCTCCGACTCGATCTTCGATGTCGCGTGGGGCCTCCAGCACAGCGCGAGGTCCTCCCGGGCCATGCCGGCACCGTCGTCCACAACGCGGACGCGCGCCAAGCCTCCCGCCTCGATGGATACCTCAATGGCAGAGGCGCCGGCGTCGATCGCGTTGTCGAGGAGCTCCCGTACAATGGAGAACGGCCGGTCGATCACCTCGCCGGCCGCTATCTTTCGGGAAACCTCGTCCCGGAGGATCCGTATCCTTCGGGACGAGGGCGGAGAGATCGCCATCCCCACGCTACAGGTCGAGAGCCAGCACGATCGAGAGGGACGTCGCCATGTCCGGCAGGAGGCTCGTGGGGGACGGGTAATGGAGCGTGCCGTCCGGGTTGCGCACCGGCGCGGTGGTATAAATAAGGCTTGCCGTCATGATGGCGCTGACCGGGTAGTTGACCCGGGCGCTGATGACGGTGCTCGGACTGAGGATGGCGTCACTGAAGTTCGAGGGTAGATTGCTGCCGATGAACAGACTGCTCCGCTCGTAGGACACGGAGCCCCAGATGTTCACCACGGGAATGACGCCCTTGTTCAGCACGAAGCTGGCGATGAAATGATCCGGGTTGGCGGGGTCCGGACCGGCGTGGCCCGTCGCCGGGTCGATGGTCCACGGCCAGAAATACCCGAGCTGGACGCTGAAGATCCGGTTGAGCTTGAATCCCGCCTCCCCGTAGATCCCCATCCGGTACATGTTGAACGCCGGATTGGCCGTGTTCAGCAGGTACTGCACCGCCGTGGCGACGTACTGCGGCCGCAGACGCTCGTATCCGGAGTCATAGAACTGCGGCTGGAAGATTCCGGTGAAATACCGGTATTCGACCCGCCAGGTAAAGTCCGGGATGAAGAGATTGCCGAAAAAGCCCGCGGCAGCTCCCCAGTTCTTGACAGGCATGCTCGACGAGGGGTCGTATACCGCGTTCATCACGAGCCCCTGCTTGATGGACAGGTAGCTCGACCGGAAATACGGCAGCATGACCGCGCCGTCGGTGAAGAAGATCAGGCCGAAAGCGTCGCTCTCTACGAACGGCAGATCGAAATCCACGCCCGGATTGATGAAGATCGGCGCGCCGACGGAGTCCGGGCCGCCGGGGAAGTCGCGCGCGGGATTGAAGTCCACGAGCGCGGAGACCCCTAGAGCAGCTCGGAAGCCCGGGATGGGGCGCACGTACAGCCTCCCGCCCACGACGTCCGGATCCGCGGCATCGTTCACCATCGCCTCGAATCCGCCCCCGGAAAGATCCGCCCCCACGTTGAGCCCGATACGGCGCACAGCCGGAAAATCCGCGTCGTTCGCATAGTTGCGCATGATCAGCCCGTGACCGATCGTGATGTCCTCCAGGTTCCCCGCCTTGAAGAAAAACGGATCCCGCTGACGTCCGTACTCGATGTACTTGATCTTGAGAATCAGGTCACGGCCGATATCCTGGATGGTCTTTCCCGTGTCCCCGCCCTGGTCCCTCCCGAAGCTCCACTCGTCGTTGCCAAGGGGGTGATACCAGTCTCCCGGGTCCAGCATGTTCTGCTTGTAGATGATGGGCAGGTAGAGCGCGGTCTTCAGCTTCCCGAAGGTGAAGGTCGGCTCGATGATCACCTTGCCGTAGGTCACCCCGTCGATGGTGATGGAGCCGATCTCGAAACCCACGATGTCATGAAGGGCGGTGAAGACGTTGTCCAGGAAGCTGTTCTGCTGAGGAGCAGGAGGACTCTGCTGGGCGGGGGCCTGCGACTGCTCCTGCTCCTGCAGGTATTGCTTCTCCTGCTGGATGGCCTGGTTGGGATCCAGGCGGACGAAGGTCATTTCCTGCTCCAGCCCGGTGAGCACATCCTTGGGGATCTGCACGGGCTGGAAGGCCGGCGCCAGGGCATCTGCCATGAAGCCCTGCGATACTTCCAGCTCCTTGCCGGTCTGGATGTCCTGCATCCAGCCCGTGCCTTCGAGCGTGTAGAGCTTCGAGGTTGTTCCTTCGAGGAACTCCACCACGACATCGGAGCCGCGGACCCCGCACACAGCTGACTGCGTCCTGATCTGGTACTGGTCCTTGCCGGATGCGCGCCCCGCCACGGTGCGGGCCTTGCCGACGCCGAGAGAGAACACGTCCTGGCCGCCGGACTGCGTGCGCAGACCCTGGACGGTGAAATTCGTGTTCTGGGATATCTTGATGATCGTTCCCGTGTGATTGATTTTCAGCTCCGCAACGTCCCCGGCGCCGGTAACGACGGTCCACCCCGGCTTCAGCTCGTCCCCGTCCTGGATGCCCGTCACCTCGGTGGTCCTGTCCGCCATCACCCTGAACGTCCCGCTGTTGTCTTCGTGATAGGACAGGGTCACGGAGATGGCCGCGGGTTTCGCCGTGGCGGGGGCCGCCTGGGCGAACAGCAGTCCCGGCAGGACCAGGAGCCCCGCCAGGACCGCCGCAAACGCATATCTCGATTTCATGGCATCCTCCGTTCTCTAGAACAGCGCGATGGAGCTCTGGATCCCCGACGTGATCGTCGGGTTCTGCACCTGCCCCGGCATGTAGGAGAGTTGGTACACGAAGGAGATCACCGCGGGCCCGGTGCGGAAATTGAGCTGCGCCGCAACCGCGGCGTAATTCGCGCTGACGAGCTCGGCGAACGACGAGATGGCCTGCTTGTCGTAGCTGAAGTCCAAGGAGATACCCGGCAGCGCGCCGTCCGCGATCGTGAAGACCGCGTGAAGGTGCGGGTAGATCTGCGTGGGCGAGCTCGCCGGCGTGGAGAAGGGACCGTCGAGGCTCACCGTGAAGACGATCTTGTCTCCCAGAAGGGACGTCCCGGCGCTCACCAGGTAGCCGAAGGTGATCCCCGTCACGCCGGACTGGACGATGCTGTAGCTTGCCTGCCGCGTCACGTCGTACAGGGGGCCGAAATAGTCCGGAATGAAGCTGGCCTGCATGAGGCGGAGCTGGGCCCCATAAGTGAAGATGTTGATGAGTCGGCCGCCCACGCCCAGCGCGCCTCCGATGTTCATAGCCTGGATCGAGGCGACGTCCGTGAAGGCGATGAGAGTCGCCGTGTCCTTCACGGAGAGCAGAGGCACGCGGATGTCCCCTCCGAAGACGGCCACCGGCTGGGACGGCGGAACAGCCGCAGGCTGCACGGGGTTCGACGTTGCCGTATCCGCGACGAGGGTGCCTCCCACTTCCATCCCCGACAGGATGGGGACTCCGGATCCTGCAAGGGGCCGGACGTAGACCCGGCCGCCGAGCACGTCAGCGATTGCGAGGTTCCCGATGAATGTCTCCATCCCGAGGTAGGGGAACTCGAACAGGGAACCATCCACGTCCGCCTCGAAACCGAAGTGCCTGTCCTGAGGAAGGAAGTACATGTTCGTGTAGTTCCCCATGATGAAGCCGTCCCCGAGCGTCACGTCGTTGAACGAGCCAAGCTTGAGGAACAGCGGATCTCCCTTCACCCCCCAGCGGATGTAGCTGATCTTGGAGAGGTAGATCTGGAGAAAGTTCTGAAAGTCCGTGGGAACCCAGTCAGCTTGACGGATGACGTACGAGTTGCCGGAAGCGGTGAAGTTCAGAGCAAGGAGCAGGCCGACGCCGAGCTTGCCGTAGGAGAACTCGGGCGCCAGTGAAATGGACTGGTAGGTGACCGGCCCGGGCTCGTTGTACGTCTGCACCCCGATCCCGAGCCCGAGGTTGAAGCCGAATCGCGGGCCTTCGGGAGCGCTTCCAGGATTTCCTCCGGCGGCTGCCTCAGTGAACGCCGGCGCGATGGAAAGGCACAGAGTGACCAGGACGAGAGCTCCACGCCTGAGAACCGCCGCCATGGAGGACCTCCTTGAGGACGAAATGAAGTATAGCCCCGGCACGGGGACAAAACTACCCGCCGCCCTCTAGAATGTCAACTTCGCCTCGATTCCGAAGCTGAGGGCGAGGCGCCAGATCAGGCCGCCGGCGAGCGCTGTCTCGGTGTCCGCTCCAACATTGACACTGCCCCTGACGGAGCCGTGATCAGCGAAGACGAGGGACGTGGCGTGTCCGAGCAGCAGGGTCACCGGATGGTAGCTCGCGTCCTCGAAGAAGTTGATGGCACAGGAGCCGCTTTCCCGGTGGGTGATCCAGGCGTTCTTTCCCAGAACGCTCGAGATGTAGGGAACGTCGATGCCTCCGTCCGGGTGAATGGACCAGTCGAGGTAGGTCTGGACCTGGTTCGTCAGGGTGACGAGGAAGCTCGTCTGGTCCTGGGCCCATCTGAAGCTGTCGGAGAACGTAAAGCCGGTATCCTTCTCCCCGGTGAGGCTCGCGTACACCGACGCGGTCCACTCGGAGAAGCGCAGGGTCTGGCTGGAGGTGCCCGCAAGGGCCGTGCCCAGGTTGATACTGTACTCGTCCGCCGTGATCATCGGGAACACGGGGTTGGAGCCGAGCCTCCCGAAGAGATTCACCGCGCGTGACGTCGTCTGGGCAGTGATGTAGAGATCGGTCCGGGAAATGGAAGACGCCATCCGGAATATCTGGCCGATGGACAGGTCGACACTGGAAGGAATCAGCAGGTCTGTGAGTCGGGACCCGTAGTTTCGTGTTACCCCGATCGTGAAGGCGGGATTGTAGGAGCCGAGAACGGCATTTTCGGCCTGCCATTCCGGGAGGATGGTACCGCTGTTGTCGGCAAACAGCTCGTAGAGAGGGATCGCGCTGACAAGGTATCCCTGCCGGGACAGCACCGAGGCCAGCTCATCCGCTTCCGCAACGAACCGCGGCCCGGCTGCCGGAAGCGTCGTGACGGAAAGAAGCCTCTTGTACCCGAGGCTCAGCGTCGATCCGCCGCCCCCGAGCTTGAAAAGCACGGATGCGGACATCTGCAGGTCGTTTTCCTGCGTCAGGCTGTATCCTCCCGTGTTCGCGGCCCGCAGCGCCTGGGTCGCCGCGGCGATCGTCAGCCCCACCGGCTCCGGAGGAACGGTGATCTGCGCGCCGAGCTTCTCGGTTCTCGTGTTGTCAATGCCGCCTTCCCAGGGCGCCAGGAGACCGAGTGTCTCCACCCATTGGGGCCCGTAGCTCTGAGAAGAGAGGACGTAGCCCAGGAGCGACTGCGACAGCTGGATGTCGCTCGACAGGGTGACCGGTATTCCCGGGGCAATTGTCAGATGGCCCAGCCAGTTCTGAGTGAGCAGGCTCGTCGAGAGATCGAGTCCGGATTGCGCGTCTCCGGAAAGGCTCGTGCCGAGGACCGGGCCGACGTCCACGCGATCCTCATGGGAGAAGCCGCCGGCTCCATCCACGGAAAAAGCGTCCGTGGCTGCGACGGGCAGGATCACCAGGGGCACCGTGACCTTGTGGCCACCGAACACCTGCCATGACCCGGCGGTCTCCCGCACTTTCACGTCCGCGTTCACATGCGCGACGAACACGTCAGCGGTCACCTCGGTGCGGGAGGAGAGGTTTTCCGCCGCCGACGGCGTGCCATACAGCGGCGCAAAGCCCGCCGAGACGGCAGACAGGTCCTGGCGGATCGTGAAGTTGGAAAGGATGTTCACTCCGCCAAGCGACAGCAGGGTGCCGGGAAGCTGGGCGCTCACCGTGCCGGTGAACGCGGCTCCGAAGGACCCCTGCGGATCGGTGAAGTAGACCTCGTCGATAAAAAACAGGCCGTTCGCGGGCGGGGCGGTCGATGGCGGGGGGGCGCCGCTGACGGTCACGACGAGTTGCGTGATGTCTCCCGTCGAGCTGTCGTACTGTGCAGGAGTGCCGACGGTGTTTCCATCGATCTTGATCGAGTTGTCCATGCGGGAGACTCTCATCTCGTGCCAGGCATTCCCGCCGAATGCCGAATCGGGCAGATTCCACTTCACTCCGAGCCCCTGCGAATCCAGCAGGGTGAATGTGTACGTTGCCCCCGAAGACGTCGTTCTGACGTAAGCGACAACAGTCTGGTACTTGATCCCGCCGGTCCCCTGCGTCGTAAACCCCTGCACGGAGAATGCAGCCGGACTTCCGCTCCACGACACCTGCAGAACGTCCTGCTCTTCACCGTTGGGATGAAATTGTTTGAGTTTGTCTGGAAACTTATCTTGGAGGCGATTTCCCGCCTGTGGGTCGCTCGCAGAGAACTGCTCTTGAACTTCCTGCACGCTGACTTTAGTGCGGTCTGCAGCGGCAGTGTTGGCCCAGAAGGGAGACGCCTGGATCGACACGGTGTCGACGAGGATCCGGCCCGTCGCCGCCACTCCCCCGGTGCCCAGGATGACTACCCGGATGCCGTGCGCGCCAAGGAGCTTGGCCCGGTCCGAATCAGTCAGCGGCACGGTGAC
>DATKLM010000043.1:0-20743 GCA_035542415.1 Spirochaetia bacterium
GCATCACGAGCGCGCGCGTTTCTCCCGTGAAGCCGACCGGTTCGTATATCTGCCAGGCGTCCCGGAGCACGATCATCCGTGCCTGCGCCTTCTGCTCCTGTTCCTTCCAGAGACTCGCGCCCAGACGCCATGCCTCCAGGAAGCCGTGGCTCAGGGCCGTTATTTCAACCGGGAGCCACGTTTCTTCGCCCCTGACAATGAGATCGTCCGAGATGGCGAACTGCCGGCGCGCCTCGGCCGGCGCCGCGTCGAGGGAGACGGCGGCGAAGATGTGGCCGGGCGTGGTGAGAAAGGCGCTCTTGATCCCCACGCTCTCCAGGAGAGAGCAGTACAGGATGGAAAGATCGTCACAGTCACCTGCCTTGTAGTCGAGCGTCTGGTTGGGAAACTGCAGGTAATCAACGCTCGTCTTCTGCTTCGACATCTCCGTGAAGGGACTCGTAGGATCAACCGCGTAGCTCATGCCGTGGAGCCTCAGCGCCTCGAAGAGTGCAAGCGCGGTGAGGAAGTTGCGATTGATTCCCGTGCCGGCCTTTCCCCGGATGTAGCTGGTCACGTTCTTGGAGAACTTCAGAACCGAGGGATCCTTCAGGCCGACAAAGGCAGCAGCCCTCCGGTCATCCTCCCACGTCATTGCGTTGCGATCATGAATGCGGAGGTTCTCGACCATCTCGTTGCCGTAGTCGTCCCCCGCAACCTTCGATTCGACGGCAATGTTGATCTGAACCTTCGTAGCCTCCGTGATGCCGAGGACCTTGTCATTGAAAAGCGCGAAAAGGTCCACCGTTTCCTTTCCGCCGCCGGTGATGAAGGGGATCTCCTTGCAGAGGTACGGGTTGTCCATGAACTGGTTGACGAACACCCTGACCTGGACTTTTTCCAGGGGAATCTTGCGCGTGTTCGCTACGACAATGGTCCCGATGGGATGGTCCGCATAGTACTTGTAGAAGACAGGAAATACGCCAGGGAAGCTGGCGTTCAGCAGTTCGAGCCCCGGATACGGCTTCTGCCGGGGGGTGAGGGTGGTGCCTTTCTGCGCAACGGGGAAACTGTAGGAGGCGCCGATTCCCACGAGAAGGCTGTTCGAAAGCCCGAACAGCCACCGGTACGACGCGTCCACTCCCAGGCTCAGGACGGGCGTGAGGCGATATTTCAGCTCCACCCCGGCATCGAACATCGGGTTACTGGCCGTGCCGTTCGGTGTGGTCACGTTCATGAATCCGTAGTAGTAGCCGCCATGCGCATTCACTCCGGCGAAGAGGTTCGCAAGAACGGGATAGCGCAATCCCGCGCCGAGCCTGCCGGCAAAGACGTTGAGCATAGGGTTCGTGTACGGTTCGCCCGGCGCTACCTTGACCGGCGATATCCCATAGTCCGCCCCAGCCTCGAAGTAGAGGTACTGGAAACCGGGAATGGACAGCCGTGCCAGGAGCGACGCTCCGCCGCCGAGAGTGAAGTAGTTCGCCTCGTCTCCCAGGGGTATCTGCATGAGCGGAATGAGGTGGAGGGAGAAAAACTCTTCCGGCGCAGCTTCAGCCTGCAACCGGGAGACGGCCATGACCCAGAAGAAGAGGACGGCGAGGGCAAGGACGAAGCCTTTCTTCATACCGCACTCCACTTTTCGTCTATTCAACGCTGACTAGCGAGTTGACTTTAGTCTACCGGTCAGGGATTGTCAAACACAAGCGGCGTTTGCCGCGCCTCCGTTCTACTTTTTTTGCAGGATCTCCCTGATCTGGCGCAGGTGATTGATGTCGTGGCCTGCCATCATCTCGCTGACCCGCGTGACGGTTTCCTTGCCCCGCTCGGAGTGCATCCCGAAGCACTCCCACTTCTCCGGGGGCAGGCTCTTCAGCAGGCGCACGGTCCGCTCGCGGGTCACGCGGAATGCCTCCAGCGACAAGGCAGGATCGTGTTTCGCGTATTCGGAGTACCGGGCCCACTCATCCTGGTCGAAGCCCTGGATCGGCGTGCCGCTCGCGCCAAGAATGAGCCGCACGCGGAAGCCCTGCACGAGCTCCGTGTCCGCAAGGTGGGCCAGCAGCTCGGTGACGGACCATCTCTCGGGGGCCGGACGCTTCGAGAGCTTCTTCTTCGAGACTCCCTTGACGAGGCGTGCAACCTGCCTCGGCGTCGCGGCGAGGATGTCCAGCGGTTTCTGTCCCTCGATGTAGCTGAGAACTCTCCGGACGTACTGTTGGGCCGTCTCCTTCATGATTCCCTCCTTTGGTTCCGGTAGCTCCGGTTCCGGTATTTCCGGTCTCCGCAGTCTCGATTCTACCTTACTACTTGCCGCGGCTTGAAGCCAGGCCAGGGCCAGGAAATCTCTTGACATTCCTGATAAGTTATATAACTATTGGGATATGGATATGACCGCAACGGAACCGGCCAGCTCTCTGGATGCCGTTTTTGCAGCTCTCGCGGACCCTACACGGCGCGCCATCGTGGAGCGTCTCAGCAAAGGGCGGGCTTCCGTGATGGAGCTCGCCGAGCCCTTCAACATCAGCCAGCCGGCGATCTCCAAGCACCTGAAGGTTCTCGAGCGCGCCGGCCTGATCTCCCATGGGCGGGAAGCGCAGCGCCGGCCGCGCGAGCTGAAGCCGGAGCGCCTGAAGCAGCTCTCGGAATGGATTGAACGCTACAGCAAGAACCTGGAGGCGAGCTATGAACGCCTCGAAAACTACCTGCGGAACCTGCAGGCCAAGGAGGAACCTCATGACCACCTCTAAGCTCGAGGTGATAGCCCCGGCGAATGAGCCGGTGATCATTACCCATCGATTCATCAACGCGCCGCCGGCGCTGATCTTTCAGGCATGGACGAATCCGGAGCACCTGAGGCACTGGCTCGGGCCCCGGGAGCTCGTCATGGTCTCCTGCGAGATCGACCTCCGCGTGGGAGGCCGCTATCGCTACGTGCACCGCGCACCCGACGGCCAGGAGTACGCGTTCGGTGGGACGTACCTGGAGATCGACGCCCCGCGGCGCATGGTCTGCACGTCCGTATTTGAGATGATGCCCGAGCACGAGGCCGTGGAGACCGTGACGTTCGAGCCGAAGGACGGCGGCACCCTCATCTCCACCCACACTCGGCACAAAACCATCGAGGGACGTGACGGGCACCTCGCCGGCGGCCGCATGGAGGCCGGAATGACCGACGGCTACGAGCGCCTGGAGGAGCTCGCTGGCAGGCTCATGAAGAAGGGAGCGTCCGCATGATCGAAAAGCCGAAGATCACGAACTCACCTGAGCAGCTCATCGCCATGATCCATCTCACCGTTGCACGGGCGGAGATCCGCAACGTGATGGGGCCGGGCTTGAGCGAAATCCACGCCGCCCTCGCTGCGCAGGGGATTGCCGCTGCCGGATCGTGGTTCACGCACCATCTAAGGATGGATCCGAAGGTCTTCGACTTCGAGATCTGCGTGCCGGTGAAATCCCCGGTCTCAGCAGCGGGCCGCGTGACGCCCGGCAAGACACCTGACATGAAAGTGGTCCGCACGGTCTACCACGGCGACTACGAGGCGCTGGGTGCTGCGTGGGGAGAGTTCGATGAATGGATCAAGAAAGAAGGGCTCACGACGGAGCCGGGTCTCTGGGAACGCTACACCGTGGGGCCGGAGTCCAGTCCCGACCCGAAAGCCTGGCGGACGGAGCTGAGCCGTATCATTTCCAAGTAGAGCCGCAGGCGCGGCCCGAGGGCCGCGCCTACTTCCACGCACCCCCGCGCGCGGTCCTCTTCAGGTACTGGCCGCGCCCGGGTTTTCCCAGGAACTTGTCTCCATCCACGATCACCTCGCCGCGTGACATGACCATGCGGACGTTGCCGCGCACCTGGAAGCCCTCGAACATCGAGTAGTCCACCTTCATGTGGTGAGTGGCCGCGCTGATCGTGTAGGCAGCCTCGGGATCCCAGAGCACGAGGTCGGCGTCACTGCCCGCGGCGATCTCTCCCTTTCTCGGGTACATTCCGAAGATCCTGGCGGGGGTCGTGGAGGTGAGCTCCACGAACCGGTTCAGGGAGATCTTTCCGTCGTTGACGCCGTGGTGGTAGATGAGCTGGAGCCTGTTTTCGATGCCGGGCCCGCCGTTGGGGATCTTCGTGAAGTCGTTCTTGCCGAGGATCTTCTGGTCCTTGAAGCAGAACGGGCAATGGTCCGTGGAGACGACTTGAAGATGGTCGTGCTTCAACCCCTCCCAGAGCTTCGGCTGGTGCTCCTTGGGCCGGAGGGGAGGGGTGAACACGTACTTGGCGCCCTCGAAGTTCGGCCGGGCCAGCTCGTCCTGGGAGAGCAGGAGGTACTGCGGACAGGTCTCCGCAAAAGCGGGAACACCGCGGTCGCGCGCCTCGCGCACCTCGTTGAGTGCGTCCTCCGAGGAGAGGTGCACGATGTAGACGGGGACCTGTGCGATCTCCGCCATGGCGATGGCGCGGTGCACCGCCTCCGCCTCCGCGCGCGGCGGCCGGGTGAGCGCGTGGTAGATCGGCGCGGTCTTTCCCTCCGCGATGGCGCGCGCGACGATCACGTCGATGATGCTCCCGTTCTCCGCGTGCATGCACACGAGGGCGCCGTTCTTCGCCGTCTGGGAGAGCGCCTTGAAGATCGTCGCGTCATCCACCATGAGCACGTTCGGGTACGCCATGAACAGCTTGAAGCTGGCCACCCCCTCTCGGACCATGTCATCCATGTCCTCCAGGCCCGCGTCCGGCAGGTCCGTGATGATCATGTGCAGGCCGTAGTCGATGGCCGCCCGGCCTTCCGCCTTCTTCCACCACGTGTCCAGGGCCTGGCGCATCCGCGTGCCCTTTGCCTGGATGGCGAAATCCACGATGGACGTGGTCCCGCCGAAGGCCGCGGCGCGCGTTCCGGACTCGAAGTCGTCCGCGGAGGTCGTTCCTCCGAAGGGCATGTCCAGGTGCGTGTGGGCATCCACGCCTCCGGGAATGACGTAGGTGCCCGCCGCCTCGATGACCTTGTCCGCGGCCTTCGGGGCAATGCCGGCGCGTACCTCCTTGATCCGCTCCCCGTCGATGAGGACGTCAGCGCTCCTTGTTTCCTTTGCCGTGACGACCGTGCCGTTTCGAATCAACGTTGTTGTCATAAGCCCCTCACGCCTCGCCGGGCTTTACGTAGACCCGGCCCGCTTCTCTCTGCTCCCAGCTCTCCTTTGGCTTGCCCGTGTCCACCTCCACCATCGTGATGCAGTTCTCCACGGGGCACACAAGAGAGCACAGGTTGCACCCCACGCACTCCTCCTCGTCGACATGGGGGAGATGGAGCGGCCCGGAGCCTTTCCCGTTGCCGCCGTGTCCCCGGGCAGCGTCGAGCTTCGCAATGGGCGTCATCGTGATGCTCGCGCGGCTTCTCGCCGTGCGCGCTGCCGGGGATTCCTTGCCGTCGTCATGATGGATGCACTGGTGGGCCCCGTCCCAGCAGGCCACGTAGCACAGGTCGCAGCCGATGCACGTGGCCGGGTCAATGCGCGCCACGATCTTGTAGTTCAGGTCCAGGTGCTTCCAGTCCTTCATCCGGGGAATCGCCAGCCCCCGGAAGTCCTCGATGGTCCGGTATCCCTTCCCGTCCATCCACGCGGACAGGCCGTCGATCATGTCCTCAACGATCCGATAGCCGTAGTGCATGACCGCCGTGCAGACCTGGACGGTGCCGCAGCCCATGAGGATGAACTCCGCGGCCTCCCGCCATCCGGCGATCCCGCCGATTCCGGACACCGGCAGGCCGACCTCGGGATCTGAGGCGATCTGCTGCACCAGGTGCAGCGCAATGGGCTTGACCGCTGGTCCGCAGTACCCGCCGTGCGCTGACAATCCCCCCACGTTCGGGCGGGGGATCAGCGTGTCCAGGTCGATCCCCGTGATGGAGTTGATCGTGTTGATGGCGGACAGGCCGTCGGCGTGCCCGCGCTTTGCCGCGCGCGCCACGGCGCGGATGTCGGTCACGTTCGGCGTGAGCTTGACCATGACCGGCGTGCGCGCGGCCTCCTTAGCCCACTCGGTGATCATGCAGGAGTACTCCGGCACCTGGCCCACGGCCGCTCCCATGCCGCGCTCGCTCATCCCGTGGGGGCAGCCGAAGTTCAGCTCCAGGCCGTCCGCCCCGGCGTCCTCCGCGCGCTTCACGATGTCGTGCCAGACCTCGCGCTTGGACTCCACCATCAAGGAGGCGATGACCGCGTGCCGGGGGTAGCGCTTCTTCACCTCGGCGATCTCGCGCAGGTTGTCCTCGATGGGCCGGTCGGAGATCAGCTCGATGTTGTTGAGTCCCATCATGCGCTGCGCGTTCCAGTCAACCGAGGAGTAGCGGGAAGCCGTGTTCACGACAGGCTCGCCGATGGTCTTCCACACGGCGCCCCCCCATCCCGCATCGAAGGCCCGCATGATCTGCTCCCCGCTGTTCGTCGGGGGCGCGGAGGCGAGCCAGAAGGGATTCGGAGAGGGAATGCCCATGAACCGTACTGACAGGTCAGCCATTGTCAGCCCCCCTTGAGCCGCTCTGCGCCGAGGCTTTCCGCGATGGCAATGGCAGCGCGCTTGCCGTCCGCCACCGCGTCCACAACTTCACGGCCGCCATTCACACAGTCACCGCCGGCGTAGTACCGCGGGTTGGCCGTGCGTCCCGTCGGCCGGTCCACCGCAATGGAGCGGTCGGCGATCTCGATGCCGCGTGTCGATTTCAGGATCTCCAGGAAGTGATTCTGTCCGAGGGCGGGGATCACCATGTCGCAGGGGAAGTCGTACTCCGAGCCCTTCACCGGCGTCACGGCGCGCCGTCCGCTGGCATCTGGCTTCCCCAGGCGCATCTGCGCGAACTTCACGGCAACGGCCCGGCCCTTCTCCTCCGTGATGGACACGGGCTGGGCCAGCCAGTGGAACTGCACACCTTCGATCTTGGCATGGTTGTACTCGAAGGGGAATGCGGGCATCTCCTCCTCGGTGCGCCGGTAGAACATGTGAACCTCAGCGGCGCCCAGCCGGCGCGCCGCGTTCGCCGCGTCGATGGCCGTGTTCCCTCCGCCGATCACCGCCACCCGGCTGCCCACCGGCATGTCGGGATCCGTCTTGTATCGCTCGATGAAATGCAGGGCATCGATGACGCCGCGCGCGTCCTCACCGGGGATGCCCAGGCGCTGCATCGCGCCGAGCCCCAGGCCGAGGAACACCACGTCGTAGTTCTTCTCCAGCTCGTCCAGTGAGACGTCCGTCCCGACCTCCGCGGAGCGGAACTCCACCCCGAGAGCCTTGATCATGTCCACCTCTCGCAGGCTGTCTGACGGCCGCAGCTTGTATTCCGCAACTCCGTAGGTTGTCAGGCCTCCCGGCAGCGGGCGGTTGTCGAACACGGTGACGGAGTACCCGCGCTGGCGCAGCTCCGCGGCGCAGGCAAGTGACGCCGGGCCTCCGCCGACGCATGCAACCTTCTCCTTGTGGCTGACCGGAGCCGGCGTCACGGCGTGGCCGCCACTGGAGAAGCTCTCCATGGCATAGCGCTGGAGCCTGCCGATCTCGATGGGCTTCTTGTTGTAGCGGTGCATGACGCACGCTCCTTCGCAGAGGACCTCCACCGGGCACGCGCGGGAGCAGCTCATGCCCAGGACGTTGCTCGCGAGGATCGTGCGGGCAGAGCCGCCGAGGTTTCCGCTGGCGATCTTCTTGATGAAACCGGGAACGTCAATGTGGGTCGGGCAGGCAACGGTGCACGGAGCATCGAAGCAGCTCAGGCAGCGGTTGGCCTCGGTGACGGCGGACGGTGCATCGAGCGCGGGATGGAGGTCAGGGAAGCGCTCGAGGTTCCGGGGAACGGGGAGCTCTGGTGCGCTCATGGGCCGGCTTCCTCCATCTCCCAATGATACTCACGCGTTGTTCGGATCGGATACTAGGTCTCCCCAGGAATGGCGAAAGGAGGCCGGAAACAGGGACGGCGTACTCGCCGAACGGGTACTCCCGTATGTCGGACAGGCGGACTCTATCCGCGGATGACCTTCAGTGCCGACTGGATCCTGCCCAGCGGCGCTGACACCTGCACGCCGGCAATCGCCCCGCGGAGAGACGAAAGGAGCTCGCGCGCGATGGTGATTCCCTCTTCCAGGGCAGACTCCTTCGTGTCACATCGGGCCATGCGGCTGACCACCGCGTCCGGCACAGACACGCCGGGCACCTCGTTCTTGAGGAACTCGGCGTTTCTCTGGCTGACGAGAGGCCAGATGCCGGCAACGACGGGGATCATCCGCGACCCTCTCATGCCGTCGAGGAACCTCAGGAGGGAGTCAGCGTCGAACACCGGCTGGGTGATGGCGAACTCCGCGCCGGCCTCGATCTTGAGCTTCATGCGCTCCCGTTCCCGCTCGAGGTTGACGGCGTTGGGGTTCAGCGCCACGCCGATGCAGAACTCCGTGGCGGTCCCGATGGGGTTGTTGCCCAGGTCGGAGCCGTGGTTGAGCATGTTCATGAGGCGCGACAGCCCGATGGAGTCGATATTGAACACCGCGGTGGCATCCGGGTAGGTGCCGATGTTCGGCGGGTCCCCCGTCACGGCGAGCACGTTGCGGATCCCCAGCGCGTGGGCACCCAGGAGGTCCGCCTGGAGTGCAAGCAGGTTCTTGTCCTTGCACGTGTAGTGGGGGATGGCCTCAATGCCGGATGCCTGCTGGAGGAGGACGGAGGCCAGAAGCGCGCCCATCTTCACCTGCGCCCGCGGGCTGTCGGGAACATTGACCGCGTCGATCCCGGCAGCCTTCAGCGCCTGGGCATTCTCCACGATCTTCGCGGAGTCGATTCCCTTGGGCGGGACAAGCTCGACGCAGGCCACGAAGTCCCCCCGGGACAGCCGGCACGCCCAGCGGCTCTTGCGCTCCATGGGCACCGCTTCCTTGCCCGCTGCCGGCACCACGACGCGGATGCGCTCCTGGGGGATGCTGGGCTGGAGGGCGCGGATCTCGTTCCTGATCTCGCGGATGTGCAGGGGAGTGGTCCCGCAGCAGCCGCCCACGATGCGCACGCCGGACTGGATCATGCGCTTGGCGTACTTGGCCATGTACGCGGGAGTCGTGGGGTAGATGTTCCTGCCGTTGACGTTCAGGGGGACGCCGGCATTGGGCTGGACGCAGAGGGGCCGGTTGGTGACGCGCACCATCTTCTCCGCGGTCTCCAGCATGACGCGCGGGCCCTCGGAGCAGTTGAGGCCGATGGCGTCCGGAGCGAGTTCATCGATCCGCGCGGTGAAGATTTCGGGGTCGCTGCCATACACGGAGGTCCCCTCGTTCGTTATGGTGAGGGAGGCGATGAGCGGAAGGTCGCAGGCGCGCCGGGCGCCGCGCACCGCGGCAGCCAGCTCACGCAGGTCAACGAAGGTCTCCAGGATGAGGAGGTCCGCACCGGCAGAGGCCAGCGCCGCAGCCTGCTTCTGGAACAGGTCCTCCGCCTCCGCCGCGCTCATCGTTCCCAAAGGCTCCACGTTCACGCCGAGCGGACCGATGGACCCGGCCACCCAGACCGCTGCGGATCGGGGGGATTCCTCGATTGCCTGGCGGGCCAGCTTCACCGCCCTTTCGTTGATTGCGGCGAACTTCTCCTCCAGCCCGGCGGCACGCAGCTTGGGCATTCCCGCGCCCCAGCTGTTCGTCGTGAGCACGTCCGCGCCTGCGTCCAGGTATTCCCGGTGGATCTCCAGCACGAGCCGGGGATCCGAAAGGCTCACCTCCTCGAAGCAGCGGTTGAGGAACACGCCCCTCTGGTAGAGCATGGTCCCCATGGCGCCGTCGAAGAGAACGGTGGAGTCCGCGTCGAGACGGGATCTGAAGTCATTTTTCATGGCGCGCGGCCGCCGTTTTCGCGCTCTCCGCTTTCGAGCCGTTCGCGAAGGCCTCCCGCAGGGACTTCGCCGCGGTCACCAGGGCCGCGAGGGACGGCTCCACTTCCTTCCATTCCCGTGTCTTCAGGCCGCAGTCCGGGTTGACCCACAGCTGGGACGGGCGAAGAACGGAGAGCGCCTTCTTCAGCAGGCCGACGACCTCCTCCGTTCCCGGGACCCGGGGTGAATGGATGTCGTACACGCCGGGGCCGATCTGGTTGGGATAGCGGAACGTCGCGAAGGAGCGCAGGAGCTCCATGCGGGAACGCGTCGTCTCGATGGAAAGGACGTCAGCGTCCATGGCGGCGATGGACGGCAGGATGTCGTCGAACTGCGCGTAGCACATGTGGGAATGGATCTGCGTGGAGTCCTTCACGCCGCTGGAGGCAATGCGGAACGCCTCCACGGCCCACCGCAGGTAGTCCTTCCACTGCGAGCGGCGCAGGGGGAGGCCTTCGCGGAGCGCCGGCTCGTCGATCTGGATGACGCGGATGCCGGCCGCCTCGAGGTCCTTCACCTCGTCACGGATGGCCAGCGCGATCTGCCTGCAGGTCATTTCCAGCGGCTGGTCGTTCCTGACGAACGACCAGGCGAGCATCGTCACCGGCCCGGTGAGCATGCCCTTCACGGGCCGGGAGGTGAGGGACTGGGCGAACGTGGACCAGCGGACCGTCATGGCCGCGGGGCGCTCGACGTCCCCGTAGATCACCGGCGGCTTCACGCAGCGCGATCCGTAGCTCTGCACCCATCCGTTGCCCGTGAACGTGAATCCCGAGAGCATCTCCCCGAAATGCTCCACCATGTCGTTGCGCTCGAACTCCCCGTGCACCAGCACGTCCAGCCCGAGGGACTCCTGCAGGCGGATGGTGCGCTCGATCTCCTTTTCAAGAGCCTTCTCGTAGGCCGCCTTGTCGATGGCGCCGCTCTTCAGGGAGGCGCGCAGGGCGCGCACTTCCTTTGTCTGGGGGAACGAGCCGATGGTCGTGGTGGGGAACAGGGGGAGGGGAAGCGCCCCGTCCTGAAGCGCCCGGCGCCTGGCGAACGGGCTGGAGCGCCGCCCCATGGAAGCCGTCAGCGCTGCCATGCGGTCACGGACCCGCGGATTGCGCGTGCGCGGTGAGCCGCGGCGGCTCTCCATGCTGCGGCGGTTGTCCTGCATCTCCGCGGCAACGCCCTGGCGCCCGCTGGTGACGGCCCGCGCGATGATCGACACTTCGTCCAGCTTCTGCCGGGCAAAGGACAGCCAGCTCTTGATCTCGGGATCCAGAGCCGTCTCCAGGGAGAGATCCTCCGGCGTGTGCAGCAGTGAGCAGGAGGATGCAATGATGAGACGGTCCGTTCCCAGCGCCTCTGCCGCGCGTTCCGCGGTGGAAACCGCGGCTTGCAGGTCCGCCTTCCAGATGTTGCGGCCATCCACGAGTCCCGCCGAGAGGATCATGGACCTGGGCAGGCGCTTCAGGACTGCGGCCAGCTGCCCCGGCGCGCGCACGAGATCCACGTGCAGGCCGGCGACGGGCAGGGCCGTGACCGCCCCTAAGTTCTCCTTCAGCTCCCCGAAGTACGTGGTCAGCATGATCGACACGGCGGCCGAAGAGGCAAGGCGCGCGTACGCGCGCTTCAGCGCATCACGCGCGCGCGGCGGCAGCTCGGTGACGAGGATGGGCTCGTCCATCTGGACCCACCGCACGCCCAGTCCCGCGAGCTTCTTCAGCACTTCCTCGTACACGGGAATCAGGGTGTCCAGAAGGGAGAGCGGGGCCGGCAAGCCTTCCGGGGTCTTGGCAAGGGAGAGGAACGTGAGAGGACCGACGAGAACCGGCCTGCTCTCAATGCCGGCGGCCCGTGCCTCTGCCGCGTGGTCCGCGGCCTGGGTGAAGGACAGGCGGAACTGCTGGTCCGGGGCAAGCTCGGGGACGATGTAGTGGTAGTTCGTGTCGAACCACTTCGTCATCTCGAGCGCCGGCACGTTTCCCTCCTGGCTGCCGCGCGCCATGGCGAAGTACGCGGCAAGCCCTCCGCCGCGGTCGGAATAGCGTTCCGGGATGGCACCCGTCATCATGGCCGTGTCCAGCATGTGATCGTAGAGGGAGAAGTCCCCGGACGGGATGAAGTCGATCCCCGCCGCCTTCTGCAGGTTCCAGTGCAGGCCGCGGATTTTGCGTGCCTCAGCCGTGAGCGCCTGCTCGTCGATCCGGGAGGACCAGAACTGCTCCAGGGCCTTCTTGAGCTCGCGCGCCGGTCCCATGCGGGGGTAGCCGAGAATCGCGGTTTTTGCCATGTCATGACGCCTTTCGCTTGCCGAGAAGTATTTTCATCAAAATAGGGATGCAATGGGCCGTGGTCAAGGCAAATCACGGCCCGGCATTCCTGCTCCGCGGGCTAGGAGTGCCGCGCGTCAGTCCGCCAGTCCCAGGAACTCCTCGGCCATCCGCGCGTAGAGCAGAACTGCCTTCAGGTAATCGTCGATCTCGACGTATTCGTCCGGCTTGTGCGCCAGCTCCTCGCGGCCCGGTCCGATGACCACAAACGGTATCCTCGGATCCAGGCAGAGCGCGCTGGCGTCCGTGGCGTACCCCGGAGTGGGACGGGGCTGCGGCTCCGTTCCCAGCACGTGCCGGCAGGCTGACCGGGCGCAATGAACGATCCGGCTGTCGGGTGAGGTTGCTGCGGCGCCCCGCCCGCCGGTGACGCGCACGCGCGCGTCCATGCCGGGAAGGCGCTCACCGGCACGGGCCGCGGCCGCCGTGATGCGCTGGAGCATTTGCTGCGGATCCACTCCCTCCGGCAGCCGCATGTCGAGGGAGACGCGGCAGGAATCCGGAACCACGTTGGGACCCACGCCGCCCTGGATCATCCCGACGTTCAGCGTCGTCTTTCCGAGGCTCGGGTCGGGGCCTTCCTCGAGGGGGATGGCAAGCACTTCCGAGAGGAATGCGTGCATGTCCACGATTGCGTTTCGACCGAGGTGCGGCATGGAGCCATGCGCCGTCATCCCGACGGTTGAGATCTCCAGCCAGAACGTGCCCTTCTGGGCGATGTAGATGTTGAAGCCCGTGGGCTCCCCGATCACCACGCCCCCGACGCCCCGGGTAAGGCCGTCCCCGACGAGCCGCAGCGCGCCGCTTGCCTCGTTCTCCTCATCGGCAACCGCGCTGAAGATCAGGTCTCCGCGCAGCTTCTTTCCCCGGCGGGCAAGGGCGTCCACGGCCACGAGCATGGCGGCCAGGCCGCTTTTCATGTCGCACGATCCGCGGCCGTACAGCCTGCCGTCCTCGATCTCCGCGCCGAACGGCACATGTTTCCAGGGCGTTTCTCCCGGGGGCACGACGTCGAGGTGGCCGTTGAAGAGGAGCGCGGGGGCCTCTCCCGTGCCGGCAAGGCGGGCCACGACGTTCGCCCGCTGCGGGGCGACGTCCGTCACCTCCGGACGGAAACCGCGGCGTGACAACTCCTGCGCAAGGAACTCCGCGCCGGCTTTCTCCATGCCGGGAGGGTTGAGGGTGGGCAGGCGCACGAGGTCCGCAAGGAGCCGGACCGCCTCCTCCCGGTCAAACTCTACCGTGGACACCGGCCCGCCGCTTCTCGATGGCCATGAAGATCGCCTCCGACGTGGCGGGCGACGGGAGAGGGATCTCGCCCCCTGCCGGGCCAAACGCGGAGATGGCGTCCCGGATGGCTTCGCGAACCGAAATGGACAGCATCAGGGGAGGTTCGCCCACGGCTTTGCTCCCATGGATGGTGCCGGCCTGCGCGGCCCGGGGGAACAGAGTGACGTGGAACTCCAGGGGAGCGTCGCTGATGGCCGGAATCTGGTACGTGCTCGCCCCGTGGGTGAGAAGCCGGCCCTGGCGGTCCCAGGCAAGCTCCTCCCGCGTGAGCCAGCCCATGCCCTGGACGAAGCCGCCCTCGATCTGCCCCCGGTCCACCCCGGGATTCAGGGAGTCTCCCACGTCGTGGACGATGTCCACGCGAAGCACGCGGTGCATGCCGGTATACCCGTCCACTTCCACCTCGCTCACCGCGGCGCCGCACGCAAAGTAGTAGAAGGGATGCCCTTCCTGCTTCTCCCAGTCCCAGCGGATTCCCGGGGTTGCATAGTACCCGGTTGCGGACAGGCTGACCCGTTCGACGTACGCCTGCTCGCACAGCTCAGCGAACCTGATGCCCGGTCCGCCGGCCTTCGGGCGGACCATGCCGTCCGCAAAGACCACGTCCGCCGCGCTCACCGCGGCGCCGCCCCCGCGGGAGAGGATCTGCGCGGCAAGAGGCGCGAGCCTCTCCCGGAGCGTCACGCAGGCGTTTCTCACGGCGGCGCCGTTCAGGTCCGCTCCGGAGGACGCTGCGGTGGCCGGCGTGTTGGGCACCTTGTCGGTGCTCGTGGGCATGATGCGGATGCGGTCCGCGGGCAGGCCCAGCTCCCGCATCGCCACGCCGAGCACCTTGGTGTTCAGCCCCTGTCCCATCTCCGTGCCGCCATGGTTCACCTGCACGGTGCCATCCGTGTAGGCCAGCACGAGCGCGCCTCCCTGGTTGTATCGGGCCAGCGTGAATGAGATCCCGAACTTCTCCGAGGTGACGGCGATCCCGCGCTTCACGCGCGGATGCGAGCGGTTCCATTCGTCGACGGCGCGCCGGCGCTCAGCGAACCGGGCCTGCTCCTGGACCTGGAGCCACATTGCCTGCAGCCTGTTGTCCCCGATGTCCTCGCCGTAGTGCGTGGTATTCGTCTCCCCGGCGCCGTGGTACATGTTGCGCGAGCGCACGACCTCCGGTGGAATCCCCAGCCGGCGGGCCACCCGGTCGATGATCTCCTCGATCACGAGCATCCCCTGGGGCCCTCCGAAGCCGCGGAACGCGGTCTGCGACGTCGTGTTGGTCCGGGCCACCCGTCCCGTGACGAGCACCGCGGGGATGTAGTACACGTTGTCCACGTGAAAGAGAGCGCGGTCGATGATGGGCTGGGACAGGTCCAGCGACCACCCGCCGTCGGAGACGAGCTCTGCCCGCACGGCGAGGAGCCTGCCGTCATCGTCATAGCCCGCGGAGAACGTCGAGCGGAAAGGATGGCGCTTGCCGGTGATCATGATGTCCAGGTCGCGGTCGAGCTGCAGGCGCACCGGTTGGCCGGTCTTCAGGGCGGCCAGGGCGACAAGAGACGCGAACGTGTTCCCCTGGACCTCCTTGCCGCCGAACGCGCCTCCCATGCGCGGGGCCTGCACCACGATCTTGTTGCGGGAGAGGCCGAGCAGCTCGGAGAGGATCGTCTGGATCTCCGTGGGGTGCTGCGTGGATGAGCAGACGAACAGCGTCCCGTACTCCCCGGGCTCCGCCCAGGCGGCGTGCGTCTCCAGGTAGAAGTGCTCCTGGCCTCCGGAGGAGAACTCGCCGTCCAGGCGATGCGGAGAGGCCGCCAGCGCGGCCGCGCAATCCCCGCGCCGCAGAATGTGGGGCTCGGTGAGCCAGCTCTCCTCCGCTTCCGCGCTCTCGATCCCGATGATGGGCGCCCGGGGCTCGTACTCCACCTCCACGAGCGCAGCGGCAGCACGGCACTCCCGCAGGGATCGCCCCACGACGAGGGCGATGAGCTGGCCGTGATACATCACGTCGTCCGCAGCGAACAGCAGCTCGTCGCGGCGCGCCGTACCGACGTTGTTCACTCCGGGAATGTCCTCTGCCATCAGCACGGCCGTCACGCCGGATGCGCCGCGGGCCTTGTCCGCGCTGCGCCGCCTGATGCGGCCCCGGGCAACGGTGGAGCACACGGGCCACGCCTCCAGCATGGGCCGGCGCTGCGCCAGGTCATCCACGTACAGGGCGGTGCCGGTCACGTGGCCCCGGCCGCTTTCGTGCGCGAGGGCGCGTGAAGCGTCGGTTTCTGGAAACCTCTCCCCGCGGCTGAACTCCAGCGCGCCGTCCATGGCGATGCTCTGCTCGCCGGTGTGAAACTTCTCCCAGAGGCTGACGATGAGACCCCGGCGGTACGCCGCGCTGCCGCGCACATCGTCGATGGGCATAAACCGGGCCCGCAGGGACTCGGAGACCGCCTCCCGGGCGTCCGCGAAGCTTCGGCCCTCCAGGGCGGCCTCTGCCTCCTCCGCGCGACCGGGCGTCAGCGCGACTCCTCCGTACGCGAGCCGCGCCCGGCGAACGATCCCGGCAGAGTCCACGTCCACGGAAAAGGCAGCGGCCACGATGCTGATGTCGAGCTCGCGGCGCTTGGAAACCTTGAGGAAATCCTCCCGGCGCGCAAGGCCGGGTCCGGGGCCGCCCCGGGGGATGATGATCTCCTTGATGATCTCACCGGGCTGGAGCGCGGTCTTTCGATACCCCAGAAAGAAGCCGGAAAAAGGCACGACGCGCTCTGCGGACTCCGAGGCCAGCAGGAGCGAGGCATCCATGGTCAGGAGCACGGGCGCGCTGTCACCGATGGGAGACGCCGTCGCCAGGTTTCCGCCCATGGTGGCCCGGTTCCTGATCCCGCGTGATGCAAAGACGCGAAGCATCCGCGCCAGCGAAGGGTACTCCGGGGCCACAGCCTCCTCGATGGCCGTCAGCGTTGCGCCGCCCCCGATCCGCCACTCCTTTTGGGTGCTCCTGATCTGTGTCAGCTCCGCGACGCCCTCCGTGGAGATCAGGAACGGGAAGGAAGCGAACTTCTTGGTGATGTCGACGCCGATCTCCGTTGCCCCGGCCACGAGCCGGGCGCCGGGATTGGAGTGCAGAAGGGACAGCAGCTCGCCCAGGTTGTCCGGGCGGAAGAACTTTTCTCCCTCTGCCTCGTAGCGCAGCGCGAGGGGAGCTCTCACCGGTCTGCCCAGGCGCTCCTTGAAGGGGTCACGCCTGCCGTCGGATCCATCACGTTCCTCCAGGGCGGCGAGCGCGGCGTCCCTGATAGGACGGTAGCCGGTGCATCGGCAGAGGTTGCCGCTGAGCTGGTCGCTGAGCTGACGCGAGTCCCTGCAGTCCGTGCGGTAGTAGGCCTCGAAGAGAGAGACGACGAACCCCGGGGTGCAGTATCCGCACTGGGAGCCGTACTCCCGCACCATGTGAGACTGTACGGGATGCAGCGTGTCTCCGTCAGCGAGCCCGTCCACGGTGATGATCTCACGCCCGGCGAACATCGGGAGAAGAGCGATGCAGCTGTTGATGGCCCGGTAGGTCGTCTTTCCGGCGGCATCGCGGTCCACGAGCGCGACGGTGCACGCGCCGCAGTCCCCCTCCCCGCATCCGCACTTGGTACCCGTGTACCCGTGCGTGCGCAGGTAGTCCAGCAGGGTCGTGGCCGGTAAGGCGTCTTCCACGACGACGGGCCGGCCGTTGATCGTCACGGTGAACCGATTCATCTGCCGGCGAGTGTACTCCCGGCAGGGACCTCGTGCAACGCTCGTCGCGAACCGGCTTTCCGCGTGCTATGATGCACCTCATGAAGAACGGGAACCGGCTTGCCGGTGAGGCCGGCGCGGCGCTGACTCCGCGAAACCTGCGCTGGTTCGTTCCGCTGGTCTTCACCGCCGTCGCCGGACTGACGCTCACCATCGTCGTGTTCGCCGCCTTCACGACCGCGGAGCGTTCGCGGATCTTCATCGAGTTTCAGAACGTGGCGGCGGACCGGGCACAGGCCATCCGCGCCGAGCTGTCGGAGGACACGACGGAGCTCGATCTTCTGGCAGGCTACCTCAACGCATCCACGGAGCTCTCGGAGGAACGGCTCAACGCCTTTGCCCAGGAGTTCGGGCGGTTCGTTCGGCGCATTCCGGCCGCTGAGCCCGACACGCAGGCCGTCGCCCTCATCTCCCGGGTGACTGCAGCGGAGCGCTCCATGTTCGAGGAGTTCGGGAGGAAACAGCTTGCCCCGGGATTCATCATCACGGAGCTCGGCCCCGGAGGGGAGCCTCGGCCGGCCTCGAAAAGATCAGTCTACTATCCCGTCACGATCATCGAGCCCCTTGAGCACACGATGCCTCTGGTCGGCCTGGACCTGCAGAGCATTCCCCCGCTCAAGAGCGCGCTGGATCACGCCCTGGCCAGCGGCCGGATCACCACGAGCGTCGCGGTGAAGACCCCGGCGTCCCTTTCCCAGAAGCCGGTGATCTGGATGTTCCTCCCCGTGTACCGCACGCCCGCCTCGGCCGGGTCCCCCGCGGCCCGCGGGGAGCTCATCGGCGTGGCGGCGCTGGCCTGCCGGGTGGATCTCATGATCGACTATTCGCTGCGGGACGTGGCGCCGGCCGGCATCGACCTCGAGCTCATCGATTCGCAGGCGCCTGCTGCCCAGCAGACGCTCTATTTCAGAAAAGCGAAGGTCCCCGGCTTCGATGTCTCCCCGTCCGTGCACAACTGGCTCGCCTGGAGCACGACGCTGGATGCCGGGGAAAGGACCTGGACGCTTCGCGCCTACCCGACGAGCGAGTTCATGATCCGCCACCGCACGTGGCAGTCGTGGATCATCCTGGCCGGCGGCATTCTCATCACCGCCCTGGCCAGCCTCTACTTTGCCGGCGGCCTGCGCCGCACGGCCCGCGTGGAATCCCTCGTGACGGAGAGAACGCGCGAGCTGGCAGAGGAGGTCGCCAAGCACGAGGAGCTGGAGAAGGCGCTGGCCCAGTCGCAGTCCACGCTCGCAGGACAGGTGGAGCGCCTGCGCCTGAGAAACCGCGAGGTCCAGCTCCTCAACGAGGTGGGTGACCAGCTCCAGGCCTGCATATCCACGGACGAGGCCTACCCGATCATCCGCCAGCACCTCCCCATGCTCCTGGCCGGCGCTTCGGGGGCGCTGTATATCCACGATCCCGACAAGAACCTGTTCTCCTCCATGGCGGAATGGGGGGACGATCCGCCCGCAACAGGGGCGTTCGTCGCGGAGGACTGCTGGGCGCTGCGCCGGGGCAAGATCTACGCCGTGTCAGAGGCCTCCGCGGCGCTTCCCTGCCGCCACTCCTCCGCCGACCTTCGTGACGGCTCGCTGTGCGTGCCCATCGCCGCCTCCGGCAGGACCATCGGCCTGTTCCACGCTGTCGGGTGCGCCGAGGAGGCGCATCCCTTTGCCGTCTCCGTGGCCGAGCACATCGGTCTTGCCCTGTCCAACCTCATGCTGAGGAGCGACCTGCGGCAGCTCTCCATCCGCGATCCCCTCACCGGATTGTTCAACCGCCGCTACATGGAGGAGGCGCTGGAGATCGAGATCCGCCGGGCCGAGCGCAAGGAGCACTCCATCGGGATCATCATGCTCGACATCGACCACTTCAAGAGCTTCAATGACCGGTTCGGCCACGCCGCCGGAGACGAGCTGCTCCAGGCGTTGGGAGCGCTGATCCGCACGAGCATGCGCGCCAGCGATATCGCCTGCCGCTACGGCGGCGAAGAGTTCGTCCTGATCCTGCCGGAAGCCTCGGAGGCCGCGGCGCGCCAGCGCGCCGAGGAGCTGCGCCAGCGCACGCACCGCATGGAGGTCAAACACCTGGACACGGTCCTTGGACCGGTCAGCATCTCCCTCGGCGTGGGGCTGTACCCCGATCACGGGAGGTCCCGCGACCTGCTCCTGGGCGCCGCGGACAGCGCCCTCTACCAGGCGAAGGAAGGAGGGCGCGACCGGGTGGTCGTGGCGGAGACGGCGGGCGGCTGACGCCCCGCGTACGCTTGAGGGAGCGCGGTCAGCGTGCCGCTCAGTCCCGCGCCGGCCTGAGGAACTTTCCCTGCGGAGTACCCACCAGCGCGCCGTCCAGAAAGATCGTGCTGCCCCGCAGGAGCGTGCGGCGCACCGTGCCTCGCAGCATCCGGCCCACGTAGGGGCTCAGCCGATGCCGGTCCAGGAGCTCCTGCCGGGAAAGCTCCCGGGTTTCACCAAGGTCGAGAAGAACGAGGTCGGCATCGGCGCCCAGCCGGATCCCCCCTTTCCCGGGAAGCGCGAACCGGCGAGCAACGTTTTCCGACACGAGCCGCGCCACGAGGGGCGCGGGCAGATCGAGAGTCAGGAGCGCGCGAAGGGTAGCCTGCACGCCGCTCACCCCTCCCCAGGCGGAAAAGAAATCCGCGGCCTCCTTCATGCTGGGCGGGGCGGGGGAATGGTCGGAGCCGATCGTGTCAACCTGCCCCGCCGCCACCTCGGCGAGAAGCCTTCGTCTTTCATCCGCGGAGCGCAGGGGCGGAGCGCATTTCGCCCGCGCTCCCATGGCCGCCACGTCCTCCTCTCCGAGGAGGAGATAGTGGGGGCAGGTCTCGCATGTCGCGTCACAGCTGCCGGCATCCGCGGCCTGGCGCACGAGCTGGACCCCTCGGGCCGAGCTGGTGTGCACGACGTGCAAAGCGCATCCGGCCTCTCCGGCCAGCAGGAGCGCTCGGGAGACTGCCTCCGCTTCCGCCGCGATCGGCCGGGAGGCAAGGTAGTCTCGCACACCGGTGCGCCCTTCCTCCCGGGCAATGGATGCCAGCGCGCGCGTCATGCCGTCGTTCTCCGCATGAACAGCCACGGGGAGCCCGAGCCGGGCGGCGGTCCTCATGCCCCGGTAGAGAGTCTCGTCGTCACAGCAGGGGAAGTCGTCGATGCCGCTTCCTGACATGAACGCCTTGAATCCGACCACGCCGAGGTCGGCGAGCTCCTCGAGCTTGTCCAGGTTGATCGGCGTGAGGCCGCCCCAGAGGCCGAAGTCCGTCCAGGAGGTGCCGCGGCACGCGGCAAGCTTGGCCTCGAAGCCCGCCCGGTCAATCGTCGGCGGAGAGGAGTTCAGCGGCATGTCGATGAAAAGAGTCCCGCCGCCGGCTGCCAGCGCGCCGGAGCCGGTGGGTACTCCTTCCCAGTGCGACCGGCCGGGATCGTTGAAGTGGACGTGGGCGTCGAGAACACCGGGGAAAATCTGCAGGCCCGCCGCGGCAATTGTCTCCCT
>DATKLM010000044.1:0-6323 GCA_035542415.1 Spirochaetia bacterium
CCGAGCGCATCATACGCACCGTCTTCTCGATGATCACCCGCGACAGCTCCGGATAGAGCTTGCTCTTCTTGGCGATGGTGAGGAATGCGCCGGGGGGAATGATCTCTCCGGTTGTCGTCCTGATCCGCATGAGGCTCTCGAACTTCTCGATGGCGCCGCTGGAATTGTTCAGGATGGGCTGGAAGAACGGAACAATGCGGTCCTGCTCGATCGACTCTCTCATGATGTGAAGCCAATGGAGGTTGTCCGCGTATCGCTTGATGACCTCCAGCTCCGGGCGGTAGATGACGAAGGTCTTCCTTGTCCGCGTCACGGAGAGGGCCATGTCGGCCTTCTCCAGGTGGCGCGTGTCGGTGACGGCGATCCCGATGCTCACGTCCAGCCGCAGCGCCTCGTTTTCGTACAGATAGGCATGGTCCTGGCACTCCGCGGTGAGGGCCCGGCCCACCTCCTCGAGCTGATCCGGCGTGTAGGCGGAGTCGATCACCACGGCGAACTCATCCGCATGGAGCCGGTAGACGGCGCCGGCCCGGCCGGCCACGGTTCTGCGGATGCGTTCACCGAGCTCGCGGATCACGTGGTCGCCGGCCTTCTGGCCGAAATAGTCGTTGATCTCCTTGAAGTGATCGATGTTGACGAGGATCATCGTGATGGTTCGCCCGGGCTGGAGGTCCGCGATGAGACGGTTGCGGTTGGGCAGCTCGGTGAGGGTGTCCGAGTAGAGCCTCTTCTCCATTGCTTCCAGCCGCTCCTGCTGCATCTTCTCACTGTCGCGGCGCAGGATCAGGATGCGGTCTACGATGGCCAGGAAGAGAAGGATCATCTCCAGCGAGGCGCCGAGGGACAGGGCGTTCATCGTGAGCAGCGTGCTGGGGATCACCCCGACATTGAAGAGGGCGAAGATCATGCATCCGGGCAGCAGCATCACCCAGGCCACCAGGTAGAACCGGGCGGCCCGGTACCCGCGCCGCAGGACGATGATGGCGTTGGGAATGAGGATGACCGCGGAGACCAGGAGGAAGCCGTTGGTGACTTCCACCATGACTTCGAAAGGCAGAACAAGGGTGCAGATCGTATTGACGGCCCCGGCGACGAGGAGCACCCCCAGGACACGGTGCAGAAGAGGGGCCCAGACGCGCGTCTGGAGGAACCTCCGTGTAAAGACAAGTCCCATGGTGATCGCCACGGAGGAGGAGGTGACTTCCACGGCATCGTCGATCCATGTCCGGTGAGGCCAGAGGTACTCCCCGCCGATCCCGCGGAAAGCAACCTCGAACAGGACATATGACAGGACGAAAAGAACGTAGGCGAGGTACGCCTGGTCCCGCGTCGCCAGGTAGAAGAGGAGATTGAAGAGCGCGACGATGAAAAACAGTCCCAGGAACAGTCCGATCACCATCTGCTCCTGGCGATCAGCACGGACAAAGGCGATCTCGCTCCAGACCGAGAGAGGGAACAGGCTGTGCGTGTCCCGCACCTGCATGTAGCACCACGCCTCCTGTCCCCGGGTGATCGGAAGGGGAAAGACCGGGTACCGGTTGGCGAGCGGCCGCTCGTCGAAGGGAATACTCGTTCCCGACGTCATGCTCCCGATGCGGCCGTCGGGGAACACCACGTACAGGTTGACGGAGTCGACGTTCGCGTACTGGAACGAGAGAACGAGGGCGTGGTCCGTGTTCGATGCCACCTGGAAGCGCACCCAGTACACCGCGGAGGTGAACCCGAAATTGGGCTCGGGGTCCGGGATGGGCTGCCAGCGCGCCGAGGCCGCCATGACCTGGGAGATCGACATGGCCCGCGAGTCGTCACGGAGGATCTCCAGCCGGCCGGCCAGGTTGTAGCGCGGCGCATCGCCGGCCACGAGCGGCGCGGCGGAGAGGGGGAGAGGTCCGATCAGGACGGAGATCACCATGCACCAGAGAGAGCGCGGCAGAGTCATTACCTAGTTTTTCGGCGTTTTTGGGCCGCCGGGAGAATGTTCTCTGTCGCGTGCCTCCGGAGGGCTGACAGTTCTCCTTACAGGTGCGTGGCGCTGGCAGGAGCGCAACCGAAAGGATCGGATACGGGCTGACGCTCTTCAGTGCCGGCCCCGGCTCACGATGTCCAGCTCATACTCTGTCGGACAGCCTGAATGAGAGATCGGATCGTGGCCGGGGTGATGTCGCCGATTGTCCCGATGCGGAACGTGCGGGCCCGCGAGACCTTGCCCGGGTAGATGACGAAGCCTCGGGCCTTCAGGTCGGCGTAGAACCGGGGGAAGGAATACGCGGCGGACGATGGATCGAGAAAGGAGGTGATGATCGGCGACTGCAGCTCGTCCGGGAGGAGGCACTCGAACCCGAGTTCCTTCATTCCTTTGACCAGCTCGAAGTGGTTTGCGCGATACCGCGCGTTCCGCGCCGTTACGCCGCCCTCGCTCTCCAGCTCAGTGAGCGCCTGTGCGAAAGCCCGCACCACGTGAGTCGGGGACGTGAACCTCCACTTCCCTCGGTCCTTCTCCATCGTGAGCCACTGGTCGTACAGGTCCAGAGACAGTGAGCGCGCTCGGCCCTCGCATTGCTCCAGCGCGCCGCGGCGCGCAATCACGAAGCCGAATCCCGGCACGCCCTGGACGCACTTGTTTGCGCTGCTCACGACGAAATCCGCCCCGAGGTCTCCAATGTCCATCGGGATGCCGCCGAAGCTGCTCATCGCGTCCACGATGAAACCGCGGCGAAGCTCGCGCACGACGGCGGCAATGTCCTCCAGGGGATTGAGGATGCCCGTCGTGGTTTCGCAATGGACGACCGCCACGTGGGTCAGGGACGGATCACCGGAGAGGATCTCCCGAACGCGCTCCGGCTGCGGTGCCGCGGTTTCTTCGTTCCGCAGCAGCGCGTGCGGGATCTTCAGGCGCTCGGCGATCAGGGCCATGCGGTCCCCGTAGGCGCCGTTTGTGAGGATGAGGATTTTCCCGTCCGGCGGCATTGCCGTGCCCAGGGCGGCTTCGACGCAGAAGGTTCCCGACCCCTGCATCAGCACGCAGGTGTAGGCGTCGCGAGATCTCTCCGTGGCAATCTCGACGAGCCGGCGGCGGACGTCCTGGACAATGTCGTTGTAGTCGGTGTCCCAGGTGCACCAGTCGCGAAGCATGACTTCCTTGACGGTGGGCGTCGTGCTTAACGGTCCGGGAGTCAGGAGGACGTAGGGGTTCGACGGCACCTCATGCCGGCTCATGAACCGTCTCCCGGCAGGGCTGGTCCCCGCGCATGATGCGCTCTTCGATCCTTGCGAGGATGGTCCGGCAGCTTCCGGCCGTTTCAGCCACGTAGTGGGCCCCGGACTCTCGAAGCGCGCGCTCGGCCGCGTGGACCCGGCTCGATCGCTCTTCCGGGGTCAGCTTGTCGACGTCCGCCTCCGAAAGCCCGACCTCGTTCCCGGACAGCGTGACGCCGACGGTCCACATCCCGGCATTCAGGCCCTCCCGCATATCCGCTGGGGTGTCGCCGATTTTCACGACACGGCGCGGCGGATACGCCTTCAGCCTGATGGCGTTGAGAAAGCACATCCACGGGTACGGCCGCCCGGCGGGAACGTCGGAAGGACAAATGACGGCGTCAGCGTGGAAACCCTGCCGCTCAGCCTCTGCCGTGAGGATGTCCATGAGAGGGCGCAGGTAGCCCGTGGTGGTGCCGATTCCCACGCCCCAGGCGCGCAGCTCGTCCACCAGCTCCTTCACGCCCGGCACGAGCCCGGCATGAAGCTTCACGGCGTCGGCCATCCGCGGCTCCAGCTCTTCATACAGGGAATCCACGTCCGTGGCCGCCGGATCCGCCCCGGTTGCATCCTTCCACCTGCTGCTGATGTTCGGATCTGCCAGAAGGGCGCGAATGTGGTCACGCTTCTCCAGCCCCATGGGCCCGCGCGCCTCGGCCAGCGTCATGGACACGCCGCGCTGGGAGAAGGTCTCCACGAGGGACATGGTGGGCGCGAAGCACCCGAAATCGACGATGGTGCCCGCCCAGTCGAAGATGACGGCAGCGATGCCGGTGTCGCTTCGTTCAGTGATATCTGTTTTCCGCATGCCTTCTCCTCGTCGGGGTGTGATCAGTGGGGACTTCATGCAGATGAGCTTTCTGTCAGCGAACGGTAGGGGGGAAATGTGAGGACTTGGTTACGTTTCGGTGTGAAATTCGTGAAATCGAGAAATGTGTGGCCGATTCCCCCGGACTTTGCTACGTTTGCCCGGTCATCCAAACCGGCATTCAAAACAGGAGGTGTCGGAATGCAGGAGAGTTCTCAGGTTCTTCCAGCCGTGCACCACATCAAGTTTTTCATCTTTGACTGGTCAATTCCCAACATCATCATTGGGGCGATTCTCATCGCGGGATTCTTCGCGGCAGCCTGGGCCCGGCTGCCCCGGTGGATCGAGCGCGGCCGTGAAAACGGCAGGCAGGGCGGCGCCGCGAGCGCCAGCAAGGGAAGAAAAAGATGAGCATGACGGAAAAGCTCCAGGGATTCGTCAAGGACACAATGGCGCTGGATGATGCCCCGCCGACGAAGCTGCCGGTCTACGTCAATTCAGTGGCTTACCTGTTCGGCGTCCTGACCTTGAGCGCGCTGGTGCTCCTCGTGATCACCGGGCTCATCCTTGCCGCCTTCGGCCCCCAGTGGCATCACCTCACTGCCACCGGCAGGTTCCTTCATTCGCTTCACTTCTGGGGCGTCCAGCTCTTGTTCGGCTTCATGATCCTCCACCTCGCCACCAAGTATTTCCTGGGCGCTTTCCGGGACGGCAGGTGGAAAACGTGGATGATCGGCGTTCTCACTCTCGGCGCCGCAATCTTCACGGCGTTCACCGGCTACCTGTCGGCCTCCAACTGGTCCGCTCAGTGGCACGCCGTCGAAGCCAAGGACGCCATGAATGCGATGGGCGTCGGCGCCTTCTTCTTCACCACCAACTACAGCCAGGTTCTCACTCTCCATGTCGCGTTCTTCCCGGCCGTCGTCATCGTTCTCGTGGCGATCCACATCCTTTTCATCCGGCATGAAGGCGCGGTAAAGCCGTACCCGGCAAAGGGAGAAAAAGAATGAGCAGAGCTTCTGATGAATACCTGCGCGGCGTGCCCATGAAGCCGTATGATCTTGTCCGCGAGGGGGTCATCGCGCTCGGGATCGCCGCGGTGCTGATGATCGTGCTCACGGTCATTTTCCGTTCTCCTGATGCCCCGACGGTACGCGGAGAGGACGTAGCGCGGGACCATCCTCTGGATTTCCTGAAGTCATCTACCGACCTGCTCTCCGGTGAGAGCGGTCTTCAGGCGTATGGTCCTCCGTACACGAAGGACACGGACAACCTCCAGAAAGTACTGGGATTCGCGCCGACGACGATCTTCGGCACGACGCTCCCCATTGACGCGCAGAAGGACCTCGTTCTTGCGCCTCTTGAAAGAGTCGCGGTCCTCAACAAGGACGTGGCTGCCGCACTGACCGTGTGGAAGGCAAGCTCGGAAGACAAGCAGAAGGCCCGGACAAAGGCGTACAGCGACGCCCTGGACAAGGCGGAAGAGTCCAACGGCCAGATCAAGGTGGCTCCCGGGGACTACGGACCGGTGCCGGTCATGATGTCCGGGATGCTCGCGCTGGGCCGCGCCGGTCTGCTGGAGGGAGCGCTTACCGCTTATTGAGAGGCTCCCCTACGCGCTGGACAACACGAAGGCGATGCTCTTCTTCCAGGAAGGTCCGGACTCGGATGTTGCCGACAGCCTCGACATGAAGGGCACCCAGTGGGGCATCACCCATGAGGTGGGGAATCTTCCCGGGCCGTGGTGGCTCTGGCCCTACGCCATCTGGTACCAGATTCCACCGCTTACGACGGCGCCGAATGCGGATGCCATCGTCGGGTCCCTCATGGTGCTGCTCTTCCTCCTGCTGTTTTTCGCCCCTTTCATTCCGGTCCTGAAGCACCTTCCCCGCTGGATTCCGATCTACCGGATCATCTGGCGGGACTGGTATGAGAAGCGGGAAGGCAGATCGAAAGGATGAGATAGAGAGAGTGCGCCTGGTCTCTTCCGCCGGGGGATCCCGCCCACGCCGGCAGACTTCGGAGGATCATGCGCAGCAACGAGACAGGCATGCCGCCGGCAGAGGATCCCCTTGAGCTGGAGGGCGGTGCAAACCGCTGCGCTGTCGCCCAGGACAACCGCATTCGGTCAGGGTACCGGGACGGGGAAAACGGGTCCGGTTTCGCGCTGGAGAAGGGAAACCGTCTCTCCGGGCTGGATGACGCGCGGCTGGGCGTTCGCCTCAATCACGCGGACGTTCCCCGAGGCAGCGGTCAGGAG
>DATKLM010000045.1:0-11475 GCA_035542415.1 Spirochaetia bacterium
GCTGGATGTTGTGCGACGGAGCGAGCACGTAGCCCCCGTCGTTCCCCATGAGGTGCGCCACATGGTCGGCCTCCCGGCGCACCGCATCGGCCGGCTTGATCGGCAGAAGATACTGGATGTCGATTCCGCCGTGAAAGCAGAGCCTGCTTCCGAAGTCCCGTTTCAGGCCGTCCGGCGCCATCCCCCGGGCGGCGGGCTGAATGGGATTGAGGATGTCCACGCCGCACTCGATCAGCTCGGGGATGACGTCCCGGACGGCGCCGCAGGAATGAAACATGAGCTTCACGCCCGCGTGATGGACGACGTCGGCGAAGGTCTTCAAAGGACGGAAGATGTAGGTCTCCATGACGTCCTTCCCCATGAAGAGCCCGTGCTGGGTGCCGAGGTCCGTGAGGGCCCAGAAAACGTCGATCTTTCCTCCCGTGGCCTCCATTGTGCGGCGGAAGTCCTCGATGAAGAACGACATGAACTTTTCCTGGAGGAAGTCGATCCACGACGGGTTGATCATGACGTCAACCAGCGTGTTCTCCAGGCCGCGCACGAGCGCGGGCCTCTCGAAGAAGTCCGCGTTCCCGTAGAAAATCGCCCGACCCTCCCAGCGCCTGACGTCATCCTTCAGCCGGGAATAGTCGACCTGGTCACACGTGGGCCACGGGAACGCCTCCAGCTCGGAAAGGCTCCGCGCGTCCTGGAGCGCGCCGTGCGTATGTTCCCACTCCAGGCCGAAGACGCTCGAGGTCTTTGCCCAGCGCTCGCCCCACATGTTCTGGCGGATGCCGTTCGTGTACGTATCCTCGGGATACACCGGCGACACGTAGCGGATGTCGATCTCGAATTCCTGCCGCACATCCTCATCGGAGGCGGCGCCAAGATCCTTTCGGAGGCGCTCCCAGACGCCCGGCTCGGCCCACAGGTCCGCGGGGATCCGGTCGGGCCGCTCGTGATTGATCGCCGCAAGAACCCGCTCTCTGCTGTCCATGGATGGGGTTACCAGTTCTCGAACAGGGTCCGGTCTTCCCCGTTGTGGTGGTAGATCTTCCACCCCAGGTACTTGGTCATGGCCTCGTACAGCACGTCTGTCCTCGGGGTGTAGTTCAGCGCCATGTGGTGCTCGAATCCGTTGGCGGCCAGGAAGTACAGCAGCTTCTGCGTGTGGGGCATCTGCAGCACCCCGGTGGTGCCGAAGGTGCCAATCGTGTCGTCCGTGATCACCCCGTCCCCGACAACCCCGACTACCCGGCCTTTCTCATCGTCGGTGGAGATGCGCGCCCAGCCCACCCTTCCCGGCTTCAGGGTTCCGTGCAGGGTGCAGAAGCACGAGTCATGCGGGTTTCCCTTGACGGCCATGGCGTTCAGCCCCGTCTTGGCCTCCTTCATGAAGGAAAGAGCCGTGTTGCTGCAATGGAAGAGAACGAGCTTGTCGGGATCCTCTCCGTAGTTGTTGTTCCAGTCAAAGAGGGCCGAGGCCCCGCCGCCGGCGAGCTGCAGCGCGTACATCGCCAGCGCGCCCATGACGTCCACCTCGCAGGCGGAGGGGAACCGTTCGTCGCTCATCATGCTCATGATGGAGCAGGGGAAGATCTTCAGCGCCTCCTGCATGGCGGACCAGCACTGGATGGCGTAGGCGCTGATCTGGTACTCGTCAATCCAGCGCTCCAGCACCACTCCCAGCTTGGCCGTGGTCTTCATGGCCTTGCCCGGCACGCCGCGGGTATCCGGCAGGTAACCGGTGAGCTTGGCGAGCTTCGCTTCCACGCTCGGATCGTTGTCCGGCAGGGCGTTGATCTCCGCCACCGTCTCCACGAGGCTCTTGGACTCCACGCTGATCCCGTTGGCCTCCAGGAGCTTCTCGCTGTAGCGAACGGTCTTGAACGGGACGGTCCGTTCCCCGATGCTGCCGAGGCGCGCCCCGCTCAGCCCGCTCACCACACGGCAGATGTCCACGAACGAGTGCAGCTCCCTGCGGAACTCCTCCGAGTGCGGGTCCAGCACGTGGGACTTCGCGATGGTGTACGGGATGCCGTACTGCTTGAAATTGTTGCAGACGGAGAGCTTGCCGCAGAACGAATCCCGGCGGCGCTCGATGTCGTACTCACCCGCCTTGTCCGGCCACGCGTGGACGTACACGGGGACGTTCAGCCCCGAGAGCTTCACGGAGTCCGCCACGGCCCGCTCGTCCCCGAAGTTCGGCAGGGTGACCAGAATGCCGTCTATCTTCCCGCGGTTGTCCGCAAAGAGCTTCGCGCATGCCTGCGCATCCTTCCACGTCATGACCACGCCGTCCGGCGAGTCGTTCGGGCTGAGCACCACGTGGGGGATCTCTTCCTTGTCCAGGATGCCGATCATCTCTTCCCGTCCCTTTCGGGCGAGCTCGGCGGGGAACACGTCGCGATTGGCGACAATCAGTCCCAGGGTCATGGGTCGCATGGTACCTCCGGCGTTATCTCGCATTCTGAGATATCGTGCCCGTATTTCTCCCCTTCGTCAAGAGGAGGATTTCACCCGCGCGCCCTTTCCGCGAACAGTGCTTTGCGATACACTGGAAGCTCATGGAACGCACCACGTCGATCTCCGATCACGCCTCAATGAAGCTCAAGAACCAGCTCGCCGTCCTGCGCAGCATCCGGGACGACGGCCCGATCAGCCGGGTGGACATCAAGAATCACACGCACCTGAGCTGGGGCACGGTGACCACTTCCACCAAGGAGCTGCTGGACCGGGGGATCATCTCAGAGATCGGCGCGGTCACCACGGGGGTGGGCCGGCGGCCGGTGGAGCTGGACCTGAACCGGGCGGTCAACTTCGTGCTGGGCCTGCAGCTGGGAGCCCTGCTGGTCCGGGCGGTCCTCATGGACGTGAAGGGCACGGTGGTGGACGAGCAGGAAGCGCCCGTGGACTCCCGCGGCAGCGCGCGTGAAATGCTCGCTTGTCTCATGGACACTGGCCGAAGCCTCCTGCAGAAGCACTCGATCAGGCGAACCTCGCTCGCCGGCGTGGGCATCGCCGCGCCTGGCGCAGTGGACTTTTCCACCGGGATCTGCCTTTACGCTCCTCACCACCCCCAGCTGAAGGATGTGCCGATCAAGAGAAAGTTCGAACAGGCATTCGGGGTCCCTTGCTTCGTGGATCACGACTTCAACTGCTTCGTGCTGAGCGAGCAGCTGTTCGGTTTCGGGAAAGGCATGGACAACATCATCTGTGTGCTGGTCGGCAGCGGGGTGGGCGCGGGCATCCTTGTCCACGGCGAGGTTTACCGAGGGACGGACAATTTCGCCGGTGAGTTCGGTCACACCTGCGTGGACCCGGACGGACCCCTCTGCGCCTGCGGCAACCACGGCTGCCTGGAGGCGATGGCCTCAGGTTCGGCCATCGCGGCCGCCGCGCAGCAGGAAGCGGCCGCCAGCCCCGGCAGCGCCATCCTCTCCCTTGCCCGGGGCGATCGCGGCAGGATCACCGCGGAGACGGTGGCGCAGGCCGCCCGGCAGGGAGACCGTCTTGCCCGGGACATCTACGCTCGTATGGGCACGATGCTCGGCGTGGGGATCAGCAACCTCATCAACACCTTCAACCCCAGAAGAATCATCATCGGCGGCCGTGTGTCCAAGGCGGCGGATCTCTTCCTGCCTTCCTGCATGGAGACGGTCCGTAAGCGCGGCTGGTACGCCTCCACCAAGGAGGTGAAAGTCTCCCGCCTGGAGCGAGGCGAGGCGCTGGGCGCCGCCGCGCTGGTGCTGCAGCAGATGTTCACAACCGGCCAGATCGTGCGCCGCAGGCCTTCCGGGCGGGCCTTCCGCAAGGCCCCTTCCACGTCCGCTTCTCGCCGTCGACCGTCTCGGATGCGCTTATCGGCGAGGCGCTCTTGACAGCAGCGAGGAGTTTGCTCTATAAATTATCTCGCATTCTGTGGTAAGTTGCTCCCGTTGCATGAGGGAGGGGGAGCGAGCAACCGCTCAGTTGATGCGAAAGGAGGTGCAAAGCGTTTCGGCCGCCAGGCCCAAGCAGTCTCACCGCAAAGTCTCCATTCAAAGAAAGGGAGGATTCACATGAAAAGGCGAGTACTCATGGTCCTTGCCCTCATCGTCCTTGCCGTGTGCGTCGTGGGAACCGTCAGCGCACAGATGAAGGGAAAGAAGATCACCCTCTACTACGTCGACCACGGCACCCCGGGGAACCCGTTCTGGGTCGTCTATTTCCGCGGGATCGATGACGCCGCCGCCATGCTCAAGCAATACGGCGTGGAGGTGAAGCACCTTTCCTCCGGTGCCGACGTGAAGAAACAGATCGATCTGCTGAAACAGGCGGCCGCCGCCAACCCGGATGGCCTGGTCACCTCGATGATCGATCCGAAATCGTTCGACCCGATCCTCAAACCGCTGGCCGCGAAAGGCGTTCCCATCATGGCCGTCAACGTGGAGGATCCTCGGCCCGTGGGTGAGCGCATTCCCTATCTCGCCTACTACGGCGAGGATACGTGGAAGTCGGGCGTGGAGCTGGCGGACGCCTTCATCCGCTACGTCGAGCGCAGCGGCGGCAAGAAGCCGCAGTTCATCCTGCTCGGCAACCCGCAGGCCGGACACTACGTCTGGGAGGCCCGACTGCAGAAGTTCGCCGAGACCCTCGCCGCCAAGTGGGGCACCAAGAGCGAGAAAATCGTCATCGGGGAGGATCCGACCAAGGCCCTGGAGATCGTGAAAGCCTCCCTGGTGAAGAACCCGAAGGTGGACGTCATCGTCACGACGAACTGGCAGACCCATGCCAACGTCGGGCTCCTGAAGAGCATGGGCAAGACGCCCGGCAAGGACGTGTACCTCGCCGCCTTCGACCTGATGCCCGAGCTCATGCAGGACATCAAGGATGGCACCGTCGTGGCCACGCACGACCAGCAGCAGTACCTGCAGGGGTTCCTGCCCCTCATGGATCTGTACCTGAACCTCACCGCGTACTCGGTACACCCGTTCAACATCGTTGGCACGGGGCCCATCATCGTGGACAAGAGCAACGTGGACAGCGTGTTCGCCGGCACCAAGGCCGGGTACCGCTAGACCCCACCGCAAGTTCCTCTGGCTCCCCGCCGCCCGCGCGGCGGGGAGCTCACGCGCCGCACAGGGAGACGACCAGGAAATGAGCGACTCGACGCAGCCGGGTCAGCCGGGGCCGTTGCTCAACGGCAAGGGACTGACCAAGCGATTCGGCAAGGTGACCGCGCTCTCGGACGTCGATTTCGACGTGAACTACAACGAGGTGGTTGGCCTGCTGGGCGACAACGGGGCCGGCAAGTCCACCCTTGTGAAGACGATCATGGGCGTGTTCCCCCCGGATGCGGGGGAGATGTACTTCATGGGCAAGCGGGCGCGCTTCGGGTCCCCCGAGGAAGCGCGCGCCAGCGGGATCGAGATCGTCTACCAGGGAATGAACCTCATCGAGTCCATGAACGTCTGGCGGAACTTCTTCATCGGCAAGGAGGAGACGCGGCGATTCGGGCCGCTGCGCTTCCTCGACATCGGCTCCATGAAGAAGCTCACGCTGGAGAACCTGGCCAAGGTCAGGGTGTCCATGCGGTCAGCGGACGAGTTCATCAACATTCTCTCCGGCGGGCAGAAACAGTCCGTGGCCATCGGCCGCGCGCTGCACTTCGGCGCGAAGCTGCTCATCCTGGACGAGCCGACCACCGCTCTCTCCGTGCGGGAAACCGAGCAGGTCCTCAACTTCATCAAGTCCCTCAAGGAAATAGGCGTCTCGGTCATCTTCATCACGCACAACATCTACCACGTCTACGACGTGGCGGATCGTTTTGAGATCCTGGATCACGGAACACTGATCGGTTCTCTGCGGAAGGAGGACACGCGCGACGGGAAGCCGGCGTGCACGCCGGAGCTGATCATGGACCTGATACGCAGGGGGCGCAAAGATGAAAGCGGACCTGTCGATGCCCGGTAGTGCCGGCGCGCGCGCCGCGTTGTTCTCCTCCCAGCGCAACAACCTGATCTCCGCCGCTCTGTTCGTTGCCTTCTTTTCCATCTTCTCCCTTGTCTCGCACGGGTTCTTCTCCGGGGACATGCTCAACGTCATCTTCCTGACCGGCGCCGAGCTGGGGACGATCACGATCGGCCTGACGCTGTTGATGATCAGCGGCGAAATCGACCTCTCGGTGGCTTCCGTCTTCGTTTTCAGCGACTACATGGTCATGGCGCTTTCCGGCGCCGGGGTGCCGCTCCTGGTGAGCGCGCTGATCGCACTGAGCTTCGGAGCCGCGGCCGGCCTGCTGAACGGCTTTCTCACGTTGCGGTTCCGCATCCCCTCGTTCGTCGTGACGCTGGGGATGCTGATTTTCTGGCGCTCGGCGGTTGCCGGGCTCACCAACGGCGAGTCCATGGCCTACCGCGGTCCGGCCTCGTCTCCGGTGCTCACGGTTCTCGGCGGCCAGATCGGTGTCCTGCCGGCGCAGTTCCTCTGGTTCCTCGGGTTCGCCGCCATCGGCATCGTGGTGCTGCAGTACACGAAATTCGGAAACCACGTATTCGCCACCGGGGGCAACCGCGAGATTGCGCGGGCCCTGGGGGTGAACACGCACCGGATCAAGATGTTGTCTTTCGTCATCTGCGCGCTCCTGGCGTCCTTTGTCGGGATCACGTTCGTGGCGCGCAGCAGCTATCTCGATCCCATCGTCGCCACCGGCATGGAGTTCGAAGCGGTGGCCGCTTCGGTCATCGGCGGTACACTCCTGGCAGGGGGCAGCGGGTCGCTGTTCGCGGCAGCGGTCTGCGCGTTCCTCCTCAAGGAAATCCAGATCGGCGCGGGAGCCTACGGCGTAAAGACGGAGTACTACCAGCTGGTCGTCGGCGTGCTGCTCGTCCTGGCGGCAACCTTCAACAACGTCATGACCCGGCGCGTTTTCCGGTCGTAGGGAGGAGCGATGGGCAACGAGCTTTCGGCTTCCAGCCGCAGCCCTGCTTCCGCAGCTGTGAGGACGCTCCTGTGGATAGTAGCGGATAGCCCCGTGTACCGTGTGCTCATCGCCCTCGTGATCATCTTCGCGGCCTTCACCGCGTTCTCCCCCGACTTCCTGGGACCGATCATCCTCCCCGGGATCCTCCTCATGGGCGCGGAGCTGGCCATCCTCACGATCGGCGAAACTTTTGTCATCATATCCGGGGAAATCGACCTGTCGATCGCATCCGTGTACGGCTGGGGCGCCCTCCTGTGCGTAGTGCTCCCGAACATGGGAGTACCCTACGAGGTGTCGTTCCTCGCCTCCATCGCGTTCGGGCTTGCCGTCGGCGTTCTGAACTGGATCGTCACGGTGAAGTTCCGGGTCACCGCCCTGATCACGACCCTCGGAACGATGTGGGTGTTCCGCGGCCTCCTGACGGGGGCGTTCGGCACGACGTTCCTCTCGTACCACGGCGCTCCGTCCTTCCTCAAACAGGCCTTCGGAGGCCAGGTCTGGATCCTGCCCGGGCTGTTCTTCTGGTTCGTGGGAATCGCCATGGTGTTCTACCTCGTCCTGAACCACTCCAGCTTCGGCAACTGGGTGTTCGCCACGGGCGGGAACAAGGAGACGGCACGGGCGCTGGGCGTCAACACGGACAAGACGAAGCTGTTCAGCTTCATGATCTCGGGAGGGCTTGCCGCCTTCGCCGGGGCCGCCTACCTGGGCCGATTCGACTGGTTCCTCTCGCGCCTGGGGATGAGCAGCATGGGGTTCGGGCTCGAAACGGAAGCGATCGTCGCCGCGGTTATGGGTGGCACGGCGCTCATGGGAGGTCGGGGGAACATATTCGCCGTGTGCCTGGCGACAATGGCCCTTGCATCATTCCGCAGCGGGCTCATCCTCGCCGGGGTGAACGGCTACTGGATCGACGGGACGATCTCGGTTCTGCTTATCATCTTCTGCATCCTCCAGGGGCTGGGGAAAAACAGGTAGAGTCCTATGCCGTTGGGCTCACGGCCGATGTATCCCTACATTCCATTCGCCAGCTCTCTCGTCTGGAACCGTTCCCAGGTGGATCCTCCACCCGTCACGATCCACGTGAGCTTTTCCCCGGATTGGTTTTCCCGCCGCATGGGCCTCGACCTCGGAGAGCGCTGGCATCGGGACCCCGTGCACCGGCGGGAATCCTTTGTGGCCATGGCGCGGGCGTTGAACACCGAGTTCCCCCGGCTGCGCCTCGGGGGCAGCCCGAAAGAAATTCAAGGGGGCATTTCCCAGATACACACCTGCGCCCCGGTGGCGGCGCTGTTCGGTCAGCAGATTTTGTACGCAAGAGACGCGTGGCCCGAGAATCGGCGCGTTCTCCTTGATGACGCGGCAGCGGACGCTCTCGAGGTCCCCGATCTCGCCTCAAGCCCGGTGTATGCGGATCTCATGCGGCAGATGGATATCATCGAGCGCGAGTGGGGCCTGGTGGACGGCGAGCTCAACTACCAGGGGGTGCTGAACACCGCGTTCCGCCTGCGGGGAGAAGAGATCTTCATGGACATGCTGGCCGCCCCGGAGCGGGCACACCACGTGCTGGGCGTGGTCTGCGAGACCACCATGAGGTTCGTAGACGCCGTCTATGCCCGCCAGGCCCGGTCCGGCGTGCACAAGGACTACTTCGTTACCGCCAACTGCGTGGTGAACATGGTCTCGGCGGACCACTATCGCGAGTTTGTGATGCCGTATGACCGAAAGTTCTCCGACCACTATCCCTGCTTCGGCATCCACAATTGCGGTTGGAAAGTCGATGCCTATTCCAAGGCCTACTCGGAGATCCGTGCGCTCGACTACCTGGATTTCGGAATCCAGTCAGATCTCCTCCAACTCAAGGCGCTCTTCCCAAACGCCACGCTGGCGGTGATCCTGAACCCGGATGATGTCATCGGCAGGTCGGCGGAGGTCGTTCGGGTCATACTGGGACGGCTTCATGAAGACCTCGGAGCCTGCCGTATCGTCCTGGGGTCCCTGGACGGCCGCACGCCCTCGGCCGAGGTGGAGGCTTTTTTCAACGCGGCCGCTGCGGTGTGGGGCGTGCCCGTGGAGACGCTTGTTCCCCGGGCGCACTGCGGGTGAAAGCGATGGACGTTCTCTGCGTGGGACAGCTCTGTGCCGACGTGCTCGTGCGGCCGGTGGAGCGCCTGGACTACGGCGTGGATACCGTGCGCGTGGACGGGATCGATATCAGGAACGGTGGTGACTGCCTGAACGTCGCCCTGGGCCTGTCCCGGCTCGGCCTTTCCGTCGGGTTCTCCGGCAAGGTCGGCACCGACATGCTCGGAGACTATCTCGCCGGGGTGATCGCCGAAAGCGGGATCGACGCGCGCGGGCTGCGGCGGACCCGGGAGGCGGGCACGTGCGCGTGCCTCGTCCTCATCAACGGCAAGGGAGATCGAAGCTTCTTCTACCGCGGCGGGACGAACGACCTCTTCGGCCTGGAGGACATCGACCTGTCCCTTGTCGCGGAAGCCGCCGTTGTTCACGTGGGAGGCACGTATCTTCTCCCTCGTCTGGACGGCGCCGGCGCCGCCGCCCTGTTTTCGTCCGCGCGTTCCCAGGGTAAGATCACCTCCATGGACGTCACGTGGGACACCACGGGTCGATGGCTGTCCGTCATCGAACCATGCCTGCCCCACCTGAGCTATTTCATGCCAAGCATCAAGGAAGCGGAGCAGATCGCCGGCAGGAGAGATCCGGAAGGCATCGCCGCATTCTTCCTGGAGCGCGGCGTGGGAACCGTGGTGATCAAGCTCGGGGACAAGGGGTGCTACGTCAAAGCCGCCGGGAAAGACGGCTTTTCCACGGGTGCGTTCCGCGCGAACGTGGTCGACACGACCGGGGCGGGTGATTCCTTTGTCGCCGGATTCCTGAGCGGAATCATCCGCGGGTGGGCTCTGGAGAGGTGCGCCGCGCTTGCCTGCGCTGTCGCGGCGCTGAACATACAGAAGGTGGGAGCCACGGCAGGCCTCCCGACCTTCGACGAGGCGCGCAGATTCATGGAGGATCAAGGACGATGAGCAAGGCTTCCAAGGGCGGGCAGAATCACCGGCAGAGCCCGGTGACCGCGATCCTCGCGGCCGCGGACGCGGGGGGGTTCGCCGTCCCGGCGTTCAACTACTCTGATCTCTGGGACTTTCTGGGCATCGTGGAAGCCGCCGAGGAGCTCTCCGCGCCCATCTTCATCTCTTCCAACCAGCGGGTGGTGACGGAGATTGGAATCGATCTGTGCGGGGCGTTCGGGCTGGCAGCCATTCGGAAAGCGCGCATTCCGCTCATTCACCACCTGGATCATTCCAACCGCGTGGAGATCTGCCGCGCCGCCGTCGATCACGGGTACCCCTCCGTGATGATCGATGCTTCGTCCCGGCCGCTGGAGGAGAACATCGCCACGGCAAGGGAGGTCGTTTCCTACGCTCACCCGCAGGGCGTTTTTGTGGAGGGCGAAGTGGGGCGGATCAAGGGAGCAGGTGTCGAAGGCGTCTACAAGGGGAGTGATTTCCTTGCCCGCGTGGAGGACGTGGTGCGCTTCGCATCCGAGTCGGGAGTCGATTCGATCGCCGTGGGCATCGGGACGCAGCACGGCTTCTACGAGGGGAAGCCGGAGATCCACTTCGACAGGCTCGCAGAGATCAACGGGGCGGTCTCCCAGCCCCTCGTTCTGCACGGCGGGACGGGCATCCCGGAAGGCGACGTCCGCAGGGCGATCCGCGGCGGCATCAACAAGGTGAACGTGGGGACCATCATCCACTGCACCTACATGAACACCGTCCGTCGGGAGCTCATGGCTCGCGGAGAGAACCAGTACACCCTGGACATCATGAAGCCCGCGCGGGACGCGGTTCGAGAGGAAGTGAAGAAGTGGATCCGGGTCTGCATGGCTGACGGCAAGGCGTCAGCGGTCGCGTAGCGGCTGCCGTCGCCTGGACCGAGGGCCCCGAGCGCCCTCCCTAGGGCTTCCGGATGTAACGCTTGATGGCCGCGAACTGGCTGCGGCCGTCGAGCCCTGCTTCCTTCATGACGGAATCCGCCTGCCCGCTTCCGAGGTAATGTCCCTTCTGGAACGGATGCAGGGTAGCGCGCCGTCCGCGCTCGCTCGTCACCCAGCGGTGCATGGTGGGCAGGGTGAACCCGGTGATGCCCATCGCGCGTGATGCCGCCTCCGCGGGGAACGTCTTCTCCTGCCGGGCCGGCGGAAGAAGGTCGAAGAGCTCCGCGCTGGCCACGTAGTAGACGCTCAGGTCCAGGCCTGCCGTGCGGACCAGCGGCAGCGCTTCCTGGATGAACGCGTACGCCACCTCGCTTCCCTGCAGAACGATCGTTGCCGCCGGCTTCCTGCGCCGGGGAGCAAGAAGCTGGTACACCCCGGTGGCCGCGCTGACGGCGGGCGCCAGCCCCAGGGACGCTCGGTCGATGACCGTTTCGTTGGGCCGGGTGACGAACGGCGCGATGACGGCGGGCCTCTCAGCGAGCGCTGAGGCAAGCAGCGTCCATATTTCGGC
>DATKLM010000046.1:0-11777 GCA_035542415.1 Spirochaetia bacterium
GCCCCGAAAATGATGGACTGGAGGAACGTGCCCAGAAGAAGGAGGTACCCCCATTCCTCGGAGATCTCCCCAAGGCGAGGGAGAAAGAGGGGAATTGTGCTGGGCTTCAGGTACCCGGTGTAGTAGGGCTTCTCGTCCGTCGCCGGCCTGATGTCAAAGATGTACTTCGAAAAGAGCTCCCTCTGCCGATTGGCAAGCATCCACTCCAGGGAATAATGATACAGGTCCGACGGCTTGAGGTCCTGCTCGGGAGCGGAAAGCTGGGCTCCGCCCTCGGCGTCTGAAGATGTGTTTTCGGGCGCGGGAGGCGCATACAGGCCCGCGTAGGCGCTCAGGAGAGCGTTGAAGTCCAGGGAGCCGTACGGCATGCCCGGGTAGTAGTCCACGTCGAACGACATGCGCTTGCAGTAGTCATTCAGACGGGCCGTCTCCACGGCAGTGAATCCGCTCTTCTTCACAAGAATCGTGGCGGTGGAGAGCAGAAGGCTGAACGTGTACATGTCCCTGTCGATTCCCTGCAGCCGTTCCTCACGCAGAGCCTGAACGATGGACGCTATGAGCTTCGGAACGTTCCGAGGAGGGTTAAGCCTGTCCCAGACCGTGATGGACAGGACGCCGTCCGGTTTCAGAGTCTTCAGGTATTCCCGGACAGCCTCCACCGTGTAGGTGTAGTTTTCCTCCACGGAGTATCCGCCCGCCTGCGAGAGACCGATCGAATCGATGAGCCCGATCTCAACGAGGTCAAAGCGCTCCTGGGTAGACCCCGCGAACGACCGTATCTCCTGGTTCACCACTCTCACCCGCGGATCTTCCAGGACCTTGCGAGAAAAGCGCTGGAAATAGGGGACGTCGCGGAGCATGTGCACGAGGTCCGGATCCGGTTCCACCACCCAGACCTCCCGGGCTCCCTTGTGCAGCGCGGTGAAGACACCGGCGCCGCCTCCAAGCCGCAGAAGGAGCACGCGCGGATGCTGGAGGAGCGAATAGGGCGCGGACATCGGTAGAAAGTCGATGTACGCCTCCTCGTCGGGAGGGAGGTGACGCATCACGCCAATGGGCCCTTCACCGTCGATGAAAAGGCCGAGGAAGGCATTGCGCGGCATGCGCGCAAGGGAGACGCTCGCGGCGTCGCTCAGGCCGGGGGCGAAATGGAAATAGGAGCTCGCGTAGACTTCCATCTCTCCCAGCGGGCTGTACGACCAGTACACCCGCGCGGCGTCCGGGTACTTCTTCGCGTAGCTGATCGGCTTGAACTCGGAGACGGCCAACTGGCCGAAACAGAGAAGCAGCGCGTATCCCAGCGCCGTCACGAGAACCGTGGCCACGGCGTCCGGGATCCGCACCCGCAGTGCCTGCGTATCCGGGCTCCAGCGGACGCAGCAGAGGAGGGCGGGGATAAGGGCGATCCCGGTGATCGGGAAGATGAGAAAGTCGGGTGGAAACACGAACATGAGCCCGAGGATCGCCAGGCCGCCCAGGCCGGATCCGAGCATGTTCCAGAAGTACAGCCCGTGCATCCGCGAAGAGAAGGCGGTGAAGCAGATTCCGATGAAAAGGCCGCCGGCAAAGAAAGGAACGCCGTACACGACGTAGTAGACGCCGATCCACCACAGCTGGGCGGGATCCGACACGATCAGAACCGGATTGAAGGGGACATGCTGCGCCACGGTGTGCGCCGCGGCCATGGAAGGTCCAAGGGCGAACGCCGTCACGGCAAGCCAGCCATCGGGATTGCGCCGCACGCGGTCCCCAAGGAATGTCAGAAGTGTGCCGGCCACCCCGAATCCCAGGAGCGCGATGCTGATGACCATGGAGCCGAAGTTCGACCAGCTGCCGACGGCGTACACCCGCATCACTTCGATCTCGAACGCAAGAACGCAGACCGAGACGAGAAAGAGCGACGCCATGCGCACGTCGGAGAGCTTCATGGGCCGCATTGGAGTTCCTCAGTCTTTGACGTCGTCCGCACGGTGCACTCCGCCGCCGGTCGCGGTGAAGGGCACAAAGATCTGCTTCTTCTTCCCGTGGTAGATGTCTTCCCGTTCGAGGCTCACGGAGCCGTCAGCTCCGACCTTCTTGACGATCCGCAGGATCGTCTGTCCAGAGGGCGGTCCTACCGGAATGACCATGATCCCGTTGGGAGCCAGCTGCCGGATGAGCGCGGGCGGGACATGGTCGATCCCGCACGTCACGATGATCCTGTCGAACGGGGCGTACTCTTCCCAGCCGTAGTACCCGTCGTCCACCTTTCTCTTGATATTGCGGTATTCCGGGTAGCGAGGCTCCAGGCGCTGGTAGATGGCGTTCGTCTCACGGGCCAGCGCCTCCACGATCTCGATCGTATAGACGTGGTTCGTGATCTCTGAAAGGAAAGCGGACTGGTAGCCTGAGCCGGTCCCGATCTCAAGGACCTTCTGCTCCGGCTGGGGATCCAGGTAGTCCGTCATACGTGCCACGAGGTGCGGTCCGGAAATCGTCTGCCCGTAGCCGATGGGAAGAACGGCGTTTTCGTACGCGCGGCGGGCGTCGCGGCAGAAGTATTCGCGGGGGGTGCGCAGGAACGCTTCCTTCACGCTCTCATGGGTGACGTTGCCGACCTGGACAATGATCTGCGCCCGGTCCCAGCGCTGTTTCAGGAACTTCGCCTTCTGGTCAGTGTTTTTCGCCATCCAGTCGATGAACGCGTCACGGGAACCGAACGGCGGATTGTCCGTCCTTGTCGCCACGTCGAATCCGCTTGGCTCGTCGCTGGAAAGGATCACGGGACCCATCGAGGGTGCCGCGGAAGTCGCGGGCGCGGCGGCGGCCGCTGGCTTTGGAGTTGGCGCCCGGGCGGCGGTCATTGGCTTTGCGGCCGGCGTAGTCCGGACAGGAGGCTGTGCGGGAGGCTGCACAAGGGGCTGCACCGGGGGCGCTGCTTCTGCGAGGGGCGTCTGCGTGACCGAGGGACCTTGTTCCGAAGGAACCGCCTGCTCCGCGGGCGCGGCCGGGGAAGCAGGAATCTCCTGGGGAGGAGAAGCGGCCGGCACTGGAGACGCCGCGGCCGCGCTGCCGCGCAGCGGCCACAGCCGGCCGCCCTGCCGCTGGAACTCGTTCGTCAGAACGAAAACAGCCAGAACGATGAGCAACCCGGCGGCGGAAAGGAGAAGCGCGAGGAGCGGGCTGCCCCTTTTCCTCTTCTGCGGGGCCTCAGGTCCTGTTGGGGAGCTTGCCGGGCCTCGGGACGGGAACCAGCCGCAGACGCGGCAGGGCTTCCCCGGTTCGATATCGAATCCGCACTGGGGGCAGGATGTCGTTCGAGGCCCGCCGGGGCTCCTGTCGTGGTCTGGGACGCTGCTCACGGTGATTTGGGCCCTCCTGGGATTATCGACCTCTCGCGGTGTCGAATTGAGAACGCTGACAGCCCTCCCGCTTCAATAATACTCACTTTGACCTTGAAAGAATCGAACAGGTACGTTATGAAGAGCGATACTCCGCGACAGGATGGTGACATGGACCAGGGTATTGAACGGCTGACGCTCGACGACCGCACCATAGTTCTGGTGGGTACCGCCCACGTATCCCGGGAAAGCGTTGATGAGGTGCAGCGGATCATCGGTGAGGAGGCGCCGGACCGGGTCTGCGTGGAGCTGGACGAGGGCCGTCACACGTCCCTCACCCAGGGCAGCTCGTGGCAGAACCTCAACATCGGCAAGGTGATTCGTGAAGGAAAAGGCTTCCTGCTCATGGCAAACCTCGTTTTGGCCTCCTTCCAGCGGAGGATGGGCCGCGAGCTCGGGGTCAAGCCCGGGGAAGAGATGATTGCTGCCATCCAGTGTGCCCAGGAAAAGGGGATTCCTTTCTCTCTCTGCGACCGCAATATCCAGGTGACCTTGCGCCGGGCGTGGGCCAGGACGAGCTTCTGGGGGAAGATGAAGATGCTCGCCGCCATGCTGACATCGGTCTTCACGACGGAAAAGCTCACCTCGGAGGACATCGAGAAGCTCAAGCAGAAGGACGTGCTCCATGAGATGATGGAGGAGCTCGCCCGCTACCTGCCGGCGGCGAAGCAGGTGCTCATCGACGAGCGGGACATCTACCTGGCAACGAAAATCTTCCAGGCAGAAGGAAAGAAGATCGTCGCCGTCGTCGGCGCCGGACACCTTACGGGCATTGCCCGGCACGTCCTGGCCCTGGCCGGAAACAGGGAATCAGGCGACATTGCCGAGCTGGACCAGCTGCCTGCCCGAGGCCCGCTCGGAAAGATCCTCCCGTGGACGATTCCGGCGATCATTGTCGCACTGTTCGCCCTTGCCGTGGCGCGCGCCGGCTGGAGCCTGAGCCTGCAGATGTTCTGGCGGTGGCTTCTGGTGCATGGCGGGCTGGCGGCCGTCGGCGCACTCATTGCGTGGGCCCACCCGTTGACCATCCTCATCGCGTTCGTCGGCGCGCCGATCGGCACCTTCAACCCGTTCGGCAAGATCGGCCTGTTCACCGGCGTGGCGGAGGCATTCCTGCGGAAGCCCCGCGTTCGGGACCTCGAGAACCTGGCGGAGGATGTTGCCACGTTCCGCGGGTTCTACTCCAACCGCGTGACGCATATCCTCATGGTGTTCTTTTTCTCCACCCTGGGGGCCGCAATCGGCAATATCATTGCCATCCCGTACCTGACCTCCCTCCTGCGCTGGGCGAAGTGAGATCCCGCATGGCGGCTCTTCCGGCCGGCGTCATTCTGACGGGAAGCGGTGCCTGCGGCGGTACAGGTTCATGAGGATCCCGATGCTTGCAAGGGAAGCCCAGAGCGAGGACCCGCCGTAGGAGAGAAAGAGGAACGGGATGCCCGTGACCGGCATGATCCCCATTGCCATGCCGGCATTCACCAGCAGGTGCACGAACAGCATGGCCAGGATGCCGGTGCCGACCAGGTAGGCGAAGGAGTCTCCGCGGACGCTCCAGACGATCCCGAGACCCCGGAGCAGGATGACCAGGTAGAGAACAAACACGAGCAGGCCGCCGAGGAATCCCCATTCCTCGGTGACGATGGAAAAGATGAAGTCCGTGCTCTGCGACGGCAGGAACTGGTAGTGGCTCTGCGTCCCGTGGAGAAAGCCCTTTCCATGGAACCCGCCGGAGCCGATGGCGGTCAGGCTCTGGAGGATGTTCCAGCCTGAGCCCTGGGGGTCGAGCCGGGGATTGAGAAAGATCACGAAACGCATGATCTGGTAGTCCTTGAGAGCCAGCCGGACGGCGACGGAGCAGACGGCGGAAATCACGATAATCGACGCGAAATAGAAGATCCAGTAGAAGTACCTCCGCCGGGAAGCGCGGAAGCCCAGGAGGGACAGTCCGGCGATCGCCGCGCCGGGAGGGAAGAGGTAGAACAGAGACGTCGGCTCACGCATCAGCCCGAACAGGGCCGCGGCCCGTCCCGTGCGCTGAAGGATGCTGGGGAGGGCCGCCAGGAGGATGGTGAGGACACCGACCAGGAGTATGAAGAACAGGTGACGGACCTCTCCGCCGGCCATGAATCCCATGAAGAGAAAGATGAGCACCAGGACAAGGGTCGTCCCGAGGTCGGGCTGGAGAAGGACGAGCGACAGGGGGATCACGATGATGAGGACTCCCAGGAGAAGACGGGGCAGCTCCCGCACACCGTTGCCGATGTTGGAGAAGTACGTCGCAAGGAAGAGGATGCAGGAAACCTTCGCGAACTCCGAGGGCTGGATTCCCAGCTCCCCGACGCCGAGCCAGGAGCGGTGACCGTTCACGTCCCGGCCGACAGCCAGGGTCACGAGCAGCAGGATGAGAGAAACGGCGTACAGGTACACCGACACCATCCTCAGCGTGCCATAGTTCAGGAACGTGAAGATGAGCAGCAGGGCGAGCCCGGTGCCGGCCCAGATCAGCTGCTTGAGGTATTCCCGGGACATCAGGACGCCGCTGGAGTTCACGCCGCTGGAATAGATGAAGAGCACGCCCACGAGCATGAGGAGCATGGTGGCGCCAAAGAGAACGAAGTCGAATGAGAGCGTGAGAGAGCGGCGCATGGCGAACGGTGTATCACATAGTTGCGCGAAGGTCCATTCTTCCGGATACTGACGGAATGAGGAACCAGAGCAAAATCTCAAGAGACTTCTGGGACTACACGACCCTGGATCCTGAAATCCTGGATGACGCGGCGCGGCTGACGGAAAAGGATCTTCTCCAGCTCGCGCGGCCGGGGTTCTCAGTGAAGATCTACGATACGCCCGAGTCCTTCTTCTGCGCAGAGGCGCTGGAGTACGTGTGGGCATGGAGGCGGGCCACTGCCGACCGGCCGGCCGGCATCTGCGGCCCCATCGGTCCCACCGAGCAGCTCCCCCTCGTGGCCCAGATCGTGAACGATCTGCAGATCGACGTCCGGGAGGGCCACTTCTGGGCGATGGACGAGTGGTACGCGGATGGCCGGGAAGTCTCCGTCACGCATCCCCTGAGCTTCGCCCGGGCGGATCTCGATCTCTGCTTCAACCGCATCGATCCCCGGCTGAGGATGCCGGACCGCAACATCCACTTCATCACGGCAAGGGGGATGGCGGAGTACAGCGCGTCGTATGACGCCGCCCGGTGCCTGATCATGCAGGGCGGACAGGGTGAGGTGAAGCACTGGGCGTTCAATGACCCTCCGCGCCGGGAGGGAGCGTACCGGGACGCTCCCCCGACCCCGGCCGAGTACCGGAAGCTCGGGACTCGCGTCGTTGACCTTCATCCCATGACGATCATCCAGAACGCGCGGACGTCCGGAGGCGGTGTCGTGTCCGCCGTGCCATCCCGAGCGCTCAGCGTCGGCCCGATTGAAACATGGAAATCGGAGAGGGTCTCCATCTGGCACCCGGGGTGGCACGACAATCCCTTCGGCATGAGGCTCACCGCGCTCATGATTTCCAAGCGCGTCCCGGATTCCTCGGTTCCCATGAGCCTGCTCGCGGATCATCCCGACGTGCAGTTCAGCTTCCTGCGAAGCGGCATTGGCACCTGCGAAGCCGAGATGCATTGATGACCGTCTTCGCCGTCCATGCGCACCCGGACGACATCGAGTTCACGACGGCAGGCACGCTCTTTCTCCTTCGCGAAGCGGGCTGCCAACTGCACTACATGACCGTCGCGCGCGGGGATGCCGGCAGCGTGGAAACAGGTCCCGAGGAGACGGCAAGAATCCGCGAACGGGAAGCGAGGAACGCGGCGTCCTTCCTGGGCGCCTCGTTTCACCCGAGCATCGCCAATGACCTGGACATCATGTACACCAACGAGCTCGTGCGGAAGCTGCTGGCGACGGTCAGGGACATTGGGCCGGACATCATGCTGATTGCATCGCCGCAGGACTACATGGAAGACCACATGAATGCCTCCCGCCTGGCCGTGACAGCGGCATTCTGCCGGGCCATGCCGAACGTGGTCTCGATTCCCGCCCGGCCGCCGGTGGCGAAGGACGTTGTTCTCTATCACGCCCTGCCGCACGGACTTCACGACGGCTTACGGCGCCCGATCGTCCCGGACTTCTTCGTGGATATAACGCCCGTCATCGGCAAGAAGGAACAGATGCTTGCACTGCATGAAAGCCAGAAGTCGTGGCTTGACAGGACGCAGGGGATGGACTCCTATCTCGCAACGATGCGCGAAATGTCCGCCGAGGCGGGGCGAATGTCCGGGAAGTTCAGCTTCGCGGAGGGGTGGCGGAGGCACAACCACCTCGGGCTTTCCGCCCGGGAATCCGACCCCCTCGGTGAACTGCTGGCGGGCTCCATCCACGCGCCGCCGCAACGGGACGGACAATGAAAGAGAAAGGTCGCGCCGGCAGGCCGGTCATCATTCCAGGGAGGGGTTCATGAAGGCTGTAAAAATCATCACCGCGGTCTGCCTGGCAGCTCTGCCGGTGCTCGCGGTGTATTCCCAGCGTGCGGCGCCCCTTCGAACGGACCGTGATATCCAGGCGCTCTGCGAGGAGACGCTGGCGAATGTCGTGGCCGGGGACGTCAGCCGCGGTATCGGAGCGCTGCGCCCCTACGCTACGGGCATTTCCGTTGAGGATGTGGACTCCCTTGAAACGCAGATCCGGGGACAGGCAGCGACAATCACGAAAAACTACGGTGATCCCCTCGGTTTTATGTTCATTTCCGGGGAGAATCTCCGTGACACGGTGATCAGGCTCGTCTACATCGTGAAGTATCAGAAGCACATGATCCGCTGGTCCTTCATCTTCTACAAACCGGTGGACTCGTGGATCCTGGACTACGTCAACTACGACGACAGCGTGGAAGCGCTGTTCGGTCCGAAGAGCCCGCCTCCAACCGGCAAGTAGCGCCCGTCACCGCGGGACGAGCTTCAGCGTCTCCGGCCGCGACGCAGCAAGGGCCTCGAAGTCCCAGTATGTCGGATGATAGCGGAGGCTTCTCCACGGATCGATCATGTCGTCGTAGTGCCGGCTTCCGGCGTGTCCGCTCTGCCCGGTCGTGTGGATGGCAACGGAATTGCGAAGGTCCGCGAGGTCGACGACCTGGCGCATGGATGACACCGCGCTGACGGCGAATGGATCACTGGGCCGCCAATCCGTCGAGGAAACCTGCTGAAAGCCGCCCCCCACGGAGAACGGTCCCCGATTGAAGATCCGCTCAAGAGGCGCGATCCCGGACTTCCCGAAGGTCTGGTTCCGGAAGACGGCGGTATGCACCTTCCCCCAGCGCCAGCGATTCATATCCGTCCCCTGGGCCTTGGTCCCCGCTCTCGTGCCTTTCTCCAGGGCCAGGGCCAGGACGTCATCTCGAGTCTCGCGGGTGCCGGCCGTGGTCTGCCGATCCCAGAGCGGATCCCGCGGGTTCTTCAGGAGAATGGACATGGTGTTCATGAGGCGCGAGTTGTCCTCCAGAAGCGCCTCCGGCGTCCACAGTGCGCGGGGAAACCTGTCCTTGAAGCACACCTCCAGCAGCGCCTGCCAGAAGTATGCCCACACGGCAGCGCCGGAGCTCTCGGGATCCATGCGGAGATTCCATGCTTCGAGAATGCCGCGCGCCTCTTCCGACGGGCCCGCCAGGGCGAGAGCTTTCAGATACGGAATAGTCTCCCGGGCCAGGATGTTGAGCGTGTCCCCCTGCATGACTTCGACGTCTCGGAGGGAGATCTTCTTGCCCGCGCCCTCGATCATGTCGACGATTCTCCGGGCGCGGTACCCGCGGTCGAAGTCGGCGCCGAGAAAGTACCGATAGCTGCTCGCGGTCACCGGATTGTTGGCAGTGACGATGTAGCCCTTGGGTGGATTGTACGAGAACGGCAGATCGTCGAACGGGATGAATCCCGTCCACTCGTTATCGTCGACCCATCCCGGGGAGGGCAGCGACCCGTCCCCTCCGCGGCGGATCGGGATCAAGCCTGGCGTCTGATACCCGATATTCCCCTCGACGTCCGCGTAGATGAAGTTCTGCGACGGGATGTCCCACTGGCGCAGCGCGTCTCGGAACTCCCGAAAGCTCTTTGCCTGGTCGAGAAGGATCACGGACTGGAACGTCCTGTTTGTCTGCAGCGCGGTCCAGCGCAGGGCGAGCGCCTTGAGCTCGAGATTCAGAGGAAACTCGGCATGAGGATTGATGGCGAATCCCCGATAGCCGGCGAACGCGCCTTCGTCCGTGATGATCGGGCCGTGCCGCGTCTCCCGGGCAAAAATGATGACCGGTTCATCCTCTTGGAACACCCGGATGGCTTCCTGCCTGACCTTCATGTCGACCCACCGGCCGTTGACCTGGTACTGACGGGGATTCTCTGGATTGATTCTCTCGATGAAGAGGTCCTCGACGTCCGGGTTCACGTTCGTCATGCCCCAGGCGATTTTGTCGTTGTGACCGATGATGATCCCCGGGTCTCCTGGAAACGAAAAGCCTCGTACATGATACGGCCCCGGTGCGCGTTTGCCGATCTGAAGGCCTTCAGCCGAGCAGAAAAGATCCACCTCGTACCAGATCGACGGCATCTGGATCCCGAGATGCGGATCATTCGCGAGGATTGGCTTTCCTGACTCCGTACGAGCACCGGAGATCACCCAGTTGTTCGAGCCGACGCCGGCTCCGGTGCCGAACGCGATCGCTTCGCCGAGGTTGAAGTTGCCGGCGAGCCGCGTCGAAACACCCGCCATGGCTGCAAGCTGGCCCGGACGAGGGGAGGGGCGCACCGGCGTGAGAGAGCCCGTGGCATCCGCGCGAGGTGGAAGCCCCCGGTGCTCCTTGATGAGGGAAGGGGGCAGCTCGTCATCCGTCACGATCACGGGCATGTCGCCGAATCGATATGGTGCGAAAAACGTCTGCGTGATGGACACCCCCACGGCCTGGATGAGGTCGATGGAGTACAGCTCCTTGCGGAGGTTGCCGCCGAGATCGAGTGCCATGAGCTTGAGCCACGTGAGCGAATCCACGGGCACCCAGGGCTCGACAGCCAGCGGGACGCCGCGGAGCTTCAGCAGACGAAACTCCAGCCCGAGCTGCTCCGGCTTTCTGCCGGCAACGTACGCGTTGACCCCGTCGGCGTATGCCCGGAGAATGGCTCGCGCTTCCTCGTCCATGGCCGCGTAGTCCCTCTCCGCGGCCTGGCGGAATCCGACAGTTCTCAGGAAGATGTCCGTCCCCAGCGTAGTTTTCCCGAAGAGCTCCGACAGCCTTCCGGCCCCGATTCGTCGCCAGAACTCCATCTGCCAGAACCGGTCCTGCGCGGTGACGAACCCCTGGGCAAACCACAGGTCGTGCATGCTTGCGGCCCTGATATGGGGCACTCCCCAACGGTCTCGCAGGACGTCGACCCGTCCCTCGAGCCCCGGCGCCGCCAGGGTGCCCCGCGTCCGTGGAAAAGAGCTTCGCAGGATGGAAAGCGCCGTCGTCGCGATCACAAGGAGGACAAGGAGCAGGACTCCTGCGGCAATCAACAGTCGCCGGACGGGTTCTGGCATGGGTCGTCTTCCCCCTGTTCGACGTGGTATATCCGGTATCCGGGAAGGTCAAGGGCAGCGCCGGCTCCCTTGTCCGGCCCCCGCCGTCCCGCGTATCCTGAACAACGGAGGACATCATGCCACCGTTGTCGACGCTCTGGATTTTCCTCGCGGCCGCGCTCGTCCTTCTCGTCATCCCGGGTCCGGCCGTCCTCTACATCGTCACACGGAGCGCCGCGCACGGAAGGCGGGCAGGGCTCGCGTCCGTCCTCGGCGTGGAGGTCGGCAGTCTCATCCATTCCATGGCGGCCGCCTTCGGGCTGTCCGCCATTCTCATGACATCGGCGCTGGCGTTCCAGGTCGTCAAGTATGCCGGCGCGGCGTACCTTGTGTACCTCGGGATCCGCGCCCTGCTGTCGCGGGGCGACAACAGCTCGGAGGCTGCTCCGGCTCCCGCGGGCGGTCTGCAGCTCTTTGCCCGGGGCTTTCTCGTCAACCTGCTGAATCCCAAGACGGCGTTGTTTTTCTATGCGTTTCTGCCCCAGTTCGTCGACCCGTCGCGCGGCGCAGTCCAGGGACAGATCTTCCTTCTGGGCATGATGTTCGTGGCGCTCGCAACGTGCACGGACAGCCTCTATGCGCTTCTTGCTTCGTCCGTCGGCGGGTGGTTGTTCAGAAAGAGCGGCTTCCGCCGGGCACGTCGCTACATCACGGGCAGCATCTATATCGCCCTGGGGATTACCGCCGCCTTCTCCGGGCTGGAGAAGAAGTGAGAGCCTGATTGAGGCGCCGAAGCCCGCCGCGAAGTCGGCGTCTTGAAATCCTGCTCCGGGCAGACTACATTTCTCGGTGAAGCCGG
>DATKLM010000047.1:0-26908 GCA_035542415.1 Spirochaetia bacterium
GGGGCGATAGAGGAGAGGAACCGCGCCCTCTGCGAGGCGAACCCGATGCTCGGCCACCGGGGCTGCCGGCTGGGCATTACCTACCCGGAGATCTACGAGATGCAGGTGCACGCCATCATCGAGGCGGCCTGCCAGGTGAAGAAGGAAGGCGTGGACGTAAAGCCGGAGATCATGATCCCTGTCACCTCCACAATGACGGAGATCGTCGACCAGAAGAAGATCATCGACCGCGTGTACGACAAGGTGATCGCCAAGTTCAACCTTCCCAAGTCGAAGCTCGCGCTTGTGGTCGGGACCATGATCGAGATCCCTCGTGCGTGCGTCACGGCAGACAAGTTCGCCAGCGTGTGCGAGTTCTTCTCCTTCGGGACCAACGACCTCACCCAGATGGGCTTCGGGTTCTCACGGGACGACATCGGGGGCTTCCTCCCGAAGTACCTGGAAAAGAAGATCCTCCCGGCGGACCCGTTCCAGACCATCGACCAGGACGGCATCGGCCAGCTCATCCGCATGGGCATCGATCGGGGCCGCGCGGTGAAGCCCGCGCTCAAGATCGGCATCTGCGGCGAGCACGGCGGCGACCCGGAGAGCGTGAAGTTCTGCCACCGCGTTGGCATGAGCTACGTGTCCTGCTCGCCGTACCGGGTGCCGCTTGCCAAGCTCGCGGCGGCCCAGGAGGCGGCGGCGGACATGGCCAGCGGAAAGGGAAGGCCGGCCGCAAAGAAGGCAGCCCCGGCCAGGAAACCGGCGGCGAAGAAAGCAGCAGCGAAGAAGCAGGTCGTGGCAAGGAAGCCGGCGGCGAAGAAGCCGGCCCCGCGCGCGGGCGCGCGCAGGCCTGCGGCGAAGAAGTCAGCGCGGAAGAGATAGACCCGCGAAAGCAGAAAGGCCCCGCCTCCGGGCGGGGCCTTTTGTTGGAGGACCATGAGGAGCTACCCGCGGCTGCGGACCATGAGCCCGGAAGGGCAGACCGGCGTCGTGAAGGAGATCTTCACTACCGCGCACGACCGCTACGATTTTCTCAACCACCTCCTCAGCCTGCGCCGGGACGTGGGCTGGAGAAGCTTCGCTGTCGAGAAGATGCGCTTCCCGAAAACGCGGAGATTCCTCGACGTTGCGACAGGCACGGGGGACCTCGCCCTCGCAGCGGCCGAGCGCTGGAAGGATATCCGCGTCACGGGGGTGGACTTCGCAGAGCCGATGCTGGAGATCGGCCGGGTCAAGGTCAGAGCCCGGGACCTGGAGAACCGGATCCAGCTCCTGGCCGGGGATGCGCTGGCCCTTCCCTTTGCCGACGGGTCGTTCGACGTCACGGCCATTGCGTTCGGCATGCGCAACATCCCGGACAAGCAGCGCGCCCTCTCCGAGATGGCGCGCGTGACAGTGCCCGGCGGCCAGGTCATGGTGCTGGAGATGACGTTCGCCCCGGCGCCGGCGTTCCGCCTCCTCTACGGTCTCTACATCACCGCTGTTCTCCCGCGCATCGCGCGGCTGTTCTCCCGGAACGCCGCTGCCTACGGGTACCTTTCAGATTCCATCCGCACGTTCCCGACCCCGCGGGAGTTCGGCCGCATGATGACCGCAGCCGGGCTGAGGGACGTCGTCTATCATGGCCTCACCTTCGGCGCTGCGTATTTACACGTGGGACGTGCGCCGGGGCGCGCGTCCGGGAGTGGTTGAATGGACCTGGCAACGGCACTTGCGCCGCTCACGGCGGACATGAAGGCGGTGGACGAGGAGCTGAAGGCACTCGTGAGTCTCATCGGTTCGGAGGCGGATCCGAGCCGATCCCGCATGGGAATCCTTGGGGGCATTGTCCAGCATCCGTTCGCCGTGCCGGGCAAGAGGATCCGGCCGGCCATGGTCGTGCTCACCTACCGGGCGCTCGGCGCAAGCGCGGACGCTGACTCTCTCGTGTCCCTCGCGGCCGCGGTGGAAGTCCTCCACGCGGCGTCACTGGTCCATGATGACGTCATCGATGCGGCGGACTCCCGCCGGCACCAGGTCAGCCTGAACAAGAGGTTCGGCAACCGCGTGGCCGTGCTCGCGGGCGACATCCTCTACACGCATTTCTTCACGCTCATTACCGGCATGTCCCGCATCGAGCCAGGGAAGCGTTTCGCTCTTCTGGACGTGTTCCTGGAGACGACAAAGGCGATGTGCATGGGGGAGATCCTGGCGCAGGAGGCGCGCGCCTCCGCCGGGCCCCTCAATTTCGAAACCTATCGCGAGATCGCCACCGACAAGACCGCGGTCCTCTTCTCAGCGTGCTGCCGCACCGCGGGCATCCTCGGAGAAGCTCCGAAACCGGTGGTCTCCACTCTGGCCGCCCTCGGCCTGGACTTCGGCCTTGCGTTCCAGATGATCGACGACGTCATGGACCGGGACGCGGGTGTGGAGGACGGCATCGACCTGAAAGAAAAGGCACTGGAGCACGCCCGCGGCGCCTCCCGGGGCATCGACACCCTGCCGCAGAGCGCGTACCGCAAAACGCTTCACGATCTGCTCGATTACGTGATTGCGCAAGCGATTCCTTGACTCCTGACGTTCGAGTGACTACCTTCTAGCGCGAAAAACGACTCCCGGGAAAGGAATGATGAGCGCGCTCTTGTCATTGGCCGGCTACCTTGTCGTTGTCATCGCACTCGTGGGGTTCCTGATGGTCGTGACGCACGTCTCGGGCGAGCGTCACTCGCAGAGGGGAACCGGGGCTCCCTATGAATCAGGAGAAATACCCACCGGCTCCGCGCGGCTTCGCTTTTCCGCCGATTTCTACCTCGTCGCCATGTTCTTCGTGATCTTCGACATCTCCGCCGTCTTCCTGTTCGCCTGGGCGGTCGCGGCGCGGGACCTGGGCTGGATCGGATACGGGGCAATCGTCGTGTTCATGATCGAGACAGTGGCGGGGCTCGCGTACCTGTGGCGCCGGGGCGCCTTCGACTGGGGAGCGCGCAGGCTGCGGGAGCACCGGGAAAGGCACGGGGTCGGCAGTGCGCGTTGAGACAGAAAGGAACCGCACCTCTTCCGTCGGGGACCTGTACCTTGCGCGACGGGCGGACCTGATCGCCTGGGGACGCAAGTACTCCCTCTGGCCCTTCAACTTCGGCCTCTCCTGCTGCTACGTGGAGATGGCAACCTCCATCACGAGCAAGTACGATATCGCGCGTTTCGGCTCCGAGATCATCCGCGGCTCTCCCCGGGAAGCGGATCTCATGGTCGTGGCCGGCACGGTCTTCGTGAAGATGGCCCCGCTCGTCATGCACATGTACGAGCAGATGATGGAGCCTCGCTGGGTCGTCTGCATGGGCTCGTGCGCCGGATCCGGGGGCATGTACGACATCTACAGCGTCGTCCAGGGAGTGGACACCTTCCTCCCCGTGGACGTGTACGTGCAGGGCTGCCCGCCGAGCCCGGACGCTTTCATGAGAGGCCTCGTCCTTCTGGGGGAGGCCGTGGCCACGGAGAAGAGACCTCTCTCGTGGCTGGTCGGACCACAGGGTGTGGTGAGGGCTGCCAAGCCGTCCCTGCGGGACGCGATGCGGCCCGAGCGACAGAAGCAGACAGACCTGCGCTCGCCTGACGGCATCTAGGCCGCTCTGACGGCCGATTCAAAAGGGGGGAGCCATTGGCGCAAGCGAAGGGGATCCTGGACGAGCTGTCGGAGCGTTTCGGCGCGTCCGTGATCCAGCCCCAGGAGACTCGTGATGGCATTCCCACGACATGGGTGGGGGCGGACCGGCTCCATGACGTGCTGCGCTGGCTCAAGACCGCGCCCGGCGGCCGCTACCCCATGCTCTGGGACATCACGGCCATCGACGAGCGCGCCCGGGTCCACCGGGAAGGCCAGCCCCCGTCCGATTTCACCGTCATCTATCATCTGAACTCCCTGGACCGCAACCAGGACATCCGCATCAAGGTGGCCCTCCAGGGTGACCGTCCCTCCGTCGGAACCGCCTCAACCATCTGGCCCAACGCGGACTGGTACGAGCGCGAAGTGTACGACATGTTCGGGATCCGGTTCGACGGTCACCCGCACCTGTTCCGCATCCTCATGCCGCCGTGGTGGGAAGGGCATCCGCTGCGCAAGGAGCACCCGGCCCGGGCCACGGAAATGGGCCCCTTCCACATGTCCAGCGACGATGCCCAGCGCATGTTGAAAATGCTGGAGTTCAATCCCGAGCAGTGGGGATTGAAGCGGGAGAGCGAAAACCATGAGTTCATGTTCCTCAACTTCGGCCCCCAGCATCCCTCCACTCACGGCGTTCTGCGCTTCGTCACGCAGCTGGACGGAGAGGAGATCGTGGAGGTCGTGCCGGAGATCGGCTACCACCACCGCGGCGCGGAGAAGATGGGGGAGCGCCAGACCTGGCACACGTACATCCCCTACACGGACCGCATCGACTACCTCGGCGGCGTGCTGAACAACTTCCCCTACTGCCTTGCCGTGGAGAAGCTCGCCGGCATCGAGGTCCCCGAGAGGGCCCAGGTGATCCGCATCATGATGGCGGAGCTTTTCCGGATCATCAGCCACCTCGTCTACTACGGCACGTTCACCGCGGACGTCGGGCAGATGTCCGCCGTGTTCTGGATGTTCACCGACCGTGAGCGCGCCTTCGACATCGTGGAGGCGGTCACCGGCGGCCGCATGCATCCCGCGTGGTTCCGCATCGGCGGCGTGGCGCAGGACCTCCCCGCGGGATGGGACACCCTGGTGCGTGACTTCGTCTCCTACATGCACAGGCGCCTGCGGGACTACGACGTTGCCAGCGCCAAGAACCGGATCCTCAAAGCCCGCATGATCGGCATCGGGACGGTGAGCGCGGAAGAAGCGCTTGCCTGGGGCGCCACCGGGCCGTTCCTGCGCGCCAGCGGCGTGGGGTACGACATCCGCAAGGCCCGGCCGTACGGCGGCTATGACCGGTTTGAGTTCGACGTTCCCACGGCGGTCCACGGTGACTCGTATGACCGGCTCATGGTGCACGTGGCGGAGATGCGCCAGAGCCTGCGCATCATCGAGCAGTGCCTGGCCAGCATGCCCGCCGGGCCGTACAAGTCCGACCATCCGCTGGCCACCCCGCCGCGCAAGGAGCGCACGATGCACGACATCGAGACGCTCATCAATCACTTCCTGGGCGTGAGCTGGGGCCCGGTGATGCCGCCCGGCGAGGTCGCCTTTGCCGCGGAAGGGGCCAAGGGAAATCACGGATACTTCCTCGTGAGCGACGGCGGGACCATGAGCTACCGCACGCGCATCCGCACCCCCTCCTTTGCGCACATCCAGATGGTTCCCATGATGACGCGCGGGCTGACGGTGCCGGACCTCGTGACCATCCTCGGAAGCGTTGATTACGTGCTGGCGGACCTGGACAGGTAGGAAACAGGGAAGGACATGCTGAGCGAGCTTGAAAAAAAGCGCATCCAGGAGGAGGCCGGGCACCACGAACAGCGGCGCGGCGCCGTCTCTGAAGCGCTCATGATCGTGCAGGAGACCCGCGGGTGGGTGTCGGATGAAGGCATCCGGGACGTGGCCGAGGCGCTCGGGATGAGCGTGGAAGAGGTGGACGGGATTGCAACCTTCTACGACCTCGTGTTCCGCGAGCCGGTGGGCAGGCACGTCGTCATGGTCTGCGACAGCGTGAGCTGCTGGGTCATGGGGGAAGAGACGCTGTCGGCGCACCTGAAAAAGTCACTGGGCGTCGAGATGGGCGGAACGAGCGCGGACGGGATGTTCACGCTTCTCCCGGTGGGATGTCTCGGAGCATGCGACCGGGGTCCTGCCATCATGGTGGACGGACAGATCTTTGAAGACATCACGCCCGAACGGGCGGACGAAATACTCACACGATACAGGACGGGCCGAGATGCTCACACCGCTCACGGCTGAGATACAGCAGGGTCGGCCATATCTCGATATCGGCGCCTACGAGGCCTCTGGCGGATACCAGGGCCTGCGCAAGGCGGTGGCCATGGCATCCGCGGAGGTCCAGCAGGCCGTCACGAAGTCCGGGCTGCGCGGGCGCGGCGGCGCGGGGTTCCCCACGGGACAGAAGTGGAGCTTCGTCCCCATGGACGACACCGCCGGCCACCGCTACCTCGTGGTGAACGCGGATGAGAAGGAGCCCGGCACCATGAAGGACCGGCTCCTCATGGAGGGAAACCCGCACCAGCTCCTGGAAGGGACCATCATCGCCGCGTGGGCCGTCAAGGCGGACATCGCCTTCATTTTCCTGCGCCGGGAATACACGCAGTGCGCGCTCCACCTCGAAAAGGCCATCGCAGAGGCCGCCGCCCGCGGCTACCTCGGAGAGAAGATCCTCGGCACGCCCTGGAGCCTGCATCTCAGCCTGCACCTCAGCGCGGGCCGCTACATGTGCGGAGAGGAAACAGGGCTTCTCAACGCGCTGGAGGGCCGGCGCGCAACGCCGCGCAACAAGCCGCCGTTCCCGCAGGTGAGCGGGTTATGGGGCAGGCCCACCATCGTGAACAACGTGGAGACCCTCTCCAACGTCCCGCACATCCTCCGCGAAGGACCGGATTGGTACCGCGCGCTGAGCACGGTCTCCCCGGATACCGGCACCAAGATCTACGGGGTGAGCGGGAAAGTCCGCAAGCCCGGCCTCTGGGAGCTCCCCATGGGGACCACGCTTCGAGAGATCATCTTCGACCACGCCGGGGGAATGGCGGACGGCCGGAAGCTCCGCGGGCTGATCCCCGGGGGCGCCTCCACGGACTTTCTCTCCGCGGATCAGCTCGACGTGAAGATGGACTTCGACTCCGTTGCCAAGGCCGGAAGCCGCCTCGGCACGGGTACCATCGTCGTCCTGGACGATGCAACCTGCCCTGTGGGAATGCTCCTGTCACTGGAGAAGTTCTTTGCCCGGGAGTCCTGCGGCTGGTGCACGCCGTGCCGCGAGGGGCTTCCCTGGGTTGCCCGCGTTCTGCAGGCGCTTGAAGAGGGAAAGGGCGAGATGAAGGACCTGGAGATCCTCGAGCAGCACGTCACGCTGCTGGGGCCCGGCAGAACGTTCTGCGCTCTTGCCCCCGGGGCCGTGGAGCCCCTGGGAAGCGGGCTGAAGCTGTTCCGGGAAGACTTCGAGGCGCACGTGCGGCAGAAGAGGTGCCCCTGGAAATGAAGCCACTCGCAATCGTCATAGACGGCCGCAGGTACGAGGTGGACGGGGAAGGAAAGAACCTCCTCCACGTGTGCCTGTCACTCGGTTTCAACCTTCCCTACTTCTGCTGGCATCCGGCGCTGCACTCCGTGGGGGCCTGCCGCCAGTGCGCCGTCAAGCTGTACCGGGATGCCAACGACACCCGGGGCCGGATCGTGATGTCGTGCATGACGCCGGTGACCAGCGGCATGTGCGTTTCAGTAGAAGATCCCGAGGCCCGGTCCTTCCGCGGATCCATCACCGAGCTTCTCATGGTGAACCATCCCCACGACTGCCCGATCTGCGACGAAGGGGGGGAGTGTCATCTTCAAGACATGACGGTGATGACGGGACACACGTACCGCCGCTACCGTTTCACCAAGCGCACGCACAGAAACCAGGACCTCGGCCCGTTCCTCAACCACGAGATGAACCGCTGCATCCAGTGCTACCGCTGCGTGCGGTTCTACCGCGATTACGCCGGCGGCCGGGACCTGGAGGCGCAGGGCTGGCATGACAACGTGTATTTCGGGCGGCAGACGGACGGCACGCTGGAGAACGAGTTCAGCGGCAACCTCGTGGAGGTCTGTCCCACCGGAGTATTCACGGACAAGACTCTTCGGGAGCACTACACCCGCAAGTGGGACCTCCAGACTGCGCCTTCCATCTGCACGCACTGCGCGGTCGGCTGCAACACCATCCCCGGGGAGCGCTCCGGCACGCTGCGCAGGATCCGCACCCGGTTCAACGGCGACGTCAACGGCTACTTCCTCTGTGACCGGGGCCGCTACGGCTACGAGTTCGTCAACGGTGGGTCCCGGATCCGTTCCATGAAAGAGGATGCCCCTGCCAGGGCTGCGGACGCGGTGAAGGGAGCGCCGCTCGTGGGAATCGGGTCGTCGCGGGCTTCCCTGGAGACGAACTTCGCCCTGCGCGAGCTTGTCGGCGCTGAGAACTTCTTCCTCGGCGTGAGTGACTCCCGCGCCGCGCTTCTCAAGGAGATGGTCGACATCCTGTCCGCGGGCCCGGCGCCGAGCGCCTCGGTGAAGGACGCCGCTGCCTCCGACGCGGTCTTCATTCTCGGTGAGGACGTGTGGAACACGGCGCCCATTCTCGCGCTGAACCTCAGGCAGGCCGCCATCAACGTGCCGGCAGCCGCCGCGATGAAGCAGAAGCGCATCCAGAGGTGGGAAGACGCGGCCCTCCGCGAGGCCATCGGGGACAGGCGCGGACCGTTCTTCGTTGCCACGGTGGAGGAGACGGAGCTGGACAACGTTGCCGCGGAGAGCCTGAGGGCGTCCCCGGCGGACATCGCGCGACTCGGATTCGCCGCGGCGCACGAGATCGACGCCAGCGCGCCGGCCGTGGACGGCCTGCCGGATGAGACGCGAATCCTGGCGCAGCGCATCGCGCGGGCTCTCATGCTCGCGGAGAAGCCGCTGATCGTGAGCGGGAGCGGCCTGGGGACCGCGGACGTCGTCCGCGCCGCGGCGAACCTGGCGCGCGCCCTGCGGGCCGCGGGCAAGGAAGCACGGATCTCCCTGGTGTTCCCGGAGGCAAACAGCTTCGGCGCTGCCATGCTCGCCCGCGGCGGCATAGAGAGCGCGCTCACGGCGGTGTCCAAGGGCACGACGCTCATCGTGGCTGAGGCGGACCTCTTCCGGGAAGTGGATAGCTCGACAGCCCGCCGGCTCCTTGAAGGCGCGACACACGTGATCGCGCTTGATCATACGAAGAACGCAACCACGGAAGCAGCAGAGATCGTCCTGCCTTCCGCTTCCGTCTTCGAGTCCTCCGGTACCCTGGTCTCCCTGGAAGGCCGCGCCCAAAGGTTCTTCGCCGTGTTCCCGCCCGCCCCGCCCGCCAGAGAAGCATGGCTGTGGCTCGGGGAGCTGGCGGCCGCTGCCGGGCGCCGCGCGCAGGCCTGGGAGGGACTGGACGCCGTCATCAATGACGTCGCGGCGCAGCTTCCGTCCCTTGTGAAAGTCAGGGACGCCGCCCCGGGATCGGACTACCGCGTGGTGGGCATGAGAATCCCACGAAAGACCTTCAGGGAAACGGGCCGGACCGCGGTCACCGCTCACGTCCAGCTTCACGAGCCAAAGCCTCCCGCGGACGCGGATTCTCCCCTCGCCTTCACCATGGAAGGCCGCCTGACCCAGCCGCCCCCGAGCCTCATCACGAGGTTCTGGGCGCCGGGCTGGAACTCAGACCAGGCGCTGAACAAGTTCCAGATCGAGGTCGGCGGCGCGCTCCGCGGCGGCGACCCGGGAGTGAGGCTGATCGAGCCGTCGAACGGAAGCTCCGGGAAGTACTTCCCCGTTCCCGCTGCTCCGGCGCCGCAGGCAAAGGGCACGCTGACGCTCGTCCCGCGCTATCACGTCTTCGGATCGGAAGAGCTTTCCATCCTGTCCCGCGGCGTCGCGCAGCGCGTGCCCACGGCGTACATCGCGGTGGGCAGTGATGATGCCCGGGCGCTGGGGCTGTCGGATGGCTCCCGTGTCCGCGTGAGTCCTTCGGGCTCTGAGACCGTGGAGCTGCCGGTGGTGATCCGCAGCCTGCCCGCCGGAGTCGCCAGCGTGCCCTGGGGAGTGCCGGGCATGCCTCTGCGAAACCTCCCGGCCTTGGCTCGTGTCTCGGGGAGCGGCACATGAGCGTCATCGCAACCGCCTTCATCGTCATGGTGGGAGTTCTCTTCGGCGTGCTTCTGTTCGCCGCCGGAGTGATCTGGGTGGAGAGGCGCCTCCTGGGCAGCTTCCAGGAGCGCTACGGCCCCAACCGCGCAGGTCCGTTCGGCGTGATGCAGGTTGTCGCCGATATGCTGAAGATCTTCACCAAGGAGAACTGGATCCCGCCGTTCGCGGACAAGGCGGTGTTCGTCATCGCCCCGGCCATCATCATGGTGACCACCCTCGCCTCCTTTGCCGTGATCCCCATCGCGCCGGCCATCCTCGTGTCGGACCTCGACATCGGCCTCCTGTACTTCCTGGCCATGTCGTCCTTCGCCGTGTACAGCGTCGCGCTGGCCGGCTGGTCGTCCAACAACAAGTACAGCCTCCTGGGAAGCATCAGGGCCGTGGGCCAGATGGTGAGCTACGAGGTCTTCATGGGACTGTCCCTGATGGGCGTCGTTCTCCTGGCAGGCTCCTTCAGCCTGAACGACATCGTCGCGGCGCAGCGCGGGCTCTGGTTCGTCGTGCCCCAGTTCGTGGGCTTCGTCGTGTTCTTCATCGCGGGCCTCGCGGAGACCCGGCGGCTCCCCTTCGACCTGCCGGAGGCGGAAAGCGAGCTGGTGGCCGGCTACCACACGGAGTACTCCGGCTTCAAGTTCGCCATGTTCTACCTGGGCGAATACATCGGCATCACGCTGATCTCCATGATGATCGTCACGCTGTTCTTCGGAGGCTGGCAGGGGCCCCTGCTTCCGCCACTCATCTGGTTCCTCCTGAAGACCGGCGCGTTCATCGCGCTGTTCATCCTGGTCCGGGGCGCCCTGCCAAGGCCCCGCTATGACCAGCTTCTATCCTTCGGCTGGAAGCTCATGCTTCCGCTTTCGCTCGTGAACCTCGCGGTGACCGGCGCCGTCGTGCTGGCCACGGGAAGATAAGGAAGGTCCGTATGTGGAGCATCCTGAGGACTCTCTGGGTCACGTTCCGTCACGCGTTCCACAGGAGGGTGACGGTCCTCTATCCCGAAAGGAAGCGCCGCCTGCCGGCGCGCTGGCGGGGCCGCATCGTGCTCACCCGGGATCCCGACGGTGAGGAGCGCTGCGTGGCCTGCTACCTGTGCTCCGTGGCCTGTCCGGTGGCGTGCATCTCCCTCCAGGCGGCCATCGATGAGAACGGCCGGCGCTACCCGGACTTCTTCCGCATCAACTTCTCCCGCTGCATCTACTGCGGCTTCTGCGAGGAAGCCTGCCCCACGTTCGCCATCCAGCTCACGCCGGACTACGAGATGGCGGAGTACGATCGAAAGAACCTCGTGTACGAGAAGGAGGACCTCCTGATCTCGGGCGAGGGGAAATACCCCGGGTACAACTTCTACCGGGTCTCCGGCATGGAGATCGGCGGCAAGGGCAAGGGCGAGGCGGAGAGCGAGCGAGCGCCCGTGGACCTGCGGAGCCTCCTGCCGTGAGCCTCGTTTTCGGCCTGAGCGCGGTCGTTGCCGTGGCGGCCACCGTCATGGTGATCACGCGCCGAAACGCGGTGCATGCATTGCTCTACCTCGTCGTGTCGCTGCTCGCCGTGGCGGTGATCATGCTGCTCCTCGGCGCGGCGTTCGTCGCGGCCCTGGAGGTCATCATCTACGCCGGGGCCATCATGGTGCTGTTCGTCTTCGTCATCATGCTGATCGGCCCGGCGTCCGACAGCGTGAGCGCGCGGGACTGGATCGGCCCCGTGATCCTCGGGCTGGTCCTGCTTGCCGAGCTCGGCTGGGTCATCGGCACGGGAGCCCACCCCCTTGCCATCAAGGAAGTGCCGCCGCGGCAGGTGGGCATCGCGCTCCTGGGCCCGTACCTCATCGGCGTGGAGATCACCGCGTTCCTTCTCCTGGCGGGGCTCGTGGGCGCATTTCATCTCGGGCGCCGGCTCGCGGTGTCCCTGGGGCGAAAGGAGTAAGGAGATGGCCTCGGTTCCGCTCGAGTACGGCCTCGGCCTTGCCGCCATTCTCTTCGTCCTGGGCCTCGTCGGGGTGCTCGTTCGCCGCAACCTGCTTTTCATGCTCCTCAGCGTGGAGATCATGCTGAACGCGGCGGGACTGGCATTCATCGTTGCCGGCGCGCGCTGGGCTCAGGCGGACGGCCAGGTGATGTTCGTGTTCCTGCTCGCCATGGCGGCCGCCGAGGTTGCGGTGGGGCTCGCGCTCCTCCTGCTCCTGTACAGCCGCCGGCGGACGCTCGACTCCGATATTCTGCGAGGAGGAGGATGACCGACGTGAGCTGGTTGTGGCTGGTTCCCGCTCTTCCGCTTCTGGGATCGCTTCTCCTGGGGGTCTTCGGACGACGCATGTCCATCGGGCTTGCCGCCGTGACGGGAACCGGCTCGGTGGGACTCTCCATGGTCGCGGCGGCAGCCGCCGTGTATTCGTTCTGGATGTCGCCCCCCGCTGGCGGATCCATCACGGTGCCGCTGTGGGACTGGGTGAAGGTCGCCGGGTTCACGCCGAACGTGTCCCTCGTGCTGGATGCGCTTTCCGCCGTGATGATTCTCGTGGTCACGGTGATCGGCTTCCTCATCCATCTGTATTCCACGAGGTTCATGGCCGGAGAGGACGGGTACAGCAGGTTCTTCGCGTACATGAACCTGTTCGTCGGCTCGATGCTCATCCTCGTTCTCGGCGGAAACCTCCTGTTCGTGTACCTGGGCTGGGAGGGAGTGGGACTCTGCAGCTACCTGCTGATCGGCTTCTGGTACTCTGACCCCGAAAACGGCCGCTCCGCCCGCAAGGCCTTCATCGTCACGCGCATCGGAGACGTCTCCCTCGCCGTGGGGCTGTTCCTGCTTGCCACGAACCTCGGCAGCCTGGACATCCAGGTGATTGCCGGCAAGGCCTCGGCGGCGTGGGCCCCGGGCAGCGTGCTCCCGGTAGCCACGGCAGCGCTTCTCCTGGGCGGAGCGGTGGGAAAGTCCGCGCAGATCCCCCTGCACACGTGGCTGCCTGATGCCATGGCCGGTCCTTCGCCGGTGAGCGCCCTGATCCACGCGGCAACCATGGTCACCGCCGGCGTTTACCTCATCGCACGAACGCACGTCATTTTCACGCTGGCGCCGGCCGTCATGACGGTGGTCGCGGTCATCGGCGTGGCCGGTGTCCTCGTGGCGGGGCTCAGCGCGCTCACGCAGACGAACATCAAGCGCGTGCTTGCCTACTCCACGATGAGCCAGCTCGGCTACATGTTCCTGGCCCTGGGCGTGGGCGCCTGGTCGGGAGCCATCTTCCACCTCGTCATGCACGCGTTCTTCAAGTCCCTGCTGTTCCTTGGCGCCGGCGTCGTGATCCTGGCCATGAACCATGAGCACAACATCTTCGCCATGGGCGGCCTGGCCAAAAAGACTCCGTTTGCCTTCTGGACATTCCTCGTCGGCGCTCTCGCCCTGACGGCCCTTCCGCCCACGACGGCCGGCTTTGCCAGCAAAGAGCTGATCCTCTCCCGCGCGTGGGAAGCGGGGGGAGTCGGCAAGGTCCTCTGGGCGCTCGGGCTCGCCGGCGTGTTCATCACCTCGGTGTACACGTTCCGTCTCCTCTTTGTCGTCTTTGGCGGCAAGCCTCACGGAGACGCCCACGCGCACGGACACGCGGCGGGGAAGAACGGGATGGGCACGGGTGTCGTCATGGGAATCCCCCTTGCCATCCTTGCCGTGTTGTGCGTGGTAGGCGGTTTCCTCGACCTTCCGCGGACCCTGGGAGGGTCGCCCTTTCTCACGAAGTTCCTGGAGACCACGCTTCCGGCATCCGGGCCGGAGACACCGCTTTCCACGGACGCGATCCTCGAGTTCGTGTCCGAGGCGCTGTCACTCCTCGGGATCCCCGTCGGGTGGCTCCTGGCGCGCCGCGGAGCCTCGAAGTCCGCGTTGTCGAGCTTCCTCACCGGCGGCATGGGATTCGACTGGGTGTATGACCGCGCGTTCGTGAGACCGTTCGTCAGCCTCTGGGAGGTGAACAGGAGGGACGTGGCGGACCGGATCTCGGACGGCGTGGGAGGACTGAGCATGCTTCTCTCCCGCGTGTTCCGCTGGACGCAGAACGGCAGGGTGCGCTGGTACGCGGCCGGTGTCGCCTTGGGCGCTGTGCTCGTGATCGCAGCGGCGGTGATGCTATGATGCTCACGGCGCTCATCATCATCCCCGTCCTCTGCGGACTCCTCGGCTGGGCCTTCGGCCGGGGCACCTCGAGCTTCAGCCGGTGGATCACCCTCCTGGGGAACGTGATCAACCTCGTCATCGTGGCTCTCCTCTGGGCCGGCGTCGGGCTCAGCGGAGCGGCCGGGTCGGCGTGGCTTTCAGAGGTGAACGTGCCCTGGATCCCGGGGCTCGGCATTTCCTTCACTCTCGGGCTCGACGGCCTGTCCCTGACGATGCTGGCGCTGACAGCGTTCCTCGGGATCGCCTCTGTCCTGGCGTCCTGGACGGGGATCCGGGACCGGGTCAGATTCTTCCACTTCAACCTGTCCCTCGTGCTTGCGGGCGTGAACGGAGTCTTCCTCGCCCTGGACCTTTTCCTGTTCGCTTTCTTCTGGGAGCTGATGCTCGTCCCGATGTACTTCCTCATCGACATCTGGGGACACGAGAACCGCCACCGCGCCGCGATGAAGTTCTTCCTTTTCACGCAGATCGGCGGCCTCCTCATGCTCGTGGCGATCATCGTTCTGGCGGTCATTCACGGCATGGCAACGGGATCACTGAGCTTCGACTACCGGGACCTGATCGGCACACAACTGTCCCCGGTGATGGGGATGCTCCTGATGCTCGGTTTCTTCGTGGCATTTGCCGTGAAGCTCCCTGTCTTCCCCCTGCATACGTGGCTTCCGGATGCCCACACGGAGGCTCCCACGGCGGGGAGCGTGGTCCTCGCCGGCCTGCTCCTGAAGACCGGCGGGTACGGGTTCATCCGGTTCGTGATTCCGCTTTTCCCGGCCGTGTCACGGGCATTCGCGCCGGTGGCCCTGGGCCTCGCCGTTGCCGGCATCATCTACGGCGGATTCATGGCGTTCGGCCAGAAGGACATGAAGCGCCTCGTGGCCTACACGAGCGTGAGCCACCTCGGCTTCGTTCTCCTCGGGGTCTACGCCTTCAACAGCCTGGCGCTGACGGGGGCGGTCCTCCAGATGGTGAGCCACGGAATCAGCACGGGAGCGCTTTTCATCCTTGTCGGCGCGCTCCAGGACCGGATCCACACCCGGGACCTGGACCGCATGGGCGGGCTCTGGAAACAGGCCCCGCGCATGGGCACCGCGGCCATGGTGCTTGCCATGGCGCTCGTAGGGCTGCCGGGGCTCCTGAACTTCGTCTCGGAGTTTCTCGTCCTCCTGGGGGCCTGGCAGGTGAACATGCTGCTGTCCATTCTTGCCGGGCTCGGCCTCGTAGTGGCAACCATTTACGCGCTGCGCATGATCCAGCTTTCCTTCCACGGCAGCCCGCGGGAAACCTGGAAAGTGCCTGACCTCTCCGCGCGGGAAACGGCGGTTCTCTTCGTGATGATCGCGGCGCTCGTCGTCCTGGGGATGTTCCCCCAGCCGCTCCTTCGGACGGTGGAATCGGTGGTGGCGGGGGTGCTCGCCGCCGCGGGAGGCGGCGCATGAGCGCCCGGGATATCGTCGTTCTCCTTCCGCTCATCATCGTGGCGGCGGTTTCCATCGGCGTCCTGTTCATCCGCAGGAACGCACCTGCCGCAGTGGTGACGCTCATCGGGTTCCTGGCCGCGCTTGCCGCGACCTTTGCGGCGTGGCCCCTTGCACCCCGGCAGATCGGCGGCCTGCTGGTGTTCGACCGGTTCGTCTTCTTCGGGATCAGCCTCGTCCTGGCGGCAAGCGTGTTCGTCACGGCGAGCTCGTGGGCGTACCTGCGGGGCCACGCGGACGGCCGCGGGGAGTACTACTTCCTGCTTCTGCTTGCGTCACTGGGATCAGCCGTCCTGGCGGCAGCGGCCCACTTCGCGACGTTCTTCCTCGGGCTGGAGCTCCTCAGCGTCTCCCTGTACACGCTCATTGCGTGGCGCAGGGAGCGGGGAGGGGGCGCCGAGGCGGGGATCAAGTACCTCGTCCTGGCCGGGGCCACCTCGGCGTTCCTCCTGTTCGGCATGGCGCTCCTGTACGCGGTCTCGGGGAGCATGGACATCGGAAGGATCGCGGCAGGGGCCGCGGGAGGAACGAGCCCGGCGGAGGCGATCATGGCTGCCGTCGGCCTTGGAATGATCCTCGTCGGCCTGGGTTTCAAGCTGGCCGTGGTGCCCTTCCACCTCTGGGCTCCTGACGTTTACGACGGCGCCCCGGCGCCTGTGGCGGGCTACATTGCCACGGTTTCCAAGGGGGCCGTTGCTGTCCTTCTCGTCAGGCTCTTCATTCCGGCGGGAGCGGAATCCTTCATCGCGCCAAGCGGCGCGTCCACGGCGTTCCCCTGGACCTTCACGATCATTGCCGGCGCGTCGATGTTCGTCGGCAACCTCCTTGCCCTACGGGAGGACAACGTCAAGCGGATCCTCGCCTACTCCTCCATCTCTCACCTGGGGTACCTGCTGGTTGCATTCATGGCAGGAGGCACGCAGGCTGTGCAGGCTGTTTCCTTCTATCTTGTAACATATTTTGCCACCACGCTCGTCGCCTTCGCCGTCGTGGCCGCGCTCTCCACCCCGGACCACGAGGCCGACCACATCGAGCACTACAACGGCCTTGCGGCCCGCTCGCCCTGGCTCACCGGCGTTTTCACCGCGTCTCTTCTGTCGCTTGCGGGCCTGCCGCTTACCGCGGGCTTCGTCGGCAAGTTCATCATCATGAAGGCAGGCGCGGGGGCGCAGCTCTGGGCGCTGATCATCATCCTGGCGGTCAACGGGACGATCTCGATCTTCTACTACCTGCGTATCGTCTCAGCGATGTTCCGCGGGAAAGCCGCGGCTGCGCCTGCTTCAACACGCCAGCCCGTTGCTGTTGCGCTGGTGCTCGCCGTCCTGACGCTGATCGTCGTGACGCTGGGCGTGTACCCGCAGCCGATGCTGTCCTTCATCAGCCTGTTCGCCCCTGTCGGCCAGTAGGCGATTTCGCCGACGCTCCACCGCCGGGCGTCAGCTTAGTTTTTCCGCCACTCCAGCCGCGGAAGGACTTCCTCACGGCTGACCGGCTTCCCCGCCCGCTGCGTGGCGAATGCATAGTTGTCGCGGGAGCCCAGCAGGATGCAGCCGGCGAGCACGCCGTCTTTCAGCACGTACTTCTCGTAGCGCCGGCCCGGCTCATCGAGCTTCTGCACCACCTCGAAGCCGGCATCTTCTCCCGGCTCAAAGATCACTTTGCCGATGCTCGTCACGCTGATGCCTGCCGCCTTCAGGGTGTTCTGCGGAATGGTCTGGCGATAGGCCACGGGACCTCGGCCCAGGATGTTCGCGGCCACGACGGGCGCGTGGTCCATGGCCGCCGGAATGATCCCCCAGACCACGCCCTGGAAGTCCACGAGGTCGCCGGCCACCCAGATGTGGGGATCGCTCGAGCGAAGGTTTTCATCCACCACGATGCCCCTTCGCACGGAAAGCCCGGCTACCCTCGCCATGTCGATGCGCGGGCTGATGCCGGCCGAGATGAGAACCGTCTCCGCGGGGATCTCGCGGCCATCGGCAAGACGGAGGCCGGTCACCTGGCGCTCGCCCACGAGCGTGAGTACCTGGACCCCCAGGATGACCTGGCAGTGATCCCCTTCCACGAGCTTTCGGAGCAGAGCCGATCCCGTCTCGTCGAGCTGCCGGGGAAGGAGCCGGGGGAACAGCTCCACCACGGTCACACTGGGGACGCTCTGCAGGTAATGTGCGGCCTCCAGGCCCAGGAGCCCGCCGCCGATCACCACAGCATGCCTCGTCCCCGCGGTAACGTAGCTGCGAAGCGAATCCGCGTCCCCGTACTCCCGGATGGTGAACACGCCGTCCAGGTCGATGTTCCCGATGGGCGGGCGGTAGCTGTCCGCGCCCATGGCCAGCACGAGCGCATCGTAGGAGACCTCCGTGCCTTTGCGGGTGAAGATCTTCCGGCGGGCCGGGTCGAGGCGCGCCACTTCCTGGTTCTTGAAAACATTGATCCGCCGGTCGGCGTACCAGCCGGGCTTGTAGATCTCCAGGTCCCCGGCATCCAGCCGCGAGGTAAAAACCTCTGGAAGGCGGACGCGCGAATAGTACTCGTACGGCTCGCGGCTGTAGATTTCCACCTCCAGGCGCGACGGATCGCGCTCAAGCTGGCGCAGCTTCGAGGCGGTCATGACGCCGGCAATGCCGTTTCCGACGATGACGACTTTCACTCGGCGCTGGGACGGAGCATCGTGCGCGGATACTCGGGCTAGGGTTCCGGGACTTCCGTGAGCAGCTCGAGGTTGCTCCTTGCGCGCCCGTCGCCCGGGTTCAGCTCCAGCGTCTTTCGGAAGCAGGAGATGGCGTCCATGTTCCGGTGCATCCCCATGAAGACGACGCCTTTCTGGTAGTGAACCTCCGCAAGTCCCGGGGTTGCCTGCAGGAGCTCCTCCAGGAGTTCGAGCGCCTCGTCGTACTTGTGATGTTTGATTTTCAACTGCGCCAGGTAGTAGTTGGCGATGAGCGACTCTTTCGAGGATCCCCGGAGGACCCGGAACCCGTCCTCTGCCTCCTTGTCGTTGCCGAGGAACTGGTTGATGAGGCCGACGAAGTAGCTGGCCATGGCATGCCCCTGGCCCTTCATGGACAGGATCTTCATGAAGGCCTCGAGGCTCTTGTCCAGCTGACCCATGCGGTGGAGGCAGACCCCCATCTTGTAGAAGGCAACGCCGAAGTCCGGTTTCAGGTCGATTGCCTTCTGGTACTCGAGGACAGCGTCCTCCAGGTGCCCCAGGGCGTACTTCGTCTCTCCGAGAAGATAGCGGAAGAAATGGTTCGACGGGTCCTTTGCCAGGAGCTTGACGAACGCCTTTTCCGCTTCCTCCCGCTCGCCAAGCAGATGGTGCTGCAGGGCCTCCGCGGTTTCGGGAGAGGAGAAAAGGTCCTGTCCTGCGCTCTGCGTCTTCATGTCACCCCCCTTTTCTCTGATACTTCGAATATCCGACGGCACGCGCTGAATTTCAAGCATCAGCACGGACGCCTACTGACGAGTGCGCCGGCGCCGGTACCTCTCCGCCACCTTGAGCTGGAGGAGCGACCTCTGCAGGTCCCGCTCCACCAGGGCGATCTCGCCCTTGAGCTTCTTTTCCGCCAGCGCTTCCTCCGCCCGCTTGCGGGCAGCCTCCACCCGCGCCACTTCGATGCTTTCCGCTTCCGCGGCGAAGTCGGAGAGCACGGTTGCCGTGTTGGCGCCGGTATCGAGAAAGCCGCCGGCCAGCGCGATGACGACCTCGCCCTTTTCCGACGGGATGCGCATCTCTCCCTCGGAGAGCACGGCAACAACCGGCATGTGATGCGCGAGAACCGTGATTTCCCCGTCCGGGGTGGGAAGCGTGGCCTGCCTCACCTGCCCCTCGAAGACGGTTCCCAGGGGGGAGAGAACCCGCAGGGTGAACAGCTCGTCAGGCATTCTCCTGCGCCTCCTCGATGGGCCCGATGTTGTAGAACGCGCCCTCAGGCAGCCGATCGTGCCTGCCCTCGATGATCTCCGTGAATCCCTTCAGCGTGTCCGCGATCTTCACGTAGCGGCCGGGCTTCCCGCTGAAAACCTCGGAGACGAACAGCGGCTGGGTCAGGAAGCGCTGGATCTTGCGGGCCCGGGCCACGAGCAGCTTGTCCTCATCCGACAGCTCGTCGATGCCCAGGATCGAAATGATGTCCTGCAGATCCTTGTACCGCTGGAGGATCCTCTTCACCTCCATGGCGATTCGGTAGTGCTCACCGCCCACGACGTTCGGGTCCAGGAGCCGCGACGACGATGTCAGGGGGTCCACCGCGGGGTACAAGCCCTGCTCCGCGATGGAACGCTCCAGCGTGATCGTCGCGTCCAGGTGCCCGAAAATGGCCACGGGCGCGGGGTCCGTGTAGTCATCCGCCGGCACGTAGATGGCCTGCACCGAGGTTATGGAGCCGTCCTTCGTGGAGGTGATGCGCTCCTGGAGACCGCCGATGTCCTCCGCCAGCGTGGGCTGGTACCCGACGGCGGACGCCATGCGGCCGAGCACCGCGGACACCTCGCTTCCCGCCTGCGCGAAGCGGAAGACGTTGTCGATGAACAGGAGCACGTCCACCTTCTTCTCGTCGCGGAAGTACTCCGCCATGGTAAGCGCGGTCAGCCCGACGCGCAGCCTGTTGCCGGGAGGCTCGTTCATCTGCCCGAACACGAGCACCGTCTTGTCCAGGACGTTGGACTCCATCATCTCAAGCCACAGGTCCGTCCCTTCACGGGAGCGTTCCCCCACGCCGGCGAACACCGAAAAACCGCTGTGCTCCAGGGCGATGTTGCGGATGAGCTCCTTGACGATGACGGTCTTGCCGACGCCCGCGCCGCCGAAGATCCCGATCTTCCCGCCCTTGGTGAACGGTGCAATGAGGTCGATGACCTTGATCCCCGTCTCCAGCATCTCGGGCTTCGTCCGCTGCTCTGAGAGCGCCGGCGGCAGGTGGTGAATGGGCGCGCGCGGAATGGAGGGGTCGTCCATCGAGGCTCCGCCGTCGATGGGCCTGCCCAGCACGTCGAAAATGCGCCCCAGGGTCTTTTCCCCGATGGGCACCATGACGGGGGCGCCGGTACGCTGGACCCGGGTGCCGCGGCGCACGCCTTCCGTCGGTCCGAGGGCAAGGGTCCTCACCTCCCCGTTTTCCAGGACGAACTCGGTCTCCAGGACGAGCGCCAGGGCGCCGCCGCCCCGTTCGAGGTGGAGCGCTTCGTGCACGGCCGGCAGTTCGCCGCGGAACTCGACGTCGATCACGGGCCCCTGGACCCGCACAACCTTTCCCTCCACCAGCTGGGTTTTCCCGTTGTTGCCCTGCGTGCTCATGCTCGTGTCCCCGTGTTGGCAAGGTCGAGGATCTCGTTCGTGATCCGCTCCTGCCGAGTCTTGTTGTAGAGAAGCGTGAAGGAATCAGCGATCTCCAAGGCGTTCTTCTTGGCGTTCTGCATGGCCACCATGCGCGCCCCGTGCTCCGAGGAGTAGGACTGGATGACGGCGTCGAACAGCCGGACCTCCAGGTAGTGGGGAAGCAGCTCCTCCAGGAGTCCGGGAAGATCCGGCTCGATGGTGTGAAACTGCCTCTCTGAGGCCTCCGACGCCGGGGCCGGCACGAGGGGCAGGACGCGCTCAATGGTCGGAACCTGGGTGAAGTACGAGACGAACCTCGTGTACAGAACGTCGAGAGTGGAGGCGCGGCCCGACATGATGTGGTCGTTGATCGTGAGAACGAGGTCGTACACGAGTGAATACTCGGGAAGCTTCGTTCCAATGGGAAACGCGGCCACGAGCCGGGACCCGGCCATGCGGGCAGCGGGCGCCTGCACCCGCTTGCCCACGGCAATCACCCGGGACTCGGGGGTGTCTTCTTCGAACATCTTGCGCGCGAGATTCGACACCAGCGCGCCGCACAGCCCCTTGTCCGGGCCGATGACCAGGAGAAGCCGCGCTCCTTCCGGCCCCTTGCTCCCCAGGTACGGGTGAACGAACTCGCCGGGGGCGACGCTGCGAAGCGCCGTGTCCCCCAGGGCCGTGATGCGCTCCGCGTAGGGACGGACCGTTTCCGCCAGCCCGCGCGCCCGGCGGATCTTGGCAACGGACACCATCTCCAGCGTCTTGGCGAGCTGGGCGATGTTTTTTGCGGTTCTGATCCTGGACTTCAGGACGCGGAGGCTCTGGGGCATGCGCTTGCCCTACCTCACCGTCCTGGCGAAGGCAGTGATCGCTTCGTTGAGCTCCTTGAGGGTCGCCTCCTCCATCTTCGCGCCGCTGCCGATCCTCTCGCACAGCGAAGCGTGGCTCGTGCGCAGATGGTCCATGACCCGGGACTCGAAGTCCGCGATCCTGTCCAAAGGCACCTCGTCGAGAAGCCCGGCGCCCGCGGCGTGGATGCTCACGATCTGCTCGAGGTCTCCCAGGGGGGCGAACTGCGGCTGCTTGAGGATTTCCACGATCCTCTTGCCGCGGTTGATCCTCTTCTGCGTCGCATCATCGAGGTCTGAGCCGAACTGGGAAAACGCGGCCAGGGACTGGAACTGGGCCAGCTCCAGGCGCATGAGGCCCGACACCTGGCGGAACGCCTTGGACTGCGCCTTCCCGCCGACGCGGGACACGGAAAGTCCGGCGTTCACCGCCGGGCGCACCCCGGCGTTGAAGAGGTCCGTCTCCAGGTAGATCTGGCCGTCCGTGATTGAGATGACGTTCGTCGGGATGTAGGCCGAGATGTCGCCGGCCTGCGTCTCGATGATGGGAAGGGCCGTGAGAGAGCCGCCGCCCTTTTCCCTGTTGAGCTTCGCGGCGCGCTCCAGAAGGCGCGAGTGGAGATAGAAAATATCCCCGGGGTATGCCTCACGACCCGCGGGTCTTCTCAGCAACAGGGAAAGCTGCCGGTAGGCCCAGGCATGCTTGGAGAGGTCGTCATAGACGACCAGGGAATCCATCCCCTTCTCCATGAAGTATTCGCCAATGGCGCACGCGGCGAACGGTGCCAGGTACTGCATGGCCGCCGGGGTGGAGGAGCTTGCCGCCACAACGATGGTGTACTCCATGGCCCGCTCTTCCGCGAGCTTGGCCACCGTGCGGGCGATGCTTCCGCGTTTCTGCCCGACGGCGCAGTACACGCAGACCATCTGGGGCAGGCCGAGGTCCTTCGAGCGCTGGTTGATGATGGCGTCCACGACGAGCGCCGTCTTTCCCGTGTTGCGGTCCCCGACGATGAGCTGGCGCTGGCCCCGGCCAATGGGCGTCAGCGCATCCACGACCTTGATGCCGGTCTTCACCGGCACCTCAACGGGCGCGCGCTGGGTGACTCCCGGGGCGATGCGCTCCAGGGGCATTGCCGTCCAGTTGCTGACGGAAAGCGGCCGTCCATCCAGGGGCCCGCCGAAGGGGTCGATCACCCGGCCGAAGAGGTCCTCGGAGACGCGCAGGGAAAGGAGCGTCCCCGTGGTCTTGATCTGCATGCCCTCGGGGACCGCAGAGTCCTCCGAGAGGAGGAGGATCGAGGCGAAGTCCTCGTCGAGGTTCATGACGAGGCCGAGTTTCCCGTCCTCGAACTGGACCAGCTCACCGTAGCCGGCGCGCGACAGCCCGTCCGCGCGTACGATCCCGTCTCCCACGGAGACCACCCTGCCGACGTTGGCGACGGCCGGGCTGACCTCCGTTCGTTCCAGCTTCTGTTCGATCTGTCTGACAAGGTCTTCAGCTTTCATGTCCGATCTTCCCCAGCAGCTCTTTCAGATACCCGGTGACGCTCGCGTCCACGATGTCGTCACCCGCGCTCACCTTCACGCCCCCCGCCAGGGCGTCATCCCGCCTGATGGCGAGCTCACGGTCGGGGTACCTCCCGCCGATCTCCCCGCCGACCTCGGCTTCGCTCCCGCCGGAGAGCGCCACGTACACGCGCCGCCGGCGCAGCTCCCGGCGCAGCGCGGCGAGATAGCTCTTCAGCTGGGACCGCGTAAGGTTCTCCAGCACCAGGGCCGCGACGGCGGGATTGAGGTCTCCGGACTCTGTGAACGTCAGGGCCACGAGCTTTTTCACGATACCCCGACCGCGCGGATGCGCTTCATGCCCTCCGCAACGATGCGGCTCTTCTCGTCCTCACTGAACAGGCCGACGACGACGCTCTCCAGGATCTTCCCGGACAACTCCAGGGACAGCTCCTGGACCTGGCGCTCCATCTCCTGCCGCTCCAGCGCCAGCTGGCCGCGGGCCTCCCGCAGCATCCTCTCCGCGTCAGCCCGGGCCCTCTCCAGGGCGGCGGCGCGCAGGCGCTCCGCCTCGTCCCGGGCGCGCTCGAGGATGCGCGAGGACTGGGCGTACGTTTCCGCGAGCAGGCGTTCCTTCTCCCTGCCGGCCTCCTCCAGCGCCCGGCGCGACGCCTCCGCGTCCTTCAGCCCCTGGGCGATCTTCTCCGAGCGCGCCTTCATGTTCGCCTGGAGGGGCTTCAGGAGGAAGCGATACAGCACCCACGCGATCACGAGGAAGTTGAGAATCTGCCCCGCGAGGAGAATCGGGTCGATTCCAAATCTCCCCAGCGTCTCTCCCATGGGAGCCTCCCGGTGCTAGCGCAGGAACGCGAAGATCAGCGAGTAGATGGCGATGGCCTCCGCGAACGCCATGGCGAGGATCATCGTGGGAACGATGCGCCCCGACGCCTCGGGGTTCCGCCCGATGGCCTCGATGGCCTTCATGCCGATGAGGCCGACGGCGAGGGCCGGAAAAGATCCGCCGATTGCGATGATGATCCCGCCTGTTACCGAGAACGTGACCATGAGCTCCCTCCGTTAATGGTGTGGTTCTTCCGTCAGGATGGCCATGAAGGCCATCGTGAGGAGAGCGAAAACAGCCGCCTGCACCACGCCGACGAGGATCTCGAGGGCGAGGAACGGCACCGGCAGCAGGAATGAAAACATGGAGGCGATTGTGCCGAGCACGATTTCTCCGCCCGAGATGTTTCCGAACAGGCGGAAGGAGAAGGAGATGAACTTCGTCAGCTCCTGGACGATCTCCAGGAGACCGACGAAGAGAAAGATCGGGTTGAGGGCGAAGAAGCGTTTCAGGTAGGTGGCGAGGCCCGTGGTGCGGATGGCCAGCACGTGCGTCGCGAACACGGAGACGATGGCAAGAGCCAGCGTCATGTTCAAGTCCGACGTGGCGGCGCGGAAGATGGGCACGAGGTGCTGCCCCGAGCCTCCCTCCCCGGCCCGGTAGAAGCCGACGGAACCGAACCCCGGAAAGAGGCCCATGAGATTGTTGAAGACGATGTAGACGAAGAAGACGAGCACCCAGGGGAAGATCATGCCGGAGCGGGGGCCGGCAACCTGGTCAACCGTGGTCTTCAGGTAGTCCACGATTCCTTCAGCGGTCTGAAGGAACCTCCCGGGAACGAGCGCGATGCTCCGCCGAACGCCGAACACGATGAGGAGGATGACTGCGTCCACGAGGAGCGTGGCAAGGAGGGAGTTGGGCACCCGGAATCCCGCGATGGTGAAGATGGTCTCCGCTCCGAGGTTTCCCATGCCACACGGAATATACTAGCGCCTTCCGGACGGAGTCAACGAAGTTCGTGCCTGCAGTCGCGGTATTTCGTTCTCGCTCGCGCGTGAGAGTCTTGTTATACTATACGCATCGCAACGTCATTCGGGAAAAGGATGGCGAATGAAAGACACCATTACCGAAACGCTCATCCGTGAGCACCTCGTCGAAGGTACGCCCGGCGCCGGCCGCGAGATCGGCCTCCGCATCGACCAGACGCTCACGCAGGACGCAACGGGAACCATGGCATACCTGGAGTTCGAGTCCCTGGGCATCCCGCGCGTGAAGGCGGAGCTCGCGGTAAGCTACATCGACCACAACATCATCCAGACCGACTACAAGAACGCGGACGACCATCGCTTCCTCGTGTCCTGCGCCTCCAAGTACGGGCTCATCCTTTCGCCGCCGGGCAACGGCGTCTCCCACCACGTGCACCGCCAGAGGTTCGGCGCCCCGGGCAAGACGCTTCTCGGCTCGGACAGCCACACCACCACGGGCGGCTGCCTCGGGATGCTCGCCGCCGGCGCCGGGGGCAACGAGGTGGCCATGGCCATGGCCGGCAAGCCCTTCTACCTGATGACCCCGAAGGTATGGGGTGTCTACGTGGAGGGATCTTTCCAGCCGTGGGTTTCCGGCAAGGATCTGATCCTCGAACTCCTGCGCCGCTACTCCGCGAAAGCCGGCACGGGCAAGATCATGGAGTTCTTCGGTCCGGGAGTGGCGTCGCTGGACATGGCCGCGCGCGGGACCATCGCGAACATGTCGGTGGACATGGGGTTCACCGCGTGCGTGTTCCCCTCGGATGACGTGACGCGCTGGTACCTGGGAATGAACAACCGGGAGAAGGACTTCCGGCCCCTGACGCAGGGACGGGACCCGCAGTTCGACGAAGTCACGAAGATCGACCTCTCCACGATCGAGCCGCTGGTCGCCTGCCCGTCAAACCCGGACAAGGTGAAGCCGGCGGCCGAACTGTCGAACGTGGAGATCCAGCAGGTCCTCGTGGGCTCCTCCACCAACGGCAGCTACCGGGACCTGATGATCGTCGCCAAAGCAGTCGAGGGAAAGGTGCGTCACCCCCTGGTGGACTTCAGTATCAACCCCGGCAGCCGCCAGACGCTGGAGAACGTGATGGCCATGGGCGGGATCAGGATGCTCGTGGACGCCGGAGGACGCATCTGCGAAGCCGGCTGCCTGGGGTGCATCGGCATGGGCCAGGCCCCGGCCAGCGGGACGAACTCCCTGCGAACCATGCCGCGGAACTACAAGGGCCGCAGCGGCACGGATGACGACTTCGTCTACCTCTGCTCTCCGGAGACCGCCGCCGCTTCCACGCTCACCGGCCGCATCACCGACCCGCGCACCCTGGGCAGCTGCCCCGCGGTGGAGTACCCGAAGACCTACGCGTTCAACCCGAAGTGGTTCTTCCAGCCCGCGGCGGACCCGTCGAGCATCGCCATCGTCCGCGGCCCGAACATCAAGCCGTTCCCCGCCTTTGGTCCCCTGGAGGACGACCTGGAGGCAGAGGTGCTGCTGAAGGTCGGTGACGATATCAGCACGGACATCATCATGCCGGCGGGAAACCGGGTCCTCCCGTTCCGCAGCAACATCCCGGCCATCAGCGATTTCGTTTTCGACCAGATCGACAAGGACTTCGCCCGGCGCGCACGGGAGAAGAAGAGCGGGGTCGTGGTGGGCGGGGAAAACTACGGGCAGGGCTCCTCACGGGAGCACGCCGCGCTGGCGCCCCGCTACCTCGGCGTCCGCGCCAAGATCGTCAAGAGCTTCGCCCGGATCCACAAGTCGAACCTGATCAACTTCGGGATCCTCCCGCTGACCTTCGCAGACCCGGCTGACTACGACCGGCTCCGTGCGGGAGACCGGATCAGGATCGCGGGAGTGAAGAAGCTCATT
>DATKLM010000048.1:0-25571 GCA_035542415.1 Spirochaetia bacterium
TCATCGACCGCCTTCCGTTCACGCTGACGGAAGATCAGAAGAGCGTCGTGCGGGAGATCCAGGAAGACCTCCTCTCCGGCACGCCGATGTCCCGGCTGCTCCAGGGCGACGTGGGCTGCGGCAAGACGCTGGTCGCGCTCCTCTCCGCGCTCATCGTCACGGCAGCCGGAGAGCAGGTGGCCTTTGTTGCGCCCACGGAGCTCCTTGCGCGCCAGCACGCGGAGAGCGCCGCCCGGCTGGTGGAGCCCCTCGGGGTGAGGATCGCGTTCCTCTCTGGCGCGGTTTCCGGAGAGCCGCGGGCGCTCCTTCTTTCCGCGCTGGTGGCGGGGCAGATCGATATCCTTTTCGGGACCCACGCGCTTTTTTCAGAGGACGTCACCTACCGGAACCTCGGGCTCGTGATCATCGACGAGCAGCACAAGTTCGGGGTGCTCCAGCGCCAGGCGCTGAAACGCAAGGGCGCCGCGCCTGACCTCCTCCTGATGACCGCAACGCCCATCCCGCGCACTCTGGCCCTGACCGCGTTCGGGGACCTCGACATCTCCACGATCCGCATGATGCCCCCGGGGCGCTGTCCGGTGATCACCCACCTCGCTCGGGAAGGGAACGAGGACAAGGTCTACCGGAGGGTCCGGCAGGAAATCACCAAGGGCAGGCAGGCGTACTTCGTCTATCCACTCATCGGAGAGTCGGAGTCCCTCGCGGTCAAGGACGCTGAATCCGCATTCAAGATGCTCCGGGACGAGGTCTACCCCGGCATCCCCGCGGCGCTGATACACTCCCGGGTCGGGGAGGAGGAGACGGAGCGGACCATGGCTGCCTTCGTGGCCGGGTCGGTGAAGGTTCTCGTGGCCACCAGCGTGGTCGAAGTCGGCGTGGACGTTCCCAACGCCACCTGCATGGTCATCGAGCACGCGGAGCGCTTCGGGCTCTCAACGCTCCACCAGCTTCGCGGCCGGGTGGGACGAGGTACCGAACAATCCTACGCGTTCCTCGTGTACGGCTCGAAGCTGACCCCGGAGGGCGTGGAGCGGCTGAAGGTGATGAAAGAGACCTCGGACGGCTTTCTCATAGCTGAGCGCGATATGCGCCTGCGCGGGCCCGGCGAGCTTCTGGGGGTGCGCCAGAGCGGCTTCCTGGAGTTCCGCGCGGCGAATCTCGCCGAGCACGGCCGGCTCCTGATCAACGCGCGTGACGACGCGCGCAGGATCCTGAAAGAGGACCCGGGCTTCCTGCTTCCCGGCAACACCGTCATCAGCGCCATGCTGGCGGCGGAGGCATGGTGGCCCGGGCCGCCCATGACCCCGGAAGCGGCGGCGGAGGCCGGCTGAGATGAGGGTGACAGGCGGCACCTATCGAGGCAGGAACATCCTGGTCCCGCCCGGAGTCATCCGGCCGTCCATGGACCGTGTTCGCGCGTCCCTTTTTTCCATCCTGGGAAACCTCGACGGGACCTCATTCCTGGATCTCTTTGCAGGCTCGGGTGTGCTGGGAATCGAGGCCGCATCCCGCGGCGCGGAGCCGGTGCTTCTCGTGGAGAAGGATGCTCGCAAGCGCGCCACGATCATGAAAAACATCTCCTTCGTGGAAAGCCGCATCGAGCTGGTGACAGCACCGGTGGAGCGGTTCCTGAGGAACGACGGCCGGCTGTGGGACATCATCTTTCTGGATCCGCCCTTCGATTTTCCGGGCAAAGGGGCGGTTCTGGACGAGGCGTGTGAAGCCCGCCACCTGGCAGAGAACGGGCTCACGATCATCCACCTGCACAGCGCGGAAAAGCTGGCGGAGGAGAGGCCGGGGCTGGAGCTGGCGGACCGGCGTCTCTACGGGCAGTCCCTGCTGCTGTTTTTCAGAAGGCGGCCGCCGGCCTCGGCGTGACGCCCGCCTCGGCTTGACGGCCGCCCCGGCGGTCTGATAGGATCGCGGCCGATCTAGGACACTTGGTCCGTCTATGGGCTTCGCCGTCTGATCCGCAGACGGCTGACGCCCGGCGCGCCATCCCTGGCGCCGGCGGAACTCGACGTCCTTGCCTACGCCCTTGTAGCTCAGTTGGTAGAGCACGTCCTTGGTAAGGACGGGGTCACCGGTTCAAATCCGGTCGAGGGCTCGACCCGGCCGGCGCGCAGCGCAGTCACGCCGTCCGTATACGCAGTTTCTCCGCGACTACTTGACAGGAATGGGGCTTTCTTTATAAATTCGTCGTCCAACCTACTCCAGGGAGATCCGGATGGCCAAAGGCAAAGCGAAGAACCTCGAGCTCGTGGCACTCCAGTGCACCGAGTGCGACAGAAGAAATTACACCACCACAAAGAACCGCAAGAACACGCAGGGAAAGCTCGAGTTCACCAAGTATTGCCGCTGGGACAGGAAGCATACCCTCCACAAGGAAGCGAAGGTTAAGTAGGTCAAGCCATGGATGGCGAGGTCGGCCGAGGCCAGGGATGGCCGAAAGGCCGACTAATCCATAGGCCAGTAGCTCTAATGGTAGAGCGCCGGTCTCCAAAACCGGATGTTGCGGGTTCGAGTCCTGCCTGGCCTGGACAGGGGCATCCGAGGGACGAGGAGCGATGAGAAGAATCATCCTGTTTTTCCAAGAGAGCTTTGCGGAGCTGAAGAAGGTGACGTGGCCCAGCCGGGATGAGGCCCAGGCGTCGACCCGGGTCGTGCTCGTTTCCACGCTCATCATCGCTGCCATCCTCGGCCTCGTCGACTTCGTGCTGTTCAAGCTCGTCGACTGGGTGTTCTGACAGGGACGGGAATGGCGAAAGCCTGGTTTGTCGTCCATACCTACTCGGGGTACGAGAACAAGGTCCAGAAGCACGTTCGCATGCTCGTGGACAAGGGAACGCTGAAGGACCACGTGTTCGACGTGAAGGTTCCCTCCGAGGAGGTCGTGGAGATCAAGGACGGCCGCAAGAAGGTTTCGACCAAGAAGTTCCTCCCCGGCTACATCATGGTGGAAATGGATCTGCCGGATACGGGGTGGAAGGAAATATGCCAGGAGATCCGCAAGATCCCCGGCGTCACGGGGTTCGTGGGCTCCAACCGGAATCAGAAGCCCCAGCCCATCTCCCAGGAGGAGGCCCGCGGCATCCTCCAGAAGGCTGGCGAGATCAAGGCGGACCGCGTCTTGAAGCCGCGCCAGAGCTTCTCGGTGGGGGAGATGGTGAGAATCATCGATGGTCCCTTCGACTCTTTCACGGGGAACATCGAAGAGGTCAACACCGAGAAAGGCAAGCTGCGGGTCATGGTGGGGATATTCGGCAGATCGACTCCGGTCGAGGTCGACTATCTCCAGGTGGAGAAGATCTGAGCTCGGACAACCCTCGCGAGCCGAACGGCATCGCCACGCCCCCGCGTCATACCGGCGCGGGCAGGAGAGGCAATGCCCGGCTGCAATGGGAGCTCCCCGCAAGCCGACGCGGGATGTCCGCGGAGGTGCTCCACGTCGTGGAGCAGGGAGCGTCAGGACCACGGAGGAGGTAGGCTATGGCAAAGAAGACGGTCAAGGCGATCGTCAAGCTCCAGGTGCCGGCGGGCAAGGCCACCCCGGCGCCCCCGGTGGGACCGGCCCTGGGACCCCATGGAGTGCAGGCGGCGCAGTTCTGTCAGCAGTTCAACGACAGGACGAAGAAGCAGGAAGCGGGCGTGCTCATCCCCGTGGTGATCACGATATACACCGACAAGAGCTTCACGTTCATCACGAAGACCCCGCCCGCGGCGGTCCTCATCAGGAAGGCGCTCGGGATCGAGAAGGGAAGCGGGGAGCCGAACAAGACAAAGGTCGGCGCGTTGACACGTGACAAGCTTCGCGCCATCGCGGAGCAGAAGATGCCGGACCTGACGGCCAAGGACATCGAGGCGGCCATGAAGATCATCGCCGGCACGGCCCGAAGCATGGGCGTCACGGTGGAGGGCTGACATGGCGCACGGAAAGAAGTATCGGGCCGCGCTCGAGAAGTTCAACAAGGCGGAGACCTACCCGCTGGACAAGGCCGTGGAGCTCGTGAAGGAGCTGGCCTACGCGAAGTTCGATGAGACCGTCGAAGTGTCGATGAAGCTCAACATCAAGAGCAAGCACACGATCAGGGACGTCATGGCGCTCCCGCACCTGTTCGGCAAGGAGAAGCAGATCCTCGTCTTCGCCAAGGGAGACAAGGCGGAGGAGGCCCGCAGGGCCGGTGCCGCGTTCGTGGGGGACAACGACCTCATCGAGAAGATCCGCGGCGGCTGGCTGGATTTCGACATCGCGGTAGCCACGCCGGACATGATGAAGGACGTTGGCAAGCTCGGGCAGATCCTGGGCCGCCGTGGCCTCATGCCCAACCCGAAGACGCAGACGGTGACCTTCAACATCAAGGAAGCCCTGGAGGAGCTGAAGAAGGGCCGCGTGGAATACCGCGCGGACAAGGGGGGCGTGGTGCACCTCGCCGTGGCGAAACTGTCCATGGGCAAGGAGCAGATCGCGGCCAACGCCCAGGCCTTCATCCAGGAAGTCGTGCGCAAGCGGCCCCAGGACCTCAAGGGGGATTACGTGCATTCGATCGTCCTGTCATCAACGATGGGACCCGGCATCAGGCTGTCCCCCAAGGACAAGTCCTTCGTGGCGTAGGGAGCTGAACACCATGGCAGAGACGGTGAAGAAGATACAGCAGTACAAGACGGACGCCGTGACGAAGCTCAAGGAGCACCTCGCCAAGGCGCCGGACCTCATTTTCTCGGACTTCCGCGGGCTCACGTTCCCCCAGATGATCGAGCTTCGGAACAAGCTTGGGGAGCAGGGGACGAGCTACCGCGTGGTCAGGAACGCGTTTGCCAAGATCGCCATGAAGGAGGCGGGCCTGCCGGACGCCTCGGCGATGCTGGAGGGGCCTACGGCCCTCGCGTTCCTCGGCGCTGACCCGAGCCCCGCGGCGAAGGTCATGGTTGAGTTCACCAAGGCCGCGTCCCTGACCATCAAGGGCGGCGTGGTGAGCGGAAAGCTGTTCACGGCAAAGGAGATCGAGGCGCTGTCCCGGCTGCCCGGACGCCTGGAGCTGCTGGCGTCCCTCATGGGCACGATGAACCAGCCCCTCATGAACCTCATGTACGTGATGAACGGCGTGTCATCGAAACTGGTTCGGACTCTTGCGGCCGTGGCCGACAAGAAGTCGAAAGAAGGGAAATAGCACCGCCAGTCTTCACAGACTGTGCCAGCTGGCGGCGTCCACAGAAGGAAGGAGAAGATAAATGGCAACTCTCACCAAGGATCAGATTCTCGACGCGATTGCGGGCATGACCGTCCTCGAGGTTTCCGACCTCGTGAAGGCCATGGAGGAAAAGTTCGGCGTCACCGCGGCGGCCCCCGTGGCGGTTGCGGCAGCGGGCCCGGCGGCGGCAGGCGGCGGCGCGGCGGCTGAAGAGAAAACTGAGTTCACGGTCGTTCTGAAGAGCTTCGACGAGGCCAAGAAGATCCCCGTGATCAAGGAAGTGCGTTCGATCACCGGGCTGGGCCTCAAGGAGGCGAAGGATCTCGTGGAGGCAGGGAACAAGACCCTCAAGGAGAACGTTTCCAAGGAGGACGCCGCGAAGATCAAGCAGCAGCTTGAAGCGGCTGGCGGGGTCGTTGAGATTCAGTAAGGGCGCCAACGGCTCCCAGCACAGCGCGCTCCGCGCGCTCCACGGCGCGCTCCGCGCGCTCCTGAGCTCGCGCAGCGCGCGCAACAGTTTCTTGTCTCGGAAAAGTACCACCGGCGGCGGGCGCGCCGGTGGTCTGTCTGTTTCGGGCGAGCGTATGTCTGACGCGGGCGTGATGCATCTACCGGATATCGCGCTTCGCGCGATGATGGCTAGGGGGAAAGAATGATTCTGGACAAGTCCAAGAAGATCAAGCGAATTCTTTTTGGCAGGGGCTACGAGGATGTCATGGAGATCCCCAATCTCGTCGACATCCAGCTCTCATCCTACGAGAGATTCCTCCAGCGCAGGACCCTTCAGAAGGGCGAGCCGCCGCTGAAGCAGGGCCTGGAGGAAGTGTTCCAGTCCACGTTTCCCATCGAGAGCCCCAACGGAGACATGCTCCTGGAGTACATCGGGTTCACGCTGGACGAGCAGAACATCAAGTTCGGCGAGCAGGAGTGCAAGCAGAAAGGGCTGACCTACGCCATTCCGCTCAAGGCGAAGATCAACCTGATCTTCCTCAACACGGGGGAGATCCGTCAGAAAGAGATCTACATGGGGGACATCCCCATCATGACGGACAAGGGGACGTTCATCGTGAACGGCGCGGAGCGTGTCGTGGTCAGCCAGATCCATCGCTCTCCCGGCGTCATTTTCTCCCATGAGAAGGGAATCTTTTCCTCCCGGATCATTCCCTACCGCGGCTCCTGGCTTGAGTTCGAGATCGACCAGAAGAAGGAGCTCATCTACGCCAAGATCGACCGCAAGAAGAGGATCCTCGCCACCATCTTCCTGCGCGCGCTGGGCTACGAGACCCGCGAATCGATCATCGAGCTGTTCTACAAGGTGGAGAAGGTCAAGGTCACCGACACGCGGGAGGACAAGGAGCGCCTCGTGGGGCGCAACTTTGCCCGCGGCGTCACCGTGAAGGATGGGGAGGCGCAGAAGAAGCTCTACCGCGCCGGTGACAAGGTCCATCCGCACGACGTGGAGGAGCTCGTCCACGCCGGGGTGAAGGAGATCTTCCTCATCGACTTCGAGAACGAGAAGTCCCTGCATTCCCCCATCATCCTCAACTGCTTCGAGCGTGAGGAGATGAAGTTCACCAAGGAGACCGCGGAGCAGGACGAGATCTCCAAGGACGACGCCATCCTGCGCGTGTACTCCGTCATCAAGCCCGGGGAGCCCATCACCATAGAGAACGCGGAGAAGGACCTGCACTCCATGTTCTTCTCCAGCCGGCGCTACGACCTGGGCCGGGTGGGGCGCTACAAGCTGAACAAGAAGTTCGACTACGCCGAGCAGGTGAAGACGCACACCCTGATCAAGGAAGACATCATCAACACGATGACGTGGCTGATCCGGGTGTACATCGGGGAGAACAACGTCGACGACATCGACCACCTGGGAAACCGCCGCGTGCGGTCCGTGGGAGAGCTTCTGACGAACCAGCTCAAGGTAGCGTTCACCCGCATGGAGCGCATCGCCAAGGAGCGCATGTCCCTGAAGGAAGCGGACACCATCAAGCCGCAGGACCTCATCTCCATCAAGCCCATCGTGGCGACGATCAAGGAGTTCTTCGGCTCGAGCCAGCTCTCCCAGTTCATGGACCAGGTCAATCCCCTGGCCGAGCTCACGCATAAGCGGCGCCTCAACGCGCTGGGCCCCGGCGGTCTTTCCCGGGACCGGGCCGGCTTCGAGGTCCGTGACGTCCACTACACCCACTACGGGCGGATGTGCCCCATCGAGACCCCCGAAGGTCCGAACATCGGGCTCATCGTGTCCCTGGCCAACTATACCCGGGTCAACGAGTACGGGTTCCTGGAGACGCCCTACCGCCGCGTGAAGAACGGCAAGGTCACGAACGACATCGAGTATCTGTCCGCCATGGACGAGGAGCGCTACTACATCGCGCAGGCCAACGCGGCCCTCTCACCCAAGGGTGAGTTCCTGGAGAAGCAGGTCTCCGTCAGGAAGGGCGGTGACTACATTTCCCGCGCGCCGGAGGACATCCAGTACATGGACGTCTCTCCCAAGCAGATCATCTCCGTCTCGGCGTCCCTGATCCCGTTCCTGGAGCATGATGATGCAAACCGGGCCCTCATGGGATCCAACATGCAGCGCCAGGCTGTGCCCCTCATCTCACCCGAGCCCCCGCGCGTCGGGACGGGGATGGAGGGAAAGACCGCGTACGACTCGGGGGTCGTCGTGATCGCGCGCCGGGCCGGGACCATCACGTACGTCACGAGCCTCGAGATCAGGATCAAGCCGGACGAGGCCAAGCGGGATGAAGACGTGTACACGCTGCTGAAGTACCAGCGCACCAACCAGGACACCTGCTACACGCAGAAGCCCATCGTCCAGGTGGGCAGGCACGTGAACGCCGGGGACGTCATTGCAGACGGGCCGGCCACGTACCAGGGAGAGCTCGCCCTTGGGCGCAACCTCCTGTGCGCGTTCATGCCGTGGAACGGCTACAACTATGAGGACGCCATCCTGGTGTCGGAGCAGGTCGTCCAGCAGGACGCTTTCAGCTCCATCCACATCAAGGAGTTCTCCGTGGAGGTGCGGGAGACGAAGCTCGGCCCGGAGAAGATCACGCGGGACATCCCCAACACGAACGAGCACGCCTTCGAGCAGCTGGATGAGGAGGGGATCATCCGCGTGGGCGCCACGGTGAAGGCCGGGTCCATTCTCGTGGGCAAGGTCACCCCGAAGAGCGAGACGGACTCCACGCCGGAGTTCAAGCTCCTGAACTCGATCTTCGGAGAGAAGGCCAAGGAGGTGCGTGACACCTCTCTGCGCGTTCCCCACGGCGTTGAAGGCACGATCATCGACGTGCAGAGGCTGAAGAGGGTCAACGGCGACGAGCTGGACCCGGGCGTTGAGGAAGTGGTCAAGGTCCTCATCGCGGCCAAGCGCAAGCTCCAGGAGGGAGACAAGCTGGCCGGGCGGCACGGAAACAAGGGAGTCGTGGCCCGGGTGCTTCCCGTCGAGGAAATGCCCTACATGGAGGACGGCACGCCCATCGACATCGTGCTCAATCCGCTCGGCGTTCCGTCACGTATGAACCTGGGACAGATCATGGAGACCGAGCTGGGATGGGCCGCAACGGCCCTTGATGAGTGGTACTCCACGCCGGTGTTCCAGTCCGCGTCCAACGAGATGATCGAAGGCAAGCTCAAGGAGGCCAACCTCCCCGTCTCGTCCAAGGTCACGCTCCTGGACGGCCAGAGCGGCGAGCCTTTCGAGAACCAGATCACCGTCGGGACCATCTACATCCTGAAGCTCCACCACCTCGTGGACGACAAGATGCACGCCCGTTCCACCGGCCCTTACTCCCTCGTGACCCAGCAGCCGCTGGGAGGCAAGGCGCAGTTCGGCGGCCAGAGGCTCGGGGAGATGGAGGTGTGGGCGCTGGAGGCCTACGGGGCGTCCAACACGCTGCAGGAGCTCCTGACGATCAAGAGTGACGACATGATGGGCCGGGCCAAGATCTATGAGAGCATCGTGAAGGGAGAGATCTCCACGAGCCCCGACATCCCGGAGAGCTTCAACGTGCTCGTGCAGGAGATGCGCGGTCTTGCTCTGGACGTGAGCATCTTCGATGTCAAGAACAAGCAGATTGCCCTGACTGAGCGGGACGAGGAGCTGATCGACCGGCAGATGTCGAGGTTCTAGACGCTGGCGCGCAGCCGTCGCGCATGAGTACATGCGCTTCCGCTGACGCGCCTCCGCATGTCCGCCTTTGGCGGCCATGCTTGGGAGGAAACATGAGGGACTTGCAGGACTTTGATCATATTCTCATCAAGCTTGCATCGCCGGACCAGATCCGGGCCTGGTCGTACGGAGAGGTGAAGAAGCCCGAGACCATCAACTACCGCACCCTGCGGCCCGAGAAGGATGGGCTCTTCTGCGAGCGCATCTTCGGGACCACCAAGGAGTGGGAGTGCTACTGCGGCAAGTTCAAGTCCATCCGGTACAAGGGAGTGATCTGCGACCGCTGCGGCGTGGAAGTCACGCACTTCAAGGTCCGCCGGGAGCGCATGGGTCACATCGAGCTGGCGGCCCCGGTGGCCCACATCTGGTACTACCGGTCCGTGCCGTCCCGCATCGGCCTGTTCCTCGACCTGCAGATCGCCGCCCTGCGCTCCATTCTCTTCTATGAAAAGTACATCGTGATCGACCCGGGAGACACGGAGCTGAAGAGGATGCAGATCCTCACGGAGGAGGAGTACCTGGAAGCGCGGGAGCGCTACGGCATGTCCTTCACGGCCGGCATGGGCGCGGAGGCAATCCGCACACTGCTTGAGGGCGTGGACATCGACGTTCTGGCGGAAGAGCTGCGCCGCAAGATGATCGACAAGGGTGCGAAGGCTGACAAGCGCCTGCTCAAGCGCATCGAGCTCGTGGAGAAGTTCCGCGCCTCCAGCAACAAGCCGGAGTGGATGATCCTGGAAGTCATCCCGGTGATCCCGCCGGAGCTTCGCCCCATGGTCCAGCTGGATGGAGGACGCTTCGCCACTTCGGATCTGAACGACCTGTACCGCCGGGTCATCAACCGCAACAACCGCCTGAAGAGGCTCCTGGCCCTGAACGCGCCTGACATCATCATCAGGAACGAGAAGCGGATGCTCCAGGAGGCGGTGGACGCCCTCTTCGACAACTCGAAGAAGAAGAGGGTCGTCAAGGGCGCAGCCAACCGCCCGCTGAAGTCCCTGTCGGACATGCTCAAGGGCAAGCAGGGCCGGTTCCGCCAGAACCTCCTGGGCAAGCGCGTGGACTATTCCGGCCGCTCCGTCATCGTCGTGGGCCCGGAGCTGAAGCTGCACCAGTGCGGCCTTCCCTCCAAGATGGCCCTGGAGCTGTTCAAGCCCTTCATCATGCGGAAGCTCGTCCAGAAGGACGTGGTCTACAACATCAAGAAGGCCAAGACGCTCGTGGAGCAGGAGAGTGCGGAGGTGTGGGCAGTCCTGGAGGAAGTGGTCCAGGAGCATCCCGTGATGCTGAACCGCGCGCCCACGCTGCACCGCCTGGGGATCCAGGCGTTCGAGCCCATCCTCGTGGAAGGCAAGGCCATCAAGCTCCACCCGCTGGTCTGCCACGCGTTCAACGCCGACTTCGACGGGGACCAGATGGCCGTCCACGTTCCTCTCACCCCGGAGGCGCAGACGGAGTGCTGGACGCTGCTGCTCTCTTCCAAGAACCTTCTCAACCCGGCAAGCGGGTATCCCATCGCCGTGCCCACGCAGGACATGGTGCTCGGGATCAACTACCTCACGCGAGAGCGGCCGGGCGCCAGGGGAGACGGGAAGTACTTCTCCACGGCGGATGAGTGCATCCTCTCCGTGGACGCCAAGGGCGTGGATTACCAGGCGCCGGTCAAGGTCAAGATGGAAGGCAAGTGGGTGGATACCACCCCGGGCCGCATCATCCTCAACGACAACATCCCCAAGGACCTCGGCTTCCTCAACTACGCCATGGGTGAGAAGGAGCTTCTGAACCTCATCGCCCGCTGCTACCAGGAAAAAGGTCCGGCGGTCACGGTGCGGATGCTGGACGCGGTGAAGGACCTCGGGTTCCACTACGCAACCCGGTTCGGCGCCACCATCGGCATGGACGACATCGTGATCCCCAACGCCAAGAAGGCGCTCATCAAGGAAGCCAACTCCAAGGTGGACGAGATCCAGCGCCAGTACCTCCAGGGGCACATCACCAACGAAGAGCGGTATAACCGCGTCATCGAGGTGTGGAGCAGCACGAACGAGCTCATCACGAACGAGCTCATGGACGAGCTGCGCAAGGACCACGAGGGGTTCAACCCGGTGTACATGATGGCCTACTCGGGCGCGCGCGGAAGCCGCAGCCAGATCCGGCAGCTCGCCGGCATGCGCGGCCTCATGGCCAAGCCGTCGGGGGACATCATCGAGCTTCCCATCCGGTCGAACTTCAAGGAGGGCCTCTCGGTCATCGAGTTCTTCATCTCCACCAACGGGGCCCGCAAGGGTCTGGCGGACACCGCCCTCAAGACGGCGGATGCCGGCTATCTCACGCGGCGCCTCGTGGACATCGCACAGGACGTGGTCATCGCGGAAGAGGACTGCGGCACCATCAACGGCATCGACCGCCGGGCCATCAAGGACGGGGAAGACATCGTGGAGGCGCTGCGGGACCGCATTTCGGGCCGCACCTCCCTGGAAAAGGTGAAGCACCCCATCACGGGAGAGCTCATCGTGGACACGAACCAGGAGATCACGGATGAGATCGCGGCGGCCATCGAGGACGCCGGCATCGAGTTCGTGAAGATCCGCTCCGTGCTCACCTGCGACTCCAAGTACGGGGTGTGCGCGCGCTGCTACGGCAGGAACCTCGCCACGTACAAGCCGGTGGAGATCGGCGAGGCGGTGGGGATCATTGCCGCGCAGTCCATCGGGCAGCCGGGCACGCAGCTCACGATGCGGACGTTCCACATCGGCGGAGCGGCCACCAAGATCTCTGAAGAGAACCGGATCTACCTGAAGTACCCCGTGTACATCGAGAAGATCCAGGGAAGCACGGTGGCCATCGAGAACGGCAACATGCTGTTCACGCGCAAGGGCGTCATCACCGTGCACCGGATCCTGGCAAGCCACGAGATCCAGAAGGGTGACCGGATCCTCGTGAAGGACGGCCAGAGGCTCCTCAAGCATGGACCCGAGCCCATCATCCAGAGGAAGGGAGAGACGATCTCCTCGTCGGAGATCTGCTACGTGAAGCTCATGCCGGACAAGCTCCTCCTGATTGCCCAGCCCCAGTCCATCGAGATCAGGAACGGCGCGGAGCTGCTGTCTCGCGAGAAGGACGTGGTCCCTGCTGAAGAGACCATCGCTTTCTTCGACCCGTTCAGCGAGCCCATCATCGCGGAGGCAACGGGGAACGTGAACTTCCACGACATCGTCCTGGGCACGACGCTCAAGGAAGAGGTCAACGAAGACACCGGCAAGATCGAGAAGAAGATCACGGAGTACTCCCTGGAGAGCCTCCAGCCCCGCATCACGATCCTGGACGAGAAGGGCAACGAGCTGGCGGGCTACTTCCTGCCGGGCAACGCGTACCTCAACGTGGATGACGGGGAGAAGGTGAAGGCCGGGCGCATCATCGCGAAGCTGCTGCGGGAGAGCGTCAAGACGAGCGACATCACCGGCGGTCTGCCGAGGGTCGGCGAGCTGTTCGAGGCCCGCAGGCCCAAGAACCCCTCGGTTCTCGCCAAGGTGAGCGGGAAGGTCTCCTTCAAAGGGATCGTCAAGGGCAAGCGGGTCATTGTGGTCACCGATCCGTTCGACCGTGAGTTCAAGCACCTCGTACCCATGGGCAAGCATCTCCTGGTCCGCGAGGCGGACGAGGTGAACGCGGGGGACATGCTGTGTGACGGCGCCAAGGACCCGCACGACATCCTCCAGATCCTCGGGGAGACCCAGCTGCACAGCTACCTCCTCAACGAGATCCAGGAGGTCTACCGGCTCCAGGGCGTGCGCATCAACGACAAGCACATCGGGGTCATCATCCGCCAGATGATGAAGAAGGTGGAGATCGTGGACGTGGGGGACACCCCGTTCATCTTCGGGCAGCAGGTGGACCGCTACAAGTTCCACGAGGAGAACCGCAAGACGCTCCGCGAAGGAGGCCAGCCCGCGGTGGCGCGGCCCATCCTCCTGGGCATTACCCGCGTGTCGCTGAACATCGACTCGTGGCTGTCGGCGGCCTCCTTCCAGGAGACCACGCGCGTGCTTACCAATGCCTCCATCTCGGGGAGCGTTGACCACCTGCGCGGCCTGAAGGAGAACGTCATCATCGGGCACCTGATCCCCGCGGGAACGGGCATGAAGAAGTACCGCGAGATCAAGCTCTATGACGAGAACATGGAAGACCTCGACATCTCGATCAACAGGATCATCGAGGAGAAGCGCAAGGAGCGTGAGCTGAAGGCGCTGCTGGAGGCGGAGAAGGCGCAGCTGCCATCGGCGGAGAGCGTCCTGGCGCCGGATTGATGGGGGAGGGGGCGCGGATTTTCCGGCGCCCCCCTTTACATGACCGGCGGCGTTCCGTATACTGGGGGGGATTTTGGGAGGGGCCCCGTTGACGTGCCCGAGCGCGGTATCCCGCGCGGGGGGCGTTCCGCGGGACGCCGGACGAGACATCCGGCGTAGAGGGATGGACTCTCGAAAAAACGATCCCGAACACCACGGAAAAAGAGTACGTGGGGTTGACTTTTTTTTTGTGCGTGGATATCGTTGTAACCCGCGTGACTTTCCCCTGTCGCGAAGCTGAGGGGAAAGAACGCCAAGAAGGTTGTTGAAAGGGAAGGTAGCAGGAACCTTTTATGCCGACGATCAACCAGCTGGTGAGACTGGGGCGCAAGGCAGTCAAGAAGAAGACAAAGGCCCCCGCGCTCATGAACTGCCCCCAGAAGAGGGGCGTGTGCACGCGCGTCATGACGGTCACTCCCAAGAAGCCCAACTCGGCCCTTCGAAAGGTGGCCCGCGTTCGTCTCACCAACGGGATTGACGTGACGGCGTACATCCCGGGCATCGGCCATAACCTGCAGGAGCATTCGGTCGTGCTCATCCGCGGGGGAAGGGTCAAGGACCTCCCCGGCGTTCGCTACCATATCATCCGCGGCGCCAAGGACACTCTCGGCGTTGAAGACCGCAAGAAGGCGCGCTCCAAGTACGGTACCAAGAAGCCGAAGGCGTAGGGGAAGAGGAAAGAGATGCCGAGAGGCCAGTTGATTCGGAAGAAGAGGGTCATCCTCGATCCCAAGTACAAGAATGCGGTGATCGGGAAGTTCGTCGCCCGCATGATGGAACAGGGCAAGAAGAGCGTTTCCTACGGCAGCATCTATGATGCGCTGGACATCATCAAGGAGAAAGTGCAGGGGAAGGAGCCCATCGAGGTCTTCCAGAAGGCGCTTGAGAACGTGAAGCCGGTCGTGGAAGTGAAGTCCCGGCGGGTCGGAGGCGCCACGCTCCAGGTCCCCGTGGAGATTCGGGAGGAGCGCAGGGACGCCCTCGCAATGAGATGGATCATCGGGTTCTCCCGCGGCCGCCATGGGCGGTCCATGGCGGAGAAGCTTGCCGCAGAGCTGGTTGACGCTTTCAACAATACGGGTTCCGCGATAAAGAAAAAGGAAGACACCCATAAGATGGCGGAGGCGAACAAGGCTTTTGCCCACTACCGCTGGTAGGGGCGGCACCTCGGCGGGCTTATGGACACGCGGTTGCCCCTGTCGTCGATCCGCAATATCGGGATCATGGCCCATATTGATGCGGGGAAGACGACCACGACAGAGCGCATCCTGTACTATACGGGCAGGACGCACAAACTTGGCGAAGTGCATGACGGCGAAGCCAAGATGGACTGGATGGACCTGGAGAAGGAGCGCGGCATCACCATCACGGCGGCCGCGACCTTCTGTGAATGGCGGGACGTGCAGATCAACATCATCGACACGCCCGGCCACGTCGACTTTACCGTCGAGGTGGAACGTTCTTTGAGAGTATTGGACGGAGCGATCGGGGTTTTCTCCGCCGTGGAAGGCGTGGAACCCCAGAGCGAAACCGTCTGGAAGCAGGCCAACCGCTACAACGTGCCGCGCGTTGCGTTCATCAACAAGATGGACCGCGTGGGGGCTCGTTTCGACGAGGTCGTGCAGGAGATGCACTCCAAGCTCGGGGCCAACGCGGTGCCCATCCAGCTTCCCATCGGGTTGGAGGCGGACTTCGTCGGCATTGTCGACCTCGTCCGCATGAAGGCCCTGGTCTGGGATGAGGATGTGCTGGGCGCGAAGTTCCGGGAGGTGGACATCCCTGCCGCGCTGACGCAGAAGGCTGGAGCGGCGCGCACGATCCTGCTGGAGAAGATTGCCGAGACTGATGACGACATCATGACGGCGTACCTGGACGGGGGGCACATCGCGGAGAGCAACCTCAAGGCGGCTCTTCGCAAGGCCACGGTCCAGGGGAAGATCTTCCCGGTGGTGTGCGGAACGGCGTTCAAGAACAAGGGCATCCAGCCCCTCCTGGACGCGGTGGTGGACTACCTTCCCTCGCCGGCGGACATGCCGCCGACCACGGGAACCGTGCCGAACACTGGTGACTACATCCAGCGCCTGCCGAAGGACACGGAGCCGTTCGCGGCTCTGGCCTTCAAGATCATGACCGATCCGTTCGTCGGCAAGCTGACCTTCTTCCGCGTGTATTCGGGAAAGCTCATGTCGGGGTCGTACATCTACAACGCGACCGCCGACAAGAGAGAGCGGGTCACGCGGATACTGAGGATGCACGCCAACGAGCGGGAGGAGATCAAGGAGGTCGCCTCGGGGGACATCGCCGCCGCGGTCGGGCTGAAGAAAACCACGACGGGTGACACGCTCTGTGATGAAGAGAATCAGGTGATTCTCGAATCCATGGTGTTTCCCGACCCGGTCGTTCACGTCGCCATCGAGCCGAAGACCAGGGATGATGAGGAGAAGCTCTCCTCCGCCCTGCACAAGCTCTCCGAGGAAGACCCCACCTTCAAGGTGCGGTACGACAAGGAGACCGGCCAGACCATCATCATGGGGATGGGCGAGCTGCATCTCGAGGTGCTTGTGGAGCGGATGTTCCGCGAGTTCAACGTGGCCGCCAACGTGGGAGCACCGGAGGTTGCCTACCGGGAAACCATCAAGGAGGCGGCCGAAGCGGAGGGCAAGTTCGTCAAGCAGACCGGCGGCCACGGCGCCTACGGGCACGTGGTGATGAGCTTCGAGCCCCTGCCCCCGGGCACGGGCTTCGCCTTCGAGAACAAGGTCATCGGCGGCCGGGTGCCGCGGGAGTACGTTCCTGCCGTTGAAAAAGGCATCCGGGAGGCCATGGAGAACGGGGTCCTGGCGGGATATCCCATGGTGGACTTCCGCGCCAGCCTGCTGGACGGGTCCTACCATGACGTGGACTCCAGCGAAATGGCCTTCAAGGTCGCGGCATCGATGGCATATAAGTCGGGCTGTGCAAAAGCCAAACCGACTATCCTTGAACCGATCATGGCCGTGGAGTGCGCCACTCCAGAGGAGCATCTCGGGGATGTCATCTCCGATTTCAGCGCGCGCATGGGCCACGTCGAGGGGATTGAAGATCGGCCTGGGAGTAAGGTGGTGAAAGCACTCGTACCCCTGCGTTCCATGTTCGGGTACGTTACGTCGCTTCGCTCGATGACGAAAGGTCGAGCGTCCCACACCATGCAATTCTCCCATTACCAGGAAACCCCCCGGTCGATTCAGGAAGAGCTTGTCGAAAAGGTTCGCGGGCGGAAGAGGTAGCCGCCCCGCGATTGACTGGAGCGGAGGAGAAGGAATCCCCTTCCCGCGGCGGGGCCGCGGGGTGCCGGGGAACTTGAGGGCGCGGAGAGGAAACTGCAAGGAGGAGTGCAATGGCGAAGGAGAAATTCGTACGGTCGAAGCCCCACATCAACGTCGGCACCATCGGTCACATCGACCATGGAAAGACCACGCTGACGGCGGCAATCACCATGTACTGCGCGAAGAAGTACGGTGACAAGCTGATGAAGTATGAGGACATCGACAACGCTCCCGAGGAGAAGGCCCGGGGCATCACCATCAATACCCGGCACGTGGAATACCAGTCGGACAAGCGCCACTACGCGCACATCGACTGCCCGGGACACGCGGACTACATCAAGAACATGATCACCGGCGCCGCCCAGATGGACGGGGCCGTGCTCGTCGTTTCAGCGCCGGACTCCGTCATGCCGCAGACCCGCGAGCACATCCTGCTGGCCCGCCAGGTCGGCGTGCCCGCCATCGTCGTGTTCCTCAACAAGGTCGACATGGTGGATGACCCCGAGCTGCTCGAGCTCGTCGAGGTGGAAATCCGCGACGTCTTGAAGTTCTACAACTTCCCCGGTGACAAGATCCCCATCGTGAAGGGCTCGGCGCTCAAGGCCATGGAGCACCCCGAAGTTGCGGAGAACGTCAAATGCATCGAGGAGCTTCTCACCACGATGGATGACTACTTCCCGCTTCCTCCGCGGCCGGTAGACAAGCCGTTCCTCATGCCGATTGAGGACGTGTTCTCCATCTCCGGGCGCGGCACGGTCGTCACGGGCAGGGTTGCGACGGGCACCATCCACGTCGGAGACGAAGTGGAGATCGTCGGGATCAAGGACACGCGGAAGACCACGGTCACCGGTGTGGAGATGTTCAACAAGCTGCTCGACGAGGGGCAGGCCGGAGACAACATCGGGACGCTGCTGCGCGGCATTGAGAAGGACGACGTGGAGCGCGGGCAGGTCCTTTCGAAGATCGGGGCCATCACCCCGCACAAGAAGTTCAAATGCACCGTCGTGGCGCTCACCAAGGAAGAAGGCGGCAGGCACTCTCCGTTCTTCACCGGGTACCGCCCGCAGTTCTATTTCAGAACGACGGACGTCACCGCCTCCGTGACGCTGCCGGAAGGCAAGCAGATGGTCATGCCCGGTGACCACGTCACCGACATGAACGTCGAGCTGATCTACCCGATCGCCATGGACAAGGGGCTCCAGTTCGCCATCCGTGAGGGCGGCAAGACGGTCGGCGCCGGTCAGGTGACGGATATCGTCGAGTAAGGACCCCTGGACCTCGCGCGCGGCGCACCGTGCCGCGCGTGACCGGGGAACTCAAGGTCACGGAGTACCGTGAAATGTCACGGAGTACCGTGAAATGTCACGGAGTACCGTGACAGGGGAGAGATACATGGCCAGGGAAAGGATTCGGGTGCGCCTGCGGGGCTTCGACATCGAGCTCATCGACCAGAGCGCGAAGTCCATCGTGCAGACCGTCCTCAAGGCGGGGTCGCGGGTCTCGGGACCCATCCCCCTTCCAATGAGGATCAACAAGTTCACGGTCCTGCGCTCGCCCCACGTGCACAAGAAGTCGCGCGAGCAGTTCGAGATGCGCACCCACAAGAGGCTCATTGACATCCTGGAGCCGACCCCCGCGGTCATGGACGCCCTCATGCGGCTGGAGCTTCCCGCCGGCGTGGACGTCGAGATCAAGCAGTAGGGCGCGGAACGGCGCCCCCGGAGAGGCCAGCGGTATGCTCGGATTGATTGGAAAAAAGGTCGGAATGACCCAGCTGTGGAGCGATGACGGGGTACGCGTCCCGGTCAGCGTCGTTCTCGTGGAACCAAACGTCGTCGTGAACGAGCGCACGGAGGAGAAGCACGGCTACAGCGCCAAGGTTCTCGGATCCGGCGCGCTGAAGAAGACGCGCACGACCAGGCCGTACGCGGGTCAGTTCCCGCAGGGCGTGGACCCGCGCCGTTTCCTTCGGGAGTTCAAGGGTTTCGAGAAGGAGTGCAAAGTCGGGGACTCCCTCGGCGTGGAGATCTTCGAAGGGGTGCGGTTCGTGGACGTGCAGGGCGCCACCAAGGGCAAGGGCTTCCAGGGCGTCATGCGCCGCCACGGATTCCAGGGAGGACCGGGCGCCCACGGCTCGAAGTTCCACCGGGAAATGGGATCGGTCGGAACGGGCGCGTTCCGCAAGATCATCAAGGGCTCCCGGATGCCCGGCCGCATGGGCAACGCGAAGCTCACCACCCAGAACCTGAGGCTGTTCCGCGTGGACAAGGAGAAAGGCCTGCTGCTCATCAGGGGCGCGATCCCCGGCCGGCGCGGCGCGATGGTGATCGTGCGCACGGCGAAGAAGAAGTAGGACGGGAGCGTCATGAAGACACAGGTCTATGGATTGGACGGGAAGGCCGTCCGGGAGATCGAGCTCGCCGACTCGGTGTGGAACCGCGACGTCAGCGAGGGCTCGATCTACCATGCCATCCGCAATGAGCTGGCCAACCGCCGGGTGGGCACGGCCAAGATCAAGGACCGCGGAGAGGTGCAGGGAAGCGGCAAGAAGCCCTGGAAGCAGAAGGGCACCGGCCGCGCCCGTGCGGGTCACAAGCGCTCCCCGGTGTGGGTGGGCGGAGGCAAGATCTTCGGGCCGCGCCCGCGGGACTACAGCTACACCATCCCCCGCAAGGTGAAGAGGCTGGCGATGATCTCCATCCTCTCCCTCAAGACCAGGGAAGAGCGGCTCAAGGTGGTCACGGACTTCACCGTGGAAAGCGGCAAGACGAAGGACCTCGTGACCGCGCTGAGAAACCTCGCGGCCAAGGAGCGCACGGTCGTCGTTCTCAAGGATGATGACGCCATGATCAGGCGCGCGGGGCGAAACGTTCCCTGGCTCAGCTTCCTGAGCTTCAACAGGCTGGCGGCAAAGGACCTCTTTTACTGCCAGAAGCTGCTCGTCCTGGAGACCGCCGCTACGAAGCTGAACGACTTCTATGGCGCGGACGAGAAGAACGGCTCGAGCAGGAACGACGGCGGGGACGGGAAGAAGCCGAAGAAGGGAGCCACGGCATGACTCTCGACAGGATCATCCTGGAGCCGGTAGTGACGGAGAAGACGAACCTCATGCGGGAGAACCACAAGTACGTCTTCAAGGTCGACAGCCGGGCGAACAAGTACCAGATCATGGACGCGGTGCGCAGGCAGTACAACGTGCACCCGCTGAAGTGCAACGTCCTGCGGACCTCCACAAAGCCCAAGAGGGTCCGCTACCGGCTCGGCTACACCGCCTCGTGGAAGAAGGCCATCATCACCATCGCCCCCGAGGAAAAGATCGGGATCTTCGAAGGCGTATAAAGGAGCGACCGTCATGCCTATCAAGAAATACCGTCCGCTCACTCCCGGGCAGCGATTCAAGACGAGCCTCACCTTCGAGGAGATCACCAAGAAGTCTCCGGAGAAGGCCCTGACCTCGGGGAAGCCCAAGAACGCGGGCCGCGGGGCCGGGGGAAGGATCAGCGTCCGCCGCAAGGGCGGAGGGCACAAGCGCCGCTACCGCATCGTGGATTTCCGCCGCGACAAGATCGGGATTCCCGGCAAGGTTGCCGCCATCGAGTATGACCCCAATCGCAGCTCGTTCCTCGCCCTGATCGTCTACAGGGACGGGGAGAAACGCTACATCCTGGCGCCGGAAGGCCTGACGGTCGGAAAGTCCGTCCTGAGCGGCCCGGATGCGGCCTTCGACGTGGGCAACGCCATGCCCCTGGGCAAGATCCCCCTCGGGATCCAGATCCACAACATCGAGCTGAACCTCGGCCGCGGAGGCCAGATGGTGCGCTCCGCGGGCACGAGCGCCACCGTGGTGGCCAAGGAAGGCGTCTACGTGACGGTGCGCCTGCCCTCCGGAGAGATGCGCATGGTCAACGAGAAGTGCTACGCCACCATCGGAGAGCTGGGCAACAAGGACCACATGAACGTCACGCTCGGCAAGGCCGGGCGCAGCCGCTGGCTGGGCAAGAGGCCCAAGGTGCGCGGCACCGCCATGAACCCCGTCGACCATCCGCACGGCGGCGGCGAGGGAAAGACCAAGGGCGGCCGGCACCCGGTGAGCCCGTGGGGCCAGCCCACGAAGGGCTACAAGACGCGCAAGAAGCGCAACACCACGAGCCGCTTCATCGTGAAGAGAAGGAAATAGGGGGAACCGGGCGTGTCACGATCCATCAAGAAAGGACCCTTCATCGCGAAAAGCCTGTACAAGCAGGTCGTCGACATGAACAAGAGCGGCGAGAAGCGCATGGTGAAGACCTTCTCCAGAACTTCCACGATCATCCCCGAGATGGTCGGATACACGGTGTCCGTGTACAACGGAAAGACCTGGGTGCCCGTGTACGTCACGGAAAACCTGGTCGGCCACAAGCTCGGCGAGTTCGCCCCCACCCGCATCTTCCGTGGGCACTCGGGATCGGACAGGAAGGTGGTGAAGCAATGAGTGACGCAGGCAGCGCCCCGGCCGGCGCGCAGCCGGAGAAGAAGCCGGGCAGGACGCGCGCTCCGCGGGCGCCGCGCACGGGGTTCCGCGCGAGCGTTCCCTTCCAGCGCCTGTCGGCGACCAAGATCCGCCGCATTGCCGACAACGTCCGGCGCAAGCCGTACGTGGAGGCCATCGCGCTCCTCGAAGTGCTTCCCCACAAGGGTGCGCGATTATTGAGGAAGCTCATCCAGTCCGCGGCGGCAAATGCGCTGGCGCAGAACAAGAACCTGGACGAGCAGATGCTCTACGTGAAGGAGCTCCTGATCGACGTGGGGCCGACGATGAAGAGGATGTGGGCCCGCGGCCGCGGCCGCGCGGACAGGCTCCTGAAGAGGTCGTGCCACATTTCCGTGGTTGTCGACGAGATCGGCGCGAAAGAGGTGGTTCATGGGTCAGAAGGTTAACCCCATCGGGCTGCGGCTGGGGATCAACAAGACCTGGCAGTCGCGGTGGTTCGTGGATCCCAAGCTGTACGCGGCGACGCTCCATGAAGACCTGCGCCTGCGCAGGACCATCCTCAACGCGGAGGAGACCAAGGGAGCCGACATCGCTGAGGTGGAGATCATCCGCCACCCCCAGAGGGTCACGGTGATCATTCACACCGGCCGCCCGGGCGTGCTCATCGGCGCCAAGGGCGCCAACATCGAGAAGCTGGGCGGCAGGCTCCAGAAGAGCATCGGCAAGAAGATCCAGCTGCGCATCAAGGAGATCAAGCGGCCGGAGACGAACGCCAAGCTCGTGGCGGAGAACATCTCCCGCCAGATCAAGGCGCGCGCGTCCTACCGCAGGGCCTGCAAGATGGCCATCCTGAACGCCATGAAGACGGGCGTGCAGGGGATCAAGGTGAAGATCTCCGGCCGCCTGTCCGGGGCTGAAATGGCGCGTCGGGAGGAGTTCAAGGAGGGGCGCATCCCCCTGCACACCTTCCGCGCGGACATCGACTACGGGACCGCGACCGCCATCACGACCTTCGGGTGCGTGGGCATCAAAGTCTGGATCTTCAACGGAGAGGTCTACGGCCAGGCCAAAAAGGACGACGCCGGCCTGCTCGTGCGCCGGGGCCGTGAAGGCCGCGACGCCCGAGATGACCGGGACGGCCGGGAGACCCGCGAGCTGCGGGACCGCGGGCGCGAGAGAGGGCAGGAGTAGACTGACATGCTGAGCCCCAAGAGAACGAAATTCAGGAAACAGCAGCGCGGGAAGGCCAAGGGACGCGCCACACGATGCACCGAGATCTCCTTCGGGGAGTACGGCCTGATCGCGCTGGAGAGGGACTGGATCACGAACCGCCAGATCGAGGCGGCCCGTATCGCCATCACCCGCCACGTGAAGCGCGGCGGCAAGGTGTGGATCCGGATCTTCCCCGACATGCCGTACACCAAGAAGCCCGCCGAGACCCGCATGGGAAAGGGAAAGGGCGCGCCGGAGTACTGGGTGGCGCCGGTGAAGCCGGGCACGGTGATGTTCGAGCTGGGCGGCGTGGACCGCAAGATGGCGGAAGAGGCCATGAAGCGCGCGGGCAGCAAGATGCCCATCAAGACGCGGTTCCTCAGCCGGGTGGAAGGGGAGTAAGGACGTGAAGGACTCGTTCAAGGAGCTGACGTACCCCGAGCTGCTCGCCAAGCGTGAGGAGCTGAAGAAGGCGTACGACACGATCTGCGCGAACATGATCATCGGCCACGTGGACAACCCCCTCAGCAAGCGCATGGCGCGGCGGAGGCTCGCCCGGGTGAAGGGGATCATCCACGAGTTCGAGCTCGGGATCCGGAAGAAATAGGAAGCGGGGGAAGGTCCGTGGAAGAAGCCAAGAAAAGCGTCAAGAAGGTGCTCCAGGGGCGCGTGGTCAGCAACAAGATGCAGAAGACGATCGTCGTGGAGATCCACCAGCGCAAGCTCCACCGCCTCTACAAGAAGTACCTGACGCGCACGAAGAAGATCAAGGCGCACGATGAAAAGAACGAGTGCGGGATCGGGGACACGGTGCGCGTGGTGGAGACCCGCCCCCTGAGCAGGGAGAAGCGGTGGCGCCTCCTGTCCATCGTGGAGAAGGCGAAGTAACCATGATTCAGATGAAGACGCTTCTCAACGTCGCGGACAACAGCGGCGCGAAGCAGGTGCAGTGCATCAAGGTCCTCGGAGGGTCACGGCGCAAGTACGCCCGCATCGGGGACATCATCGTGGTGGCGGTGAAGGACGCGCTGCCCAACGCGGCCATCAAGAAGGGCGGGATCGAGAAGGCGGTCGTCGTGCGCACCCGCAAGGAGTACCACCGCCCCGACGGGACGTTCATCCGCTTCGACGACAACGCGTGCGTGGTCATCGACGCGAACAACAACCCCAAGGGCAAGCGCATCTTCGGCCCGGTGGCGCGGGAGCTGCGGGACAAGGACTTCATGAAGATCGTGTCCCTGGCCCCCGAGGTTCTGTAGGAGCGGAGAGGCATGGGACGAGTGACACGGTCGCTTGTGGCGACCGGATATCGCGCTTCGCGCGATGTGGCCTAGGAGGACCATGGCATGGCTCAGGAAGCACGCGCAAAGGTGAAGCTGCGCAAGAACGATACGGTCAAGGTGATCGCCGGCCGGGACAAAGGGAAGACCGGGCGGGTGATCCGCATCGACCGGGAGAAGCTGCGCGCGGTCGTGGAAGGCCTCAACATGGTGAAGAAGGCCGTCAAGCAGAAGAAGCAGAACCAGAAAGCCGGGATCACCTCCGTGGAGGCTCCCATTCCGCTGGGGAAGCTCATGATCATGTGCAGGAAGTGCGGGCCCGCCCGGATCGGGTATGTCGTCACGGAGACCGGGAAGAAGCGGGTGTGCCGCAGCTGCGGAGGAGACCTGTGAACAAGGACAAGCCGAACGCCGAGGCGCCGGAGCCGCAGGCCGCGGCCGCCACGGCGGACGTCCAGGAAAAGGCCCGGAAGGCGGAGAAGGCCCCTAAGGCTGAAGGCGGCGGTCGGAAGGGCGACAAGGGCCAGAAGGGTGGGAATCCGCCGAAAGGCGGCGCCCAGAGGCAGAAGCAGGCCGCGGAGCCCGAGGCAAGGGCCAGGCCCGTCGCGGATCCCCCGGGGTACATCCCGCGCCTGAAGAAGCTGTATCGGGAGACCGCGGCGAAGGAGATCATGGAGGAGTTCGGGTACAAGTCCACCATGCAGATCCCGCGCCTGTCCAAGGTCATCGTGAGCATGGGCATCGGGGAGGCCATCGCCAACAAGAAGCTCCTGGACTCATCCACGGCGGAGCTGTCGCAGATCACCGGCCGCAAGGCGGTGCGTACGAAGGCCAAGAAGTCCATCGCCACGTTCAAGGTCCGCAAGGGAATGGACATCGGCGCCATGGTGACGCTGCGGGGGAACGTCATGTACGAGTTCCTCGACCGCCTCATCAACGTGGCGATGCCGAGGATCAAGGACTTCCGGGGAGCCAACCCCAACGCCTTCGACGGGCACGGGAACTACTCCCTCGGCGTGACGGAGCAGATCATTTTTCCCGAGATCGACTACGACAAGATCGAACGGGTGGCCGGCATGAACATCGCCGTCGTGACGACGGCGAAGACGGACGCGGAGGCGCGCAGCCTCCTGTCCCGCCTGGGCATGCCGTTCCGCAAGTAGCGGAGACCGGAGAGGACGATGGCGAGAAAAGCGGCGATAGAGAAATCCGAGCGCAAGCAGAAGTACATGTCGCGCCGGACCAATCGGTGCAAGGTGTGCGGGCGGCAGAGAGGGTACATGAGGAAGTTCAAGCTGTGCCGAATCTGCTTCCGCGCGCTGGCCAGTGAAGGAAAGCTTCCTGGCGTGACCAAATCCAGCTGGTAGGGAGTATGCGATGAGTCTGTCAGACCCTGTTGCAGATATGCTGACGAAGATCAGGAACGCGAGCAGCGCGCGCTTCGAGAGCGTCGACATTCCCACGTCGAAGCTCAAGCTGGAGATCACCAAGATCTTGAAAAACGAGGGCTATATCAAGACCTTCAAGAAGGTGACGCAGGACGGCCGCAATCTCATCAGGATCTTCCTCAAGTACGACG
>DATKLM010000049.1:0-29284 GCA_035542415.1 Spirochaetia bacterium
GGTAGAAGAGGTCTTCCCGAAAGACCCCTCGTGACAGCAGCTCCTCGATGTTCTTGTTCGTCGCGGCGATGAGCCGGGCGTTGGTCCGGAGCGTCTCCGTGCCCCCGAGCCTCTGGTACTCGCCATCCTGCAGCACGCGGAGGAGCTTCGGCTGGGTTCCGCCGGACATGTCGCCGATCTCGTCGAAGAAGATGGTGCCCCGATCCGCCAGCTCCAGCTTGCCCACGTGCCGGCGCACGGCGTCCGTGAACGCGCCTTTCTCGTGGCCGAACATTTCGCTCTCCAGGAGCGTGTCCGGAATGGAAGCGCAGTTGACCTTCACGAACGGCTCGCCGCTGCGGGAGCTTCCCGCGTGGATGGCGCTTGCCACCATCTCCTTCCCCGTGCCGCTTTCCCCGGAGATGAGGACCGGGGCACCGGTGGGAGCCACGCGCGCGATTTCCTCCAGGACCTGGAGCATGAGCGGATTCGCCGTAACGATCCGGCTGTCCCCGGCGCCCTCGGAGGAGAGCTCGCGGGACACGCGGATCCGCTCGATCTCCTCCAGGAGCTCGCGCACGGCAAGGGGCTTCGTGAAGACGTTCAGCGCCCCGTAGCGCATGGACTGGACCGCGCTCTGCACGGAGGGATAGCCGGTGATCATGATGACCGGAAGCGCCCGGTATCTCGCCTTGAGGAGCTTCAGCAGCTCCGTACCGGGGATCTGGGGCATGCGGATGTCCATGATCACCAGGTCGATGCGGCTCTTTTCCAGGACCGCCGGCACCTCCTGCGGATCCGTGGCCTGGAGGGAGTTGTAGCCGTGGGACGCGAAGATCTCCCCAAGGGAGAGACACATTTCCCGCTCGTCGTCGACAATCAAGATCGTGAAGGGCATGGCCTTCTCATGGTATCACATGCGCGCGTTGCCCGCACCCCGGCGTGTGGCTACATTGGACAAACGGAGGGATCGCATGGCCGAAAGTGAATGGAGAAAGGTATGCAGTGAGGGAGAGCTGGCGGAGGGCGGGCAGAAGCTCGTGACCGCCGGGGAAGACCCGGTGCTCCTGACCCGTCTGGGCGGAACGATCTACGCCGTCGGCAACAAGTGCACGCACTACGAATGCAAGCTCAACGAGGGAGTGCTCCTGGGACGCACGGTGGTCTGCCGGTGCCACGACGCGCGGTTCGACGTCACGACGGGGAAAGTGATCTCGCCGCCGGCGCTGAACGATCTGCCGGTCTACCCTGTAAAAGTGGAAAGCGGTGACGTCCTCGTGGGGCCGGTGCAGAAAGCGCGCTTCCCGAAGCCGGAAGGGACCGACGCGCGGACCTTCCTCATCATCGGAGGCGGGGCGGCCGGAAATGCGGCCGCGGAAACGCTGCGCCGCGAGGGGTTTGCCGGGCGCATCCTCATGGTCACCCCGGAGCCGGACCTGCCGTATGACCGCCCGAATCTTTCCAAGGAGTTCATCTCCGGCGAAGCGAAGCCGGAGTGGATGCCCCTGCGCAGCGCGAAGTTCTATGCGAACCAGAACATCGACGTGATTCTCAACACCCGGGTGACGTCGCTCGACCTGGGGAAGAAGAGCGCGTTACTAGAGGACGGCAGGGAAGTCGCTTTCGACAGGGCGCTTCTTGCCACCGGCGCAGTCCCGCGCAAACTCCCGATTCCCGGAGCTGACGGCGAGGCGTGTTTCCAGCTTCGAAGCTTCGCGGACGCCCGGGTGATCGCGGAGGCTGCCGCCGGAGCGAAGTCAGTCGTGCTCGTGGGGGCCGGCTTCATCGGCATGGAGCTGGCCAGCTCTCTGCGCCAGCGCGGCCTGGCCGTGGAGGTGGCGGCGCCCGAGCCGCTTCCCTTCGCGCGGATCGTCGGCGACCGCATCGCCTCGTACCTCAAGTCCCGTCATGAAGAGAAAGGCGTTGTTTTCCACCTCGGCGCGAACATCACGAAGATCTCGGGACCGCGCGGCGCCAAGGAAGTGGAGCTGTCCAACGGAACAAGGATCCGCGCTGACTTCGTCGTGTTCGGCCTGGGTGTGAGCCCCGCGGTGGACTGGCTTGCCGGCACGGGCCTCGTGGAGGGCGGCGCTGTTCCCGTGAACGCGCGCCTGCAGACGAAGAACCCCGACGTCTTCGCCGCCGGGGACATCGCCGTGGTGCCGGATCCTCTGGGCCGGGGCTCCCAGCGCATCGAGCACTGGGTGGTGGCGGAGCGCCAGGGACAGCACGCGGCGCGCGCCATGCTGGGCGCCGCCGCTCCGTACGAGTACGTGCCGTTCTTCTGGACTCGTCAGACCGGGGTCAGCCTGAAATACGTGGGCCTGGCGCGTGAGTGGGACGAGGTGGTGTACCGCGGAGACGTGGAGAAGGGCAAGTTTCTTGCCGGTTTCTACCTCACGGGAACGCTCCTTGCCGCGGCGAGCATCGGGATGCCGGATGAGACGACGGCAGTGGAGATCATGCTTTCCCGGCGTCTCCCGCTGCCGGCGGAGAAGCTCGCCGCCGTGGACGTGGACTTGCTGGCCATCGCGCGGGGATGAGCCTGCCGATTTGACAGGAACCCTCTCCGGCCGCATACTGGCGGAAAGCCGCTGGCAGCGGTGGGAGGCACACGATGGAACGGGCTCCTGAGAAACTGCCGCTCGGAAAGCTGATTCTCTTCGCGCTCGGCCAGATGGGCTGGTCCCTCGCTTCCTACGGGGTCAGCAACCTGCTCGTCTACTTCTACATGCCTCCCGAGACGGCCACCGCCGCGATCTTCCCGGCGTTCCTGTTCCAGGGGGCCTTCGTCGGGTTCCTCACCATCACCGGCGTCGTCAACTTCGGCTCGCGTCTCTTCGACGCCGTGACGAACCCGATCATCGCATCATGGTCGGACCGCTCCCCGGCGCGCATGGGCCGCAGGCGCTTCTTCATGGCAATCAGCGCCGCACCGTTTGCCCTTTTCGCCGTGCTCGTTTTCATTCCCCTGCAGCACTTCCACGCGCAGCCCACCGTGGCGCAGAGCTGGCTCAACATCGTGTGGCTCGTGGGCACGATCCTCCTGTTCTACTTCTTCTTCGTCATGTACAACGCGCCCTTCAATGCGCTCATCGCGGAGCTCGGCCACAACCCGCGGGAGCGCCTGATCATCAGCACCGTCATCTCCGTGACGTGGGCGCTCGGGTTCGCCGTGGGCAACTTCGTCTACGAGTTCCAGGGCCTGTTCGAGAAGTCCGGCATGAGCTCGGTCTCCGCGTTCCAGACGGTGGAGATCATTTTCGGCGTCGTCTCTTTCATCCTGATGCTCCTGCCGGTCCTTTTCATCGATGAACGCCGCTACGCGGCGTACTCGGTTTCCCACGAGAGCACGGGGCAGGCTCTCACCTCCGCGCTGCGCAACAGCAACTTCTTCCGGTTCCTCGTGTCGGAGCTTCTCTACTTCATATGCCAGACCGTCATCCAGATGGGGGTCGTCTACTACGTGGTCACGCTCCTGGGCCTGGAGAAGGAGCTGACGTCGTTTCTCATGATCTTCATGTTCCTCCTCTCCTTCGCTTTCTACCCCCTCGTGACGTGGAGCTCCTTGAAGCTGGAGAAAAAGAGAGTGCTCATGGTCGGCTTCGCGCTCCTCGCCGTCCTGTTCCTCTGCTTCGCTTTGATGGGTGTGCTGCCCATCCGGGGAATTGTCTTTGCCTATGTCACGATCGCGATCGCCGCCCTTCCCATGGCGATCTTCGGGATCGTTCCCAACGCCATTGTCGCCGACATCGCCGAGGCGGATGGAATCGAGACGGGAAACTTCAAGGCCGGGATGTTCTTCGGCATCCGGACCTTCGAAACGAACCTTGGCACCTCGATCGCAAACGGTCTCTTCCCGTCTCTCCTTCTCCTCGGAAAGTCCGTCGAGAATCCGTTCGGAATCAGGATGACCGCCATCGTGTCCGTGGCCATCGCGCTCCTGGGGATGTTCGTGTTCGTCTTCTACGACGAGAGAAAGGTCCTTCGCAGCCTCGCGAAAAAGGAGAAGCTCACCGGGGCCTCCGCCCGGGAGGCCGGCGCGGCCGGAACAGCGTGAGCGTGCCTGCTCAGTGCGCCGGCGGGGCAATCGGCTGGGAGATGTCGTTCGTCGGCCGCTCTCCGTTGTAGAGGATTGGCGGGCGCAGGTACTCCCGATACTCGGGGCCTTCCCGGTACCAGCGTGAGGTCGGGTCGTTCACCATCGCTTCCCAGAGGGGGTCGGTGAGCTCCTTCATGCGTGCCGCGTACTGGGCAGCCCATGCGACGGCTTTCGGGTCGTGGACAATGGCGTCCGCGTTCTCGTGACCGGCCGGAATGACGTACTCCTCCACCAGCTTCCGCAGTACGTGGGGATTGTCGATGATCATGCACGGCCGCAGGAGGTTCCCCGTCTCGTTGAAGGGGAACTCCCGGCGGATCGCCTTGAAGAAGGGGGAGTTTGCGACCTCCAGGAGGGTCTTCCCCCTGATGTTGTCCGCGCTGAAGTGGCAGAACACGCACGGTTCCACGTTCCCGTTGTTCAGGATGTGGAAATAGTTGCGGCCGCCTGCAAGGCAGCCCCCGACCGCCGGTCCGTCGTTCCAGAAGTCTCCGAGGAAGATGGGGTACTCGCGGCGCAGCCGGGATACCCGCTTCCCCATTTCGACTCTCTGGTCTGCGGTCGGGGCCAGGTCCAGATCGGGATCCGCGCCCACCGGGAGAAAGAGGAAATACCAGCCGAAGATCGAGCCCCTGTCCAGATAGAACTTCACGAACTCGCTGCTCGTGATGGTATCCACGTTGAACCGGGTGGCCGTGGCGCTGAAACCGAAAAGGACACGGTTCTGTCGAAGAAGATCCATCGCCTTCAGCACGCGGGCGAACGCGCCCGCTCCCCGGCGCTGCTCGGTTTCAGCCTCGAATCCCTCCACGCTGATTCCCGGGGCCACGTTCCCCAGCCGCGCGAGCTCCCGGCACAGGGGCCCGTCCAGGAGGGTCCCGTTCGTGTAGGTGAGGAAGTACATGTCGCGGTACCTGCGGAAAAGCCGCAGGAGCTGGTCCGCGATGAGCCAGGGCTCTCCTCCGGATATGACGACGAAGTAGATCCCCAGCTGCCGCGCTTCCGCCAGGATCCTGTCCATCTCCTCGAAGGAGAGGACCTCCTCCCGCGGATAGAGCCCCGAGTAGCAGCCCCGGCAGGAAAGCGTGCATTTCATGGTCGGGCTCATGACGAAGAACCCGGGCACCCAGTTTCCGCCGGTGCTGTGCTCGCGGCGGATGCGGTAGCCGGTGACGAACTCGTTGAAGATGAGGTTGGACGCGATCTTTCTGCGGCTCGGAAAGGAGAGCTGCCGGCCGATCCGGAGGAACAGCTCCGCCATGGCGTCGCGCCGGTCAACGGAGGTCTGCAGGATTTCGAAGAATCGCCGCGCGGCGACGGTGGACGGAATCCGCCGGGCCACCCGGATGAGGCGGCGCAGGTCCTTGATTCTGCCTGTCAGGCTGTGCGCGATGAGCTGGGACGCAAACCACCGGACGAAAACGTTTTGTTCCGCCATTGGGACCACCTCCTACCGGACGCTTCACGGGCCGGCGTCAAGGTTCCTGGCCCAAAGACGATGCTAGTGTATCCCAGCGCCCCGGCCTGTCAAGCCGTGCGGGAACGGTGCGCAGAGGTGGTGGAAGAATCGAGGGACAAAAAAACGGGAAGGGCGAAAGGAGGTGAAACGTCCCTTCCCGCGTGAAAAAACAGTCGTACAAAGAGAAAACGCGCGCGCGCGGAAAAAGTTACAGGGCGCGTGTTTTGCCCAAGGCTTGTGAAGAAACGGGAATCCAGTACAATAGAAGCGATGAGGAGAATCATCCTGCCCTGCGTGGCGCTTGTCGCCATTGCCGGCGCCGCAGCCGCGGAGGACTTCTTCGACCTGGTGTCCAAGAGCACGCCGGAGATCGTCCGCAGCGCCATCAGCGCGGGGGCCCGAATTGATGACCGCGACAAGTACGGCAGGACGCCGCTGATGTTCGCGGCTCGCAACAATCCCAACGTCGGGGTCATCATGGTCCTCCTGAACGCCGGAGCGCAGATCGACGAGCGGGACAAGGGCAACCGCACTCCTCTCATGTTCGCCGCGGCCGGCAATCAGAATCCCGAGGTCGTGGCCGAGCTGTTGAAGGTGGGCGCGGCCGTGGATGACCGGGATGAGGACGGGATGACTCCTCTCATGAACGCCGCGGCCGGCAACGAGGCGCCCGACGTGGTGGGCCTGCTCGTCAAGGCGGGTGCGCGGGTGGATGACCGCGACGTTCACGGCCGCACCTCCCTGATGTACGCGGCCCGGGACAATCCGAAGAAGGAGGTCCTGGACGCCATCCTCAGGGCCGGCGGGCGCGTGGATGACCGGGACAAGAACGGCGTGACGCCCCTGATGTTCGCCGCCATCAACAATCCCAGCGTGGACGTGTCCGCGGCCCTCCTGGCAGCAGGCGCCCGGGTGGACGTGAAGGACGCGAACGGAATCACCCCCCTCATGTACGCGGCGTACCACAATGACAACCCCCTCGTCGTTTCGGCCCTCATCAAGGCGGGCGCGCGCATCGATGACCGGGACAAGTATTCGCGCACGCCGCTCATGTTCGCCGCCGGCTTCAATCCCAACCTGGACATCATGAAGCTCCTCCTGAAGTCCGGGGCGAGCGTGGAGGACAAGGACCAGGAGAGCCACACGCCCCTCATGTGGGCCGCCTACAACAATCCCAACACGCGCGTGGTCACGGCGCTCCTGGACGCGGGGACGAGCGTGGAGGACAAGGACACCAACGGCTACACCCCGCTCATGTGGGCGGCCTACAACAACGGCAACCCCGGCGTCGTCAAGATCCTGCTGGACGCCGGGGCGAGCATCGACGACCGCGCCCGAAACGGCTTCACCCCGCTCATGTTCGCAGCCAAGAACTCCAAGCCGGAAGTAGTGAAGGCGCTCCTGGCCGCCGGGGCGCGCATCGACGACCGTGATTCCAACGGGGGCACCCCGCTCATGTCCGCGGCGCATGACAACACCAACCCGGACGTGATCACGGCCCTCCTGAACGCGGGCGCGGACGTGGATGAGACGGACTCCAACGGGGGCACGCCGCTGATGTCCGCGGCCTACAACAACGCCAACCCCGACATCCTGAAGGCGCTCCTGACCGCGGGGGCTGCCATCAATGTGCAGGACAACGACGGTATGACGGCGCTGATGTGGGCGGCGCGCCACAACCAGAACCCCGAAACAATCACGGTCCTCCTGAAATCAGGCGCCAACGGGAAGCTCATGAGCCGCGAAGGAAAAACGGCTTTCCAGTACGCCGGTGAGAACCAGAAGATCCGGGACAGCCAGCAGTACTGGGACCTCAACAAGGCGCGATTCTGAAGCCAGGGATGGCGAAGGAGGCCGAGGCCAGGGACGGCGTACTCGCCGAACGAGTACTCTCGTATGGCCGAAAGGCCGACCAAGCGCGGCCGAAGGCCGCGCGAGGGGGCCCCAGCGCGGCAGCGTTTTGCCAACAGCGCGGGGCACCGCGCTAGAGCAAAATCGCGAGAGCCCTGGGGAGCAATCATCACTGGACATGCGAACAGACGTTGCCGAACGCTACTACAGATTCCTCACCGGCCAGCCCGTCGACCGGCTCCCTGACGTCGAGTTCGGCTACTGGCCCCAGACCATCCGCCGGTGGCTGAAGGAAGGCCTTCCCCGAAGCCTGGATGAGTGGTGGTACTCCGAGCGGGAGAGGATCAACGAGCGCGAAGCGCCGGAGGCGCTCGTGAGGAAGCTGGACGCGTTTTTTGCGTTCGACTCCACCGGCGAGGAAATCCTTCTGCGGATGCACTTCAATCCGGCCTTTCCGCAGGAGATCATCAGCTCGGAGGAAGACCGCACGGTCATGCGTGATCCGGCGGGGATCGTGGCGGAGCGGTACCTCAGCGCCGTGGACGAGAGCAGCATCCCCCGATTCATCCGGTTCCCGGTGGAATCCAGGGACGACTGGGCATCCATGAAGAGACGCTACGACGTGGAGGACCCCACCCGGAGCTACCCCGAGCAGGAGATCGAAAGGATCCGCCGCGCCGTGCGGGACGGCCGGATGATCGCCGTGGGCATGGCCGGCTTCTACGGCCAGCTTCGGAACTGGATGGGATTCGAGAAGCTGTCCCTCTGCCTCTATGACGACCCCGCTCTCGTTGAGGAAATGGCCATGGCCTGGGCGGAGCTCGCCGTGGCCCAGATCCGCAGGCTTCCGGCCGACATCCCCGTGGACTACGTGGGATGGTGGGAGGACATGGCGTCCAAGAACGGGCCGTTCGTGAGCCCCGAGCAGTTCCGCCGGTTTTTCCTCTCCCCGTACAAGCTGGTGATGGAAGAAGCCCGCAGGCGGGGCTGCTCTCTGTCTCTCGTTGACTGCGACGGCAACCCCGAAGCATTGATCCCTCTCTGGCTGGAAGCGGGAGTGAACATCATGTTCCCGCTGGAAGTGACGGAAGGCGCGGACCATCGCAGCTGGCGGAAAAAGTATGGCAGGGAGCTGCTCCTTCGGGGCGGGATCAACAAGGAAGCGGTCGCGGAGGGGGGAGGCGCGCTGGAGCGCGAGCTGGAGCGGATCAGGCCTCTCATAGACGCGGGCGGCTACGTTCCGCACCTGGATCATCTCGCGCCGCCCAACATCAGCTACCAGGACTACCTGACATACCTGAGGAAGAAGCGTCAGGCACTCGGCAGACCCGTGTAGCGCAAACGCGACAGGGTCCATGCTATACTGAGACGTCGTGGTCCCGTTTCTCCGCAGGTTCAACATCGCCTTCATTCTCCTCGTCTGTGTACCGGGCCTCCTTGTTTCGGTGATCCTTTCGCGCCTGTACATCTCTGCGCTCTTTTCCACCGTCGCGGGGCAGACCGAGGCGGTTGCGGATCAGATCGTCCTGAACATGAGAAACGAGGTGGATGGAGCGTCCATCCTCACGTCCGCGCTCTTCAACGACCTGGAGCTGCGCTCGCTGGCAAACCGGTATTCACGGGCCCGGGACTCGGGGGAGAGGCTCCCTGTGTCCAACAGGCTGGATGACAAGATGGCGGGCTTCTTCACGTACTCCAACCGCCTCGGCGCGGTGAACATTTACACGAAGAACGGCCAGGTCTACTACTACCAGAACTACCCCAACATCCGCTCGTATGAGGGACTCGATCCGTCGGTCTACGCGCAGGCCCGCAAGGAGGCAGGAAAGGTATTCATCCTGGACCAGCTCACCGGCCCCACCGGGAACACGGGTGAGAAGTTCATGCTCTCCGTGGCTGTCTGCACCACGCCGCACGACTACGACACGGATATCGATGCCATCCTGGTCAGGTTCCGCATACCGTACCTCGACGACCTGCGCTCGCGGCCGCAGTCAGGCTCCGCGGGGGATATCATCATCTACGGAAGAGATGGAGGCGTCCTCCTCACCAGCCTGCCGGAGGCGGCCGGCCTGAGCTCGCCCCAGGCCTTCGGACGGAGGGATACCGGATCCGCGTCGTTCCGGCAGGTCCGGTTCGGGGGGCGCGCCTGGCTGGCAAGCTCTCTCGGCATGGAGTCCACCGGGTGGACGGTGGTTGTCCTCGTGGACCAGGCGGTCATCATGGGGAGGATCACCTCCTACCAGTGGTACCTGTATCCCGCGCTTGCCTTGCTCGTGGTCCTCTTCTTCCTCTATGCGCGATTCATCACGATCGAGCGGGAGGAGCGGGAGCGCGCCCGCATGAAGGCGGAGCTCGCTGCCCTGCGGTTCCAGATCGATCCTCACTTCGTCTCCAACACGCTGAACTCCATCCGGCTCATGGCGCGCGCGGCCAAGGCGGATGCCATTGCCGAAATGACCCAGTCTCTCATGCGCGTGCTTGCGGACAGCTACGCAGGGACGGAGCCGATGACCACGCTGGAGCACGAGATCGCGAACCTTTCCAGCTATGTCGGGATCATGAAGGTCCGGTTCGGGGAAACGTTCGACGTGGCCTGGCGCATCGGGGATGACACGAAGGACCTCCTTGTGCTCAAGATGATCCTCCAGCCGATCATGGAGAACGCGATCCTTCACGGGATCTCCCCGGCAGGGCGGAGGGGGTTGATCTCGATCACGTCCTGCATCGAAGAGGCAGCGGACCGGCAGGCCGCCCGGGTGCCGGAGCCGGGCCTTCGGGCCGCCTCCGGGCAGCGCCTCATCATCGAGGCTCAGGACGACGGGGTGGGAATGAGCCCGGAGACGGCGAAATCCGTGCTTGCCCCGGAAAACGGGACCACTGCCGGCCCCAACGGCTTGCAGCGCGTCGGGCTGGCCAACGTGCACCAGCGGATCCGCCTCAACTTCGGAGATCCTTTCGGGCTGGCGGTGGAAAGCGTCGCCGGCTCCTATACGAAGGTGAGGTTCGTTCTCCCCGTGGTGCGGCAAGGGACGCCGGTTCATGCATAGCGTCCTGATCGTGGACGACGAGCCTTTTGTCAGGCTGTCCCTGGCGAGCATGAGGGCATGGGAAGAGGACGGCTTCACCCTGTCCTACGAAGCCTCCAACGGAAAGGAAGCCCTGGAGGTACTTGCGGCTCACCCGGAGATCGACATCGTGCTCCTGGACATCTCCATGCCCGTCTTGGACGGGATCGAGTTTCTGAAGCGCCGCGGGGGAAAGACGCCGGCCGTTATCGTGCTTTCCGCGTACGATAACTTTCCTCTCGTCAGGACGGCCTTCACCCTCGGCGCGCTTGACTACGTGCGCAAGGAGGAAGTGGAGGGGGATTCGCTTCTTGCCGTGCTCAAGAAGACGGCAGCGGGAATCGAGAAGACCCAGGGGACGGATGCCGCGGTCATCGAGCGGCAGCAGGTGGACTTCCTTCGGGCGCAGATGCTGAGGGACCTTCTTGCGGAGCCAATGGCGGGGGATTCGGCAGCGGCCCTGGCCAGCCTCGGCGTGAGCCTTGCGCCGCCGTTCGCCATCTGCGCGTTCTGGGTCGGAGACTTTGAGGATGTCGGCGCCCGGTATCGCGGCGAGGGCATTGAGCGCTTCTCCGCCATGCTGGAAGGCTCCCTTGGGCAGGTCCTTGCAAAGCGGGGATCCGGCCACGTGGTCACGGTGCGGCCGGATCACGCGGTCGTGTTCTTCCGGGGCACCGCGGAAGCTGCCGAATCTTTCTGTGCGGACGCAAAGGAGTACCTGGAGCGATACCTTTCCATCCGCATCACCTTCTCACGGAGCGACTCCTGCAGCGAACCCGGCGGCATTCAGGCCGCCTACCGCGCGGCGCTCGCGCGCCGTACCGTGGAATCCCGCATTGTCGTGCTCGCAAAGAGGTTTGTCAGGGAGAACTTCGCGGACCCCGCTCTCTGCCTGGGGGATCTGGCGGCGCGGGCGGGGGTTTCCAAGAACCATCTGAGCTGGGAGTTCGCCCGGGAGACGGGTGAAACGCTCACGGAGTACATTTCGCGGGTCCGCATCGAGGAAGCCAAGCGGCTGTTCTCCTCCACGTCCCTGAAAGTCTACGAAGTTGCTGAAAAGGTGGGGTTCGGAAACGTGGAGCATTTCAGCCGCGTGTTCAAGAAGCTCGCCGGCGCGAGCCCCAGCGCGTGGCCCGGAGTCTGGGCGGGCGCGGAGACCGGAGAAGCTTCCGTTTGAGTCGGAAATCGGAAAATTCATCAGAACTCCGGAATCCGGGTCATTCACGGCCCGCACAGTGCGTGGGATACTGGTCCATCCCATACAAGGAGGCTACGATGAAAAGAACTCTGGTTGTGCTCCTGGCTCTGTGCGTTGCCGCAGGGCTCTGGGCGCAGAACGTCACCCTGAAAATGGCTGATCCGCACCCGGATCGGGTGAACGGGTGGGGCGCTGTCATCGAACAGATCAACGCGGAGTTCAAGGCCGCGAATCCGGGGGTGGACATTGTCACGGAAAGCTACCAGGACCAGGCCTTGCAGCAGAAGATCAAGATCTATGCCACCGCGAAGCAGCTTCCCGACGTCTTCAAGTACTGGAGCTTCTCCACGCGGCTGAAGCCGCTCGTGGACGGCGGGTTTGTGACGGCACTCAACAAGGCGGACTTCGCGGGGCTGGGCTACGTGCCCGGGTCTCTGGAAAGCAACATGTACAACGGCAAGCTCTACGGCATCCCCGTGTCCGCGGATTTCTGGGTGATCTACTACAACAAGGCGCTCTTCAAGCAGGCCGGAGTTGCTGCTCCACCGAAGACCGTGGAGGAGCTCGAGGCCCTGGCGCCGAAATTCAAGGCCAAGGGAATCATTCCCATGGTTACAGACGGCAAGGACGCGTGGCCCCTGTCCATCACCTATGACGTCCTGTGCCAGAGGGTGAATGGTGATTTCTCCCGCCAGCAGGCGGCCCTTGACCGCAAGATCAAGTTCACAGACCCTGACTTCGTGGAAGGCGCCCGCCAGTACCAGAAGTTCATTCAATCCGGGCTGTTCCAGGAAGATCTGACGGTGTCCGACTACGGCGCCTCGCGCAACCTGTTCGGCCAGGGCAAGGCTGCCATGTACATCATGGGCCCGTGGGAAATGGGTCTTGCGACGGACAAGAACTTCTCTGACGAGTTCCGCGCCAACGTGGACGCCTTCAAGTTCCCCGTGCTGCAGAATGGCAAGGGAAAGGTCGACGATCTGGAAGCCTGGTTTGGCGGTGACTACGTGATCAGCTCCACGTCGAAGAACCAGGACCTCGATCTGAAGTACCTCAAGTTCTACGCGAAGCGGTTCCCCGCCCTGGCGTGGGAGAAGGGCGCGGCGTTCCCCGCCCAGAAGGTGGAGGCTCGGCCGTCTGATACGCCCGTGGCCAAGACTCTGCTCAAGATCCTCGCTGACGCGAAACAGGTGAGCGGCACCACGACCATTGACCGGTCCACTCCGCAGTTCAGTGAGGACCACCTGAACGGCATCCGCGAGCTGTCCTCCGGTCTCATCACCCCGGAGCAGTTCTGCGCAAAGCTGGATGCTTCAGCGCAGAAGGCCTCGGAGCAGAAGTGAAGGGTTTGTTCGGAAATGAGAAGGTCTCGGCAGCCCTCGTGCTGCCGGGCCTTCTTGTCATCATCTTCTCCCTCGTCGTGCCCATCGGCTTTTCCGCCTACTTCAGCCTGACTGACTGGGCAGGGTTCGGCAAGTTTCACATGGTCGGCCTGCAGAACTACAAGGAGATCCTGTTCTCCGACGCGGTGTTCTGGCGTTCCCTGATGAACGCCCTGATCCTCATGGTGGTCACGGTGTTCATCCAGAACCCGGCAGCCTTCGCCCTCGCTGCCCTTCTGGCTCACATCACGGAGAAGCTCTCCCGGATCTTTCGCACCATCTTCTTCATACCCGCCGTTCTGTCCCTGATCGTGGTTGCAAAGTTGTGGGTCAGTCTCTTCAATCCAACGTACGGAATCATCAACAAGGTGCTGGTCGCCGTCGGACTGAAGGCCATCGCCGTCTCGTGGCTTTCGAATCCCCACACCGCCCTTGGCGCCGTGATCTGGATCATCATCTGGCAGGGGTTCGGCTGGGCGCTTCTCTTCTATTACACCGGCCTCATGACGGTGCCTCGGGAAATAGAAGAAGCCACGCGCGTGGACGGTGCGGGGTGGCTCCAGGCCTACCTCCGGGTCATCATCCCCTTCATGTTCCCCGTAGTCTCAGCGGTCCTGGTCATTGACGTGATCTCGTGCCTGAAGCAGATGGAGATGATCTTCCTGTCCACGGAAGGCGGTCCGGGACAGCTCACGCAGTTCGTTTCCGTCTACCTCTACCAGAAGGCATTCATCGCCAGCCAGTACGGATACGGCAATGCCCTCTCCGTGCTCTTCGTCGTTGTCGCGGTGGGAATCACCCTCGTCGTGCAGCGCCTTCTGCGGCGCAACGACGACGTTCAGTAGGAGGCCCGCCATCGCGACGCACGCTGCCCGTCCTCTGGTTTTTGCCGGGAAATCAGTCCTGTATTTTTTCCTCATCGTCCTTGCCGTGCTGCAGATCTTCCCCCTGGTGTGGGTATTCAACTACTCCATCCTGAAGTCGGGTGACCTTTTCGGCACTGAGCTGATCAAGATCCCCGTCGACCCCCAATGGGTGAACTATCACCGCGCATGGGTGGACGGGAAGATCCTGCGCTACTTCATCAACAGCACCATCGTGGTTGTCGGCTCGGTGCTGGCTTCCACGTTCTTCTCGTTCTGCATGGCATACGCGATCGTTCGGATGAAAGGAAAGCTCGTTCCCCTTGCCCTTGTGGCGGTCACCGCCGGAATGGTCGTTCCGGTCCACACCACGCTGCTGCCCAACTTCATCTGGTTCGGCTACTTCCGCCTGATCGACACGCACCTGGGGCTGATCATCCCCTACGTCGCGTTCACGCTGAGCTTCAATACGCTGGTCTATATGGGCCAGCTGCGAACGCTTCCGCGCTCCATGGAGGAGTCGGCGTTCATCGATGGCTGCTCGTGGCCGCGCATCCTCTGGAGCGTGGTGGCCCCCATGTCCGTGCCAGCCACGGTGACCGTTTTCGTCATGACGTTCCTCAACAACTGGAACGAGTTCATCATGGCGTATGTCTACCTGGCAACTGACAACCTGCGGACATTGCCGTTCTCCATGATCAAGTTTCAGGGCGAGTATCGGTCTGACTACGCCATCCAATTCGCCTGCATGTTCCTGGTGGCCGTTGTGCCCCTGATCCTGTACTTCTTCTTCTCCCGCCGGATCATGGCGGGAGTCACTGCCGGGGCTCTGAAAGGATAAGCAGAATGGAGCAGGCTCGTCTCGTTTTTCCCGAGGGATTCGTCTGGGGTACGGCCACTTCCGCATACCAGATCGAGGGCGCGAAGGATGAGGACGGCAAGGGAGAGTCGATCTGGGACCGGTTCGCCGCCACGCCCGGGAAGATCGCCGACGGGATGAACGGCGCGGTGGCCTGCGATCATTATCACCTCTTCGAGTCCGACTTCGACCTCATGAAGTCCCTCGGCCTGCGGGCGTACCGCTTCTCCATCTCATGGCCCCGCATCCTTCCGCAAGGCACCGGCACGGTCAACGCAAAAGGGCTGGCGTTCTACGATCGGCTCGTGGACGCCATGCTGAAGCGGGGCATTCGCCCGTTTGTAACCCTGTTCCACTGGGACCTCCCCCAGGCCCTCCAGGACAAGGGCGGCTGGACGAACCACGCCGCGGCGGAGGCGTTTGCCCGCTACACGGAGATCGTCACGAAAAAGCTCGGTGACCGGGTGAAGGACTGGATGACGCACAACGAGCCGTGGGTCGTGGCCTTCGTCGGGCATCTCTTCGGCGATCATGCGCCGGGCCTGAAGGACCTGAAGACCTCGCTTGCCACGGCGCATGGCATCCTCCTGTCCCACGGGATGGCGGTTCCGGTGATCCGAGCCAACGCGCCCGGCGCCTCCGTGGGAATCGTTCACAACCTGGAGTGGATCGAGCCGGCCAGCGCGCGGGAGGAAGACGTGGCGGCGGCCATGCGCCATGACGGGATGTTCAACCGGTGGTTCCTGGACCCCGTGTTCCGCGGCCGCTACCCCGGTGACATGACCGCGTGGTTCGGCGCCGACGCCCCGCAGGTGAGATCAGGAGAGATGGAAATCATCTCTACCCCCGTGGACTTCCTCGGAGTGAACTACTACACGAGGAGGATCATGGCCCATGACCCGGCCGGCCGCGGGACCACGGGCCGCAGCGTGATTGCCGCCCGGCAGGTCCGCTGGCCCTTCACGCCGCGGGCGGACTTCGAGGAGTGGGAAGTTGCTCCGGAGGGGCTGTACCGAATCATCATGAGGGTGGCCCGGGAGTACCGGCCGGGGTTCATGTACGTCACGGAAAGCGGCACGTCGCTTCCGGATGCGCCAGGTCCGGACGGCGCCGTGCGCGACCCGGCGCGGCAGCGCTACGTGGCGCGCCACGCGGCGGCCGTGCACCAGGCAGCCGCGGACGGAGCTGACGTGCGCGGCTACTTCCTGTGGTCATTCATGGACAACTTCGAGTGGGGATTCGGGTACACCAAGCGCTTCGGGATCAACCACGTGGACTACGGAACCCAGAAGCGGACACTGAAGGATTCCGGCCGCTGGTATTCCCACGTGGTCAGGGAGAACAGCTTCCCCCGCGCGGACGCGGAGTCACGGGACTGACGTCGGAGTCACGGGACTGACGTCGGAGCCACGCGGCGGCACTGCAGGCCCACGCGGCGGCACCGCAGGCCCGCGCAGCCTTCCTAGTTGCTCAGGTCGATGACGCACATGGCGCCGTACTTCGCATGCGGGCCCACCGCGACGCCCACCGTGGAGAAGTCCTTTCGCAGCAGATTCTCCCGGTGCCCCCGCCCCGGCACGCCGTCATCCACGAGAAGGTCAATAACGATTTCCCGGGCACGGGCCGAGCCGTAGTCGATGTTCTCCCCGAGGAACCGCCGGCCGGGGTCGTACCGCCTGACCCGGCTCTCCGGCGTGCTTCCGTCCGGCCCGGAGTGCCCGGTCTGTCCCTTCGGACCCTGAAGCCTCACCTGGTCCTTCGCCGCGCGGGCAAGCGCGGCAAGCGGCTTCAGCGTTCCGCGCGGAGCGGCCCGGTGCAGCGCCTCCACGCATTCCCGCACGGCCGCCGCGCCCTCCTGCGTCATCAGCGTCACGCCTCCCCGGTCGATGCCTTTGCCGGAAAACCTGCCGATCATCGGGGCGATGTAAAGATCCGAAAAGCGCGCCGGATCCGAGCGGACCTTGTTGATCTCCAGGACAACGTCGGCATCCACCGCGGAGAAGAACGGCGCGCCGCGCGCCGTATCGAGGCCGGCCGCGCTCCAGCTCTCGTCCTCCGCGGACGCGGTGTCGAGGCTGACGCAGCAGGCAAGAGCCAGCGCGACGAGCACGAGGAGAAGGGGGACTTTCCGCATGCCCGCAGAGTATCCTAGATCTTCGCCCGCAGATACTGGTTGGGCCACGGGGCCTGCGCCTTCAGCTCCGCGGCCGCTCTCAGCGGCCAATAGGGATCCCGCAGCAGCTGCCGCGCCATGACGATCAGGTCCGCCTGGCCGGTCCGCAGGATGTGATCCGCCTGCTGGGCGGAGGTGATGAGCCCGAGCGCGCCCGTCGGGAGCGCTGCTTCGCGGCGGATGCGCTCCGCGAATCCGGTCTGGTAGCCGGGCCCCATCGGAATCTGCACATCTTTCACGTTGCCGCCGGACGAGCAGTCGATGAGGTCGACTCCTTCCTTCTTCAGCATGCGGGCAAGCTCCACGGACTGGGCGGCGTCCCAGCCCCCTTCGACCCAGTCCGTGGAAGAAACCCTCGTGAACAGGGGAAGGCGATCCGGCCACACGGCGCGCACGGCAGATGCAATCTGGCGGCCGAGCCGGGTCCGGTTTTCCAGAGTGCCGCCGTACTCGTCACGCCGGGTGTTGGAAAGCGGAGACAGGAACTCGTGCACCAGGTACCCATGCGCCATGTGCAGCTCGATCACCTGAAAGCCGGCGGCAAGGGCCCGCCGCGCCGCGGCCGCAAACGCGGTGACCACCTCTTCGATTCCCTGCGCCGTCAGCTCCCGCGGGGCCGGGTAGCCCTCGGCGAAGGGAATGGGGCTCGGCGCGGCCGTCACCCAGCCGCCCCTCTCCGCCGGCGCCGGGCCGCCGCCTTCCCACGGCACCTCCACGGACGCCTTCCTCCCCGCGTGAGCGAGCTGGATCCCCGGCACGGCGCCCTGCTCCGTGATGAAACGGGCGATCCTCCGCAGGCCGTCGATGTGATCGTCCTTCCAGATCCCCAGGTCTCGCGGGCTGATGCGCCCCGCGGCAGTGACGGCGGCAGCCTCGGTGGACACGAGCCCCGCGCCTCCCACCGCCCTGCTCCCCAGGTGAACGAGGTGCCAGTCCGCTGCAAATCCGTCCGTGGACGAGTACTGGCACATGGGCGACACCATGATGCGGTTTCTCAGGGTGATCCCGCGAAGCGAGAGCGGCGTGAAAAGCATTGCTGAACCTCCGAAAGCGATTATGGGCGAATGAGCTTGTTCAGAAACGAGATCTCGTCGTCGTTGACCGAGTGCGGGGCTCCGGGGTAGAGGCGCATGGTCACCGCGCCGCCGAGCTTCTCCATAACCTGCGCTGTCTCGACCACCCGGTCCTTCGGGATGTACGGATCCACGTCGCTGCAGCCCAGGAACACGGGCGTGCCTTTCAGGGAGCCGGTATAGGCGCGCGGTGTGCCCTCCGGCCCGATCAGCCCTCCGCTGAGGCCGAATACCCCGGCGTACCTCCGGGCATGCGTCGCGGCGAACTCCAGGCTGAGGCAGGCGCCCTGGGAAAAGCCTCCCAGGAACACGCGCTCCGACTGCAGCCCCGCGGAGGAGCACATTTCCAGGAGCTCCTCGATAGCGTCCAGGCCCCGATGGATACCCTCCGCGTTCTTCTCCAGCGGTTCCAGGAAGCTGTAGGGATACCAGGCGCCGCCGAGTGCCCGGGGGGCCAGAAACGCAAGACCGCCGGACTCCAGGACGTCCGCGATTGAAAGAATGTCCTCCGGCGATGCGCCGCGGCCGTGCACCAGGATCACCGCGGCCCTCGCCTCGGACAGCGGTTCTCCGATGGACACGAAGTCAGTGTCCGCGCGGCGCTTTCTCAGACCGCCTGCGTCCATGCCTCTCCTCCGTTCGCCGCCTCCGCTTCCAGCGGCGGAAGCGCCTTCTCGATCTGGGCGCGGCTGGACTCGAGCCAGGCAGGAAGCATCAGGGACGCGCCGAGCCTGTCAGCCGGCTCGTCCACCGTGAATCCGGGCGGGTCAGTCGCGATCTCGAAGAGGATGCCGCCCGGTTCCTGGAAGTACACCGAATGGAAGTACGTGCGATCGATCACCGCCGTGGCCGGAGTCCCCGCGTCCGTCACCTGGGAGCGCAGCAGCAGCTGAAGGGCGTCGTCCCCGGCGCGCCAGGCGATGTGGTGGATGGCGCCGGCCCCCATGCGCCCGGCCGGGCCATCCGGGCTGCCGACGACGTCCGCGATTGTTCCGATTCCCGCTGCCCCGGTGGAAAACCGCAGCCGCCCGTCCGAACCGTCCGCCGCGGCAAAGCCGAGCACCGAGGTAAGAAACCGCGCCGTGGCCTCCGCGTCCCGCACGGAGAGAGCCGCCGAGTGAAATCCCCGGATGGCGCTGGCGCCGGGGACCCGGCCTGTCCATGCGTCATTGGAGGCCGGTGAGCCGGCGTCCACCAGCTCCACGGACATGCCGTCCGGATCCCGAAGCGCTATGAACGTGCCGTCGGATCTCTCCCGAGGTCCCTGGTAGTCCGTGCCGAGACTCTTGAGCCTCTGCGCCCAGAATCCGAGAGAGCCCGTGGGAACGGAAAACGAAATGGTGGTGACCTGGCCCGGACCGGGCCTGCCGCGGAATCCCGAGGACGTCCAGGGAAAGAACGTCAGGATGCTTCCGGGAGAGCCGCTCGCGTCCCCGTAGTACAGATGGTACGTGCCGGGATCGTCGTAGTTGACCGTCTTCTTGACCAGCCTCAGCCCGAGAATACCGGAATAGAAATCCAGGTTCTTCTGAGCATCTCCCGCGATCGCGGTAATATGATGAATGCCGGGTGTGTTCTGCATGGATTACGAGACCTTGATCTTTCCTTTGCCGCCGTAGAAGTCCCACCAGGGCTTCGCGCCCTTGGCGAGGATCTTGTTGAGCGCCTCGATGTTCTGCACGCCGCGGTCTTCCAGCCAGGCGGTCAGGGCATCGAGGCCGCGGCTGGCATAGACGGGAATGCCGTCCTGCCACGTGGCCCGGCCGCAGAGCACCCCGGAGAACGGAGTGCCTGCCTCCGCGGCAAGCTCGAGGGTTTCACGGAACACGTCGTCACTCACCCCGGCGCTGAGATAGATGAAGGGGAGCTTCGAGACGGCAGCCGTTTCCCGGAAGTGCTCCTTGGCCTCCTCCCGGCTGTACGCTTTCTGTCCGCCGAAGGTCCTGGTTCCCTCCACGCAGGTCATGTTTACAGGCACCTCGACCTTGAGCACGTCCACGCCGTACTGGGGTTTGGAGAACTCCTCCATGTATGCCTTCACGTACCCCGGCTTCACGCGCGCGAACTCCAGGCTCTTGGCGTCACCCACGGCGTCGTTGTAGCAGATCACCTCGAGGAAGAACGGAACGTCGCTGGCCGCGCACTCCCCTCCGATGCGCTCGATGAAGGCGTGCTTGATGGTGTTGATCCGCTCGGGATGGGCGGGATTGTAGTACAGGAGGATCTTGATGACGTTTGCGCCCGCCTGAACGAGCCGCTTCACGCTCCACTCCGGCAGCAGGTCCGGGAGACGGCTGTCGTCCTTGGTATCGTAGCCGGTCTTCTCGTACGCCAGGAGCACGCCGGTGCCCTTGGCGCGCGCCCGCGCGGCTTCCAGGCCGAACTCCGGATCCAGGAGGATGGCCGTGGCGTGCCGCGTGAGGACGCGGGTGACCGCGGTCTTGAATTGCACCAGGTCGTCCGGCGTGGCCGGGGCGCCCCGCGCCTTGCTGATGGCCTTCTCCAGTGAGCCGCGCTGGTCCATGGCCGCGGCCGCGATCACACCCTTATCGTTGGCGCAGGAGTTGATCCCTTCGAACTTGCCCTTCGTCATCTTCACTGTCATACGGTTCTCCATCCCTGAATGTACTGACAAACGGGGCGGTTGTCCCGCGCCCTGATTTCGCGTACAGTCGCCGGCATAACGAGGAGGTTGCCATGAAAAGGCTCGTCACACTCGTGTTCGTACTGGCCGCGGCCCTCGCGCTGCTCGGGGGCTGCGCGCCGGGCTCGTCGGGATCCAAGGCGCAGAAGGTCGTGTACCTGATCAACGGCGCGCTCGGCGACAATGCCTTCTACGATTCCGGAAAGGCCGGCATCGATGCCATCGCAAAGAAGTACGGCGTGGAAACGCGGACCATTGAGTGCAACTTCGACGCGGCGAAGTACCAGCCCGGCCTCACCGCCGCCGTCGGGTACGCGGACGTGGTCTTCGTGATCTCCTATGGGTACGAGGACCAGCTCAAGGAGATCGCGGACAAGAACCCGAACAAGATCTTCGTGAACCTTGACACGGTCGTGCAGAACTCGAAGAAGACCATCACCTCGGTTGACTACATCGAGGAGGAGAGCGCGTACCTCACCGGCGTAGTTGCCGGGCTTGCCACGGAGGACACCTCCATCAAGAAGATCAACAAGGACAAGATCGTGGGCGTGGTCGGCGGGGACACGGATCCGGTCGTGAGCGCCTTCGTCTTTGCCTACATGAACGGCGTTCACAGCGTGGACCCGCAGATCAAGGTTCTCACGAAGTCCCTTGGCGGCGCCTGGGACGACTCGGCAAAGGGGAAGCAGGCGGCGCTCCAGCTCTTCGACCAGAAGGCGGACGTCGTGTTCCAGGTCGCGGCCGCCGCGGGCATCGGGGTCCTCCAGGCCGCCAAGGAGCGGGGGCTGTACGCCATCGGTGTGGACACGAACCAGAACGACATGGAGCCCGGCTCGATCATCGCGAGCGACGTGAAAAACGTCGGCGCATCCATCGAGAAGGTCTTCGCGACGATCAAGGACGGCACGTACAAGCCCGGCCAGGTGCTGGAGTACGGGATCAAGCAGGGCGGGGTGGACATCGCCCTGGATGCCAAGGTCCAGGTCCTGCCGAAGAGCATCATCGACAAGGTGATGGACCTTCGCCAGCAGATCGTCGACGGGAAGCTCGCCGTGGAACGGTACAACGGCCAGGACGTCTGGAAGTAGCGGACCGTCTGACGGAGCTCATCAGGCTCGAGAACATCGTCAAGGTCTACCCGCCGAGCGTCGTGGCGGTGGACGACGTGTCGGTCTCCTTCGCCACGGGGGAGATTCACGCCGTCGTGGGAGAGAACGGGGCCGGCAAGAGCACGCTCATGAAAGTGCTCTACGGCCTCGTCCCGCGTGACGGCGGCCGCATCTTCCTGAACGGCAGGCCGGTGCACTTCCGCCAGCCCGCGGAGGCCATCGCCGCCGGCATCGGGATGGTGCACCAGGAGATCCTCCTCGTCCCGCAGTACACGATCTGGGAAAACATCGTCCTGGGCCACGAGCCGGTGGGCTGGCTGGACCGCACGGACGTGAAGGAAGCGCGGCGCGCGGTCCGCAGGAAAATCGACGATTTCCAGTTCAACCTCGACCCCGACGCGCTCGTCGGAGACATCTCCGTTGCGGCGCGGCAGAAGGTGGAGATCCTCAAGCTTCTCTACCGCGAGGTGTCGGTGCTGATCCTCGATGAGCCCACCGCTGTCCTGGCGCCGCAGGAGGTGCCGCAGCTTTTTGCCGAGCTGCGGAGACTCCGCGACAACGGGCACACGATCCTCTTCATCTCCCACCGGCTGGAGGAGGTGGTGAGCCTCAGTGACCGCATCACCGTCATGCGGCGGGGGAAGAAGGTGAGCACCGTGGATGCGGCGGCAACGGACCGCCGGGAGCTGGCGCGCATGATGGTGGGCCGGGATGTCGTGCTCACCTCCCGCCGCGCGCCGCACTCTCCCGGCCCGGCGGTATGCGAGATCCGCGGCCTTTCGTTCACGGACGCCGACGGGCTGGAGAAGCTTTCCGGTGTCCATCTTTCCGTGCGGGCCGGGGAGATCGTCGGCGTCGCCGGCGTGGAAGGAAACGGGCAACTGGAGCTGGTGAATACGATCATCGGGCTGAGCCGGCCTTCTGCCGGCAGCATCAGGATCGGCGGAAAGGACATTGCCCGGCTTCCGATCATCCGGCGGCGGCGGCTCATTTCCTTCGTGCCTCAAGATCGCGGTCGCATGGGGGGGAGCCTTTCCGCCTCCATCATGGAAAACGTCATCATGACGCATCACCGGCTGGACGGACGTTTCTCCCAATGGAAAGGACTGCTTCTCAACTACCGGTTCGCCCGATCGTTCACGGATGCCTTGGAAAAGACGTTCTCCGTCAGCATGGCGTCGAAGATGGCTCCGCTTGCCTCCCTCTCCGGCGGCAACCAGCAGAAAGTGATCCTCGGCCGGGAGTTGCTCCTGGAAAGTCCCTTTGTGCTCCTGGATCAGCCCACGCGCGGCCTGGATGTCGGCTCTATCGAGTACGTGCATGGCCAGATCCTGAGGATCCGCGAGGAGGACCGCGCCGTTCTTCTCATCTCGGCGGACCTTGAGGAGCTGTTTCTCATCGCGGACCGGATCGTCGTCCTCCACCGCGGCGAGGTTGCGGCTGATCTCCCGGTGGAAGAGGCAACCGTGGAACAGGTCGGCCTGCTCATGCTGGAAGGCAAGGTCCGCGCATCATGAGCCGCAAGGCCATCACCGGCGCCGCCGGCATCGTCATTGCCCTCGTGATCGGGGCCGTCATCATGCTCGCGCAGGGCTTCCGGCCCATCGCGACATACCAGGCCTTGTTCCAGTTCTCCCTCTTCGGCCTTTCACCGCTGGCAACCACCATCAAGAACTCCGTGCCGCTGATTCTCACGGGACTGTCCGCATCCATCGCGTTCGCAAGCGGCCCGGTCAACCTCGGCCAGCCCGGCCAGCTCGTCATGGGCGCCCTGTGCGCCACCATCGGCGGCCTCGTGCTCCATCTCCCCCCGGGGCTCGAGATCCCGGTCCTCGTTCTCCTGGCAATGGCGGGCGGCGCGCTCTGGTCCGGGCTGGCTGCATCACTGAAAAGGGCTTTCGGCATGAGCGAGTTCATCGTCACGCTCATGCTGAACATGGTGGCGGACTTCTTCACCGCGTGGGTGATCGCCTTCCCGCTCCTGGACCCCAAGGCGTACTCCCCCATGACGGAGCAGATCGCCGCCAGCGGCTGGCTGGGGGACCTGGGCGGTTTCAATACGGCCATCCTCTTCATGCTCGCCGCTGTCGGTGTTTCCTGGTTCGTCTTCCAGCGCTGGAAAGCGGGATACGAGTGGCGGCTTTCCGGGCAGAACTCGCTTTTCGCCCGGCTGGGCGGCTGCGACATCAACCGCAACTTCACTGCGGTGATGCTTTTCACGGGCGCGCTGGCCGGGCTGGCCGGCGGCCTCGTCGTCATGGCGGGGCCGCATCGATTCCTCAAGGGGCTGGGGGCCAACTATGCCTGGGACGGGGTCATGATCGCCATCGTGGCGAACAATGGCCTCCTCGGCACGGTGCTCTACGGGCTGTTCTTCAGCGCCATCCAGACCGGCGCGCTGGGCATGGAGCTGATCACCGATGTGCCGAGCGAAATCAGCCAGGTCCTTCAGGCCGTGCTCGTGCTGGTCATCGTGGCCGGACGAAAGTACCTGGGCGTCGCGCTGGACAGGCTGGAGGCGCGGCGGAAGGCCGCGGAGCGAAAGGCAGTGGAGGCCGCCTCGTGAGCGTGTTCATCGGCCTGGTCAACGGCACCATCGCCGGGGCAACGCCCATCCTCCTTGCGGCGCTGGGCGGCACCTACACGTACTACGCCGGGGTGTTCAACATCGCCATGGAGGGGATGATGCTCACCGGCGCTTTCGGCGCGGTCCTCGGCTCGTACTTCTTCCACTCCTGGCCCCTGGGCATCGCCTTCGCCATCATCTTCTCCCTCGTCATGGCCGTCATTTTCATCCTGTTCGCCGTCGTGCTGCACGCGGATGAGTTCGTGACCGGGATCGCGCTGAACCTCTTTGCCGTCGGGGCGACGACGTATCTCCTGAGACAGATCTTCAAGGTCAAGGGAGTCTTTGCCAATCCCGGCATCGTGCCGATTCCAGCCGTGCATCTCCCCGTCGTGGACCGCATTCCTGTCCTCGGCCAGATCGTTTCCGGTCAGAACTTCGTCGTGTATCTCGCCGTGCTGGCCATCATCCTGACGGCCTGGCTGGTGTTCCGCACGAGGTTCGGCCTGCGCCTGCGGGCGGCGGGGTTCAACGCGGCCTGCCTGGACTCCAGCGGCGTCTCCACGGCGCGCGTCCGCGTGTATTCCCTGCTCGCCTGCGGCGTTCTCTGCGGGCTGGCCGGTGCGTTCCTGTCCCTGGGATACGTGCGGCTTTTCGCGGAGAACATGTCCGCAGGCCGGGGGTGGATCTCACTCGCCGCCATCATTCTCGTGAGCGGCAATCCCTGGGGCATTGCGCTCATCTCCGTCGTGTTCGGCTTCTTTGACGGCATGGGCCTCCTCCTGCAGGGCTACTCCGTGCCGTCGCAGTTCACGTCCATGGTGCCGTACCTCGCCACGCTCGCGGCCCTCTACGCGTATTCCCGGCGGACGAAAGGCAGGGCATGAACCCGCGGCCGCGACATGCGTGGGAGATCGACCGGGAGCTGCGCCTCTCCGCGGTCCCGGTGGACCGGCGTGTTCACGAAAGCAACTGGTACACGAGCGCCACGGTCTTCCCGACAGGGGACGACCTCATTGCGCTCCTGTGGGACGCACACGTGCCCGGCTCCGGCGCCCCCGAGATCCCCTACGTAGAGATGGTGGAGTCCATGGCCAACCGCGGCTTCGACATGACGGCGGCGGAGAAGCTTCTGCCGGCCGGCATGGAGCTTGCGCGGGCAAAGGACAGGGACGGGCTGCGCGCGCTGACAACCGAGCTTCTTGCCGCGATTCACGACGCCCCGCGCGATCCGTCGTCATCGTACTGGACCTTTCAGCAGCCCCAGACGTGGGAGCAGGTCGAACAGGCCATGGAAGCGCGCGGCAGCGACAGGCATCCGGTGAGCCGCCTCGAAGAGAAGATCCTCGCGGGCTGGCGCGGGCAGCTCGCCGGAGGGGCGTTCGGCACGGCCATCGAGGGGTATCATTCAGACAGGATCGCCGAGGTCTATGGCGTGGTCGACCGCTACGTCACGACGCCGGAGACGGTCAATGACGACGTTGTGTACGAATTGGTTCTGCTGGACGTGTTCGAGCGCACGGGCCGCGGCATTTCATCCCGCGACATCGGAATCGAGTGGGTCCGGCAGATCCCCTTCGGGTGGTCCGCGGAAGGCGTGGCGCTCCACAACCTGGCGGACGGCATCATGCCGCCTCTCTCCGGTTCCTGGCGCAACCCGTTCTCTGACTGGATCGGCGCGCAGATGCGCGGCATGATCTGCGGGATGCTCGCCCCGGGCTGGCCGAGGGAAGCTGCGCGGCTCGCGCACATGGACGCGGTCGTTTCCCATGCAGCGAACGGAGTCTACGGAGAGATGTACGCGGCAGTGCTGACCTCCCTGGCGTTCGTGAGGACGGATGTTCGAGCGCTTCTCAAGGAGGCGATGCGATGGCTGCCGCGCCGGAGCGAGTACGCTTCCGTGGTCCGCGAGTGCCTGGAAGTCGTGGCCCGTCAGTCAGATCCACTCGCGGCGTGGGGCATCCTGGACCGGCGGTTCGAGCGCTACAACTGGATCCACGCCTACCCGAACCTCGCTGCCGATACCCTTGCCCTGTGGTACGGCGGGGGCGACATGACGCGCTCCTTCCAGCTCCTGGCGCACGCGGGCCTGGACGTGGACTGCAACGCCGGCCTGGTGGGCAACATGCTGGGCATCATGGGCGGCGTGCCCGACGCCTGGGCGGCGCCCCTCGGCGACACGCTGGAGACCTACCTCAAGGGTAAAGAGAAGCTTTCGATCACGGAGCTTGCGGCGCGAACTTCGCGCCTGGCGCGCAGGTGAGCCGCGGGCCGGAACGGCCCGGCGCCACGGATTTCCGGCAAGACACCGCACCACCCTTGGGAAAAACGCAGGAAATGGAAGGCTACTTTCCGCTTCCGCAGTCAACCTGAGGGCGTGCCCCGCCCGAAAGGTCGGAATTGGCCAGGCAGCACACGCGCACGGTCGGCGGGCGGGTCGGTCCGCTATGGGCTCCGCTTCGCTTCGGTCCTTCGGACCGCACGGGCTTCGCCCGTGCGCCCTCCGCGCGCTGCCGCCCGACGCTCAGTCCTGGGCGCCCGCCCTATCCCGCGGCCTCGAGCCTCCTGATCAGCTCCGGCACCACCTGGAACAGGTCCCCGACGATCCCGTAGTGGGCCACGTCGAAGATGGGAGCATTCGGGTCGGAGTTGATGGCGATGATCATGTCCGATCCCTTCATGCCGGCAAGGTGCTGGATGGCGCCGCTGATTCCGCACGCGATGTACACCGTGGGTTTCACCGTCTTTCCCGTCTGGCCGACCTGGTGGGAATAGGGGATCCATCCCGCGTCCACCGCCGCGCGTGACGCGCCGACAGCGCCGCCCGTGGCCAGCGCGAGCTGCTCGATGAGGGCGAAGTTCTTGGGGTCCTTGATTCCCCGTCCGCCGGAGACAATGACATCCGCCTCCACGAGGTTCACCGTCGCGCTCTTCTCCTCCACGAACTCGAGGAACTCGAGCTTCGACTTGGGAACGGGGATGTGCTTCAGCTCGACGACTCTTCCTTTCGGCTCGCTGACCTTCTCCGCCGGGGTCATGACCTTGTGCCGCACGGTTGCCATCTGCGGCCGGTGGTTCTGCGTGAGGATCGTGGCCATGATGTTGCCGCCGAAGGCGGGCCGGGTCTGCCTCAGGAGCTGGGATTCAGCGTCGATGGACAGTTCCGTGCAGTCCGCGGTGAGACCGGTGAGGATCCGCGCGGCAACGCGGGGAAGCAGGGAGCGGCCCACCACGGTTCCGCCCCCGAGGAAGATCTCGGGCTTCTTCTCCAGCAGGATCTCCGAGACGAGCTCGGCCTGCACGTCCTCATCGAAATCGCCGATGGAAGGATCATCGATCATCCAGACCTCATCGATACCGTAGGACAGGAGCTCGTCCGCATAGGTGCGCACGCCGCTGCCCACGAGGATGGCGCTCACCGTGGTGGAGCGCGCTGTGGCAAGCGCGCGGGCCGCGCCGATGATCTCCGGCACGACCGAGGCGATCTTTCCGCGGCGGTGCTCGGCGAGAACGGCCACCCCGGCGTACGTCGTGACGTCCTGCCCCTTGAAGGTCCGCCGCGTGATGACGATGGCGTTATAGCGCTTGCAGGCTTCCACGCACGCGCCGCAGAGCGTGCACTTCCCCAGGTCGATGACGGCGGTGGCGCGGTCGGTCTTTCCTTCGACGAGAGGCCCGGTCATCGTGATTGCATCGTAGGGGCATGCCTTCACGCACAGTTTGCAGCCCACGCAGTTCTGCGTGATGACGCGAATCGGGTCCATGATGCTTCCCCTATTTTCCGGTCTTGCGGATGGAGATGCCCGCTTCGGTGAGCTCGGACAGGAGCGCTCCCACGGTCACGGACGGCTCACCGGTGAACTTCTTCCCGCCGGGAGGCTTTGTCGGGGTGAAGATCTTCATGACCTGGGTCGGCGAACCGTTCAGGCCGAGCCTTTCCAGGTCCGCGTCGATGTCCTCCGCCTTGAGAACGGGGACCTCCGCCTTCTTCGCGGCCAGCTTCCCTTTCAGGGATGGAAGACGCGGCGTGTTGATCTCCTTCACCACGGTGAGGACAATGGGCAGCCGGGCGGCGAGCCGGGCGTACCCTTCCTCCAGGAGCCTTTCCACGACGATGCGGGAGTCGGTGATCTCCTCGATCTTGCGGATGTCGGTGACGTGGGAAATGCCGAGGTTCTCCGCGACCCCCGGGCCGACCTGTCCCGTGTCTCCGTCGATTGCCTGCCTGCCCATGAGGATGACGTCCGCTCCGCTGAGCTTCCTGACCGCGCACGAAAGGGCGTATGCGGTGGCCAGCGTGTCGGCGCCCGCAAACGCGCGGTCGGAGACGAGGTACGCGTTGTCCGCACCCAGGGCGATGGCATCCCGCAGCGCCTCCACCGCCTGCGGGGGCCCCATGGTGATCACGGTGACGGTGCCGCCGTGCTTTTCCTTCAGGCGCACGCCCTCCTCCAGGGCGTACACGTCGAAGGGATTGATGATGGACTGCACCCCCTCGCGCACCAGGGTGTTGGTCTCCGGATTGATGCGCACGTTGGTGGTGTCGGGCACCTGCTTGATGCTGACGAACAGTTTCATGAAAACCTCAGGTCTTCGCGGCCGCGCCGCCCTGCGCGTTTCCTCCGCGGACGCTCTCCTTGATCAGGCCGAGGGCGATCACCTCGCGCTGGATCTGGTTGGTCCCCTCGTAGATCTGCGTGATCTTGGCGTCACGCATCATCTTCTCCACGGGGTATTCCTTCATGTAACCGTAGCCGCCGCAGATCTGCACCGCGTCCGTGGTGACCTTCATCGCCGTGTCGGAGGCGAACACCTTCGCCATGGCGGACAGGCGCGACACGTCCTTTTCCCCCGCGTCGATGCTGCGCGCCGCCGCGTAGACCAGGGCGCGCGCCGCTTCCACCTGGGTGGCCATGTCGGCCAGCATGAACTGGACGCCCTGGAACGCGGAGATCGGC
>DATKLM010000050.1:0-5975 GCA_035542415.1 Spirochaetia bacterium
CCTCGTCGTGGAAGACGAGGATTCGATCCGCCTCACCCTGCGGGACTTCCTCAGGAAGAAGGGACACGAGGTGCTCGTTGCCTCCGACGGCGTCGGGGCCATCAAGCAGATCCTCGATCATCCCGTGGATCTCGTGGTCACAGACTACCGCATGGACATTCTCGGCGGCGACTACTGGATCCGCTTTCTGAGGGAGTTCTGCCGTGACAAGAAGGTCATCATCACCAGCGGCTTCCTCCAGCCGGAGTTCCCCATACCGTTCCCCGTCGTCTACAAGCCGTACGACTACACGGAACTGGAGTCCCTCATCGCGGCAACGCTCGCCGACACCCGCGCGGGCCCGGCGGGAGAAAGAGATGGCGGAGCCTCCTGACAGGCGGGGCTTCCGCGCCGTGGTCCACGGGCGCGTGCAGGGCGTGGGATTCCGGTATTCGGCGGTGCGGGAGGCGAGGTCGCTCGGCCTGAGCGGCACGGTGGCCAACCGCTTTGACGGCACCGTCGAAGTGGCCGCGGAAGGCGACGCACGGCGGCTGGCGGTTTTCGTCTCCTGGCTCCACAAGGGTCCGCCGGGCTCGCGCGTCACGAGCGTGGACGTGCAATGGCTGGCCTGGACGGGCGCGTATCAGGACTTTGATGTCGACTTCTGAGGCCAGGGACGACGTACTCGTCGAACGCGTACTCGCGTTCGGCGAAGGAAAGGGAGGGCGATCCATGACGCCGCATGATGACCCCCAATTCAATCGCGCCCTCATCGACTCGGTCCCGTTCCCGCTGTTCGTCGTGAACGACGAGGTGAGGATCATCGGGTTCAACCGGATCGGATCGACGATGCTCGGAGACAATCCCGCGTTTGCCCTCACCGGGAAGGGGGGCGAGGCGCTCCATTGCATCCATGCCACCGAAGCCCTCGGCGGATGCGGAGCCTCGGAGGCCTGCAAGACGTGCGTGATTCGCGGATCTGTCGGCGTTTCCTGCCGGGAAGGCAAAATCGTGCGGCGCCCGCAGAGGATGCACCTCGTGGGCCCCGGCGGCGCGCGGGAAGTGTATCTCCTCATCACGACCAGCCCGGTCACGGACACGGCGCCGCCGCTGGCACTGCTGATTCTTCAGGAGATCGGCGAGCTCGTCTCCACGCAGGGGATCGTGCCGGTCTGCATGCACTGCGGCAAGGTCCGCGGCACCGCGGAGGAACAGTGGGCATCCATGGAGCAGTACCTGAAGGAGCACCTGGACCTCGACATGAGCCACGGGCTGTGCCCGGAGTGCCTCAAGAAGCACTATCCCGACGTCGCGGGTGCAGGCTCACCGTAGGTTCACGACGATTCCCGATCCGTGTTTTGACCGGCCGCGGGCATTCATGCTACTCTCGGCGGGCAGGCGCTCGCGAAGGGCTGCATGGCGGGACATCCATCCCGTCAGCGGGCTGATGTCAAGCGCGGCGCGGACGCGCGGGCTGGGCCCGCGGAACGGAGTCGAAAAAATGTGCGGAATTTTCGGATACACCGGGTCGGATGCAAATCCCCACATCCTCATCGAGGGAATCAAGCGCCTGGAATACCGCGGATATGACTCGTGGGGAGTCTGCGTTGCGTGTGACGACCAACTCTCCCTGCTGAGACGCGTGGGAAGGATCGGGGCGGCGGATTCAGCGGAGATCGAGCTGGGCGGCCGGGGCTGCCGGTCCGGCATAGCCCATACGCGCTGGGCGACGCACGGCGCGCCCACGGAGATCAACGCCCACCCGCACACGGACTGCACGGGGCGGATCGCCGTGATCCACAACGGCATCATCGAAAACCATTCCGCCCTGCGCTCCACGCTCCAGGCGCAGGGCCACCGGTTTGCGAGCGAGACCGACACCGAGGTCATCCCGCATCTCATCGAGGAGTTCCTGAAATCGGAGCAGGACTTCTCCGCGGCCTTCCTCGGGGCCATGAAGCTCCTCGTCGGGGCGTACGGGATTGCCGCTCTCTACGCCGGGGAGCCCGGCGCCATCTTCGTGGCCCGGCACGGCAGCCCCATCGTCCTGGGCCTGGGGAAGGACCGCACGCTGGTGGCGAGTGACCCGGCGCCGCTCGTGGCCCACACGCGGGAGGTGATCTACCTCGATGACGGGGAGGCGGCCATCCTCCACGGGGACGGCTTTGAGACGAAGACCCTCGAAGGCGCGCCGGTGAGCAAGAGCGTCCAGCAGATCGCGTTCAGCCTCCCCGACATCGAGCGCGGGGGCTTTCCCCACTTCATGCTGAAGGAGATTTCCGAGCAGCCGGAGTCGATCCACAACGCGTACCGGGGCAGGATCGTGCGCGCGGAGGGCACGGCGAAGCTCGGCGGCGTGGATGAGGCGCTCCTCCGTTCGGTCAAACACTGCCACATCGTGGCCTGCGGCACCTCCTGGCACGCCGGCCTCATCGGCAAGTACCTCCTGGAAGGCCTGGCCCGGATCCCCACCCAGGTGACGTTCGGCTCGGAGTTCCGCTACGCGCATCCGGTCCTGGAGCCCGATACTCTTGTCGTCGCCATCAGTCAGTCCGGGGAAACGGTGGATACCCTGGCCGGCGTTCGGGAGGCGAAGCTCATGGGCGCGGAGACCATCGGGATCTGCAATGTCGTGGGATCGAGCATTGCCCGTGAATGCGGAAAGGGGATCTACATCCACGCCGGGCCCGAGATCGGCGTCGCCTCAACGAAGGCGTTCACGAGCCAGCTCGTCGTCCTCAGCCTCCTTGCCGTGCACCTGGGCCGGATGCGCGGAATGTCGCTTCGGGCAGGGCTCCTGTTCCTGGACGCGCTGGAGAGGCTTCCCCAGCAGGCGGAAGAGCTCCTGACGCAGAAGGACAGGATCTCCGACATCGCCGGCCGCTACGCCGCGTTCCAGGACTTCCTGTTCATCGGGCGGCTGTTCGAGTACCCCACGGCTCTGGAAGGAGCGCTCAAGCTGAAGGAGATCTCCTACATTCACGCCGAGGGCGTCCAGGCAGCGGAGATGAAGCACGGGCCCATCGCCCTCATCGAGCCTGATGTTCCCACCGTGGTGCTCGCCGCGCAGGCGGAGATCCGGGACAAGATGATGGGCAACATGAACGAGATCCGCGCGCGCTCCGGGAAGATCATCGCCGTTGCCCAGGAGGGGGACACGGAGATCGCCGGCCTCGCCGAGGAGACCATCTTCCTTCCCCGCACGCTGGATCCGCTTGTGCCGATCCTCGCCGTCATCCCGCTGCAGATGTTCGCCTATTTCGTGGCCGTGGCCCGGGGGTGTGACGTGGACAAGCCGCGAAACCTCGCCAAGAGCGTGACGGTGGAGTAGCCATGGACCGGCAGATCGTGCTGTTCGAGGACCATCTCCTGGGGGACATGAACCCGGTGGCGCTGACGCGTCCCGCCTTTGCCGTGACGTGCGCGTGCATGACGCTCCACGAGATTGCGGCGGAGGCGGGGGGAGCAGAGCCCGCCTGGGTGGCCCGCGGGTACCTGGGAAAGCTCATTGCCCGGCAGTTCCGCGGGGGGCCTCCGGGCGACGGCCCGAAGCTCTTTCTCAACGCCTCAATCGTCCCGGACGTTCGGTACATGGAGAAGTTCCGGGAGCTCGCCTCACACGGGGAGCCGTTCGTGGCAACCGCCGGGGGCCGGGTGTCCGCCGCGTTCCTCCCGGCGGAGGTGTCCGTGCCCCGGCCCCTGACGCCTGAGAACATCACTCCCTGGCTCCTCGAGCTGAAGCTCCCCCTCCTGGAAGAGGAGCTTTTTCGAACCTTCGACCACCAGTTCGAAGTGGTGAAGTACCTCGAGCCCCTGTTCGCGGCGAACATCGCGCACCGCATCGGCCGCGGCTCCTACCGGGAGGTCCGTCCGGGCGTCCACGCCGCGGAGGACGTCTCCATTGCCGACACCGCGGTCTTCCACACCCGCTCGGGACCGGTGGTCCTTGAGCGCGGCGTGGAGGTGCGTGACTTCGCGTACTTCGAGGGGCCGGTCCACGTCGGGGCGCGCTCCCGGGTCACCGAGCGCGCTTCCCTCAAGGAGCACGTCTGCGTCGGAGAGACGTGTAAAATCGGGGGAGAGGTCGAGGCGAGCATCATCGAGTCCTTCACGAACAAGCAGCACCATGGGTTCCTCGGCCATTCGTGGGTCGGGTCGTGGGTGAACATGGGGGCGGGAACGAGCAACAGCGACCTGAAGAACACCTACGGCGAGGTGCGGCTTGAGTTCCCCCACCGGCGGGTGGACACCGGCCTGCAGTTCCTGGGCTGCATCATCGGGGACTACGCCAAGAGCGCCATCAACACGAGCATCTTCACCGGCAAGATCATCGGCGTGTCCAGCATGCTGTACGGCTTCGTCGGCACGAACGTTCCCAGCTTCTGCAACTACGCGCGCTCCTTCGGCCAGATCACCGAGTGCCCGGCGGACCAGGCGGTCCTGATCCAGAAACGTATGTTCGAGCGGCGGGGAATCCGCCAGACCGCGGAGGACGCTGAATTGCTAAAGGCCGTGTTCGACCTGACACGGAGCGAGCGGCTCATCACTGACGAGCCCCCGGCGCTCTAGGAGGGGCGGGCGCGGCGGTTGGCCGCCTTTGACAGGCGCCGGAGTGTGATGTAGAATGATCAATGGGCGCGGTCGCTGCTGGTGACCGCCTCGTCATTGCTTCAAAGTTGTGCCACCAGGGGAAGCCGCGCACGAGGAGGTGGGAGCATGCGTGACGCGGACAAGGTCCAGAACGAGATCATGCGGGTAATCAACGACGATCCCACGATCGAAGGCGCCAGCCACATCATCGTCAGCGTCGAGAAGAAGGGAGTGTGGCCGCGGTCCAAGGAAGTGGTCGTCCTGAAAGGGACCGTGCGCTCCGACAGCGACCGTCTGAAGGTGGAGAAGATCGCGGCTCTCCATGGCGCCGGCCGCGAGGTCGTGGACAGCATCACCATCCACTCGTGAACTGACCCGCCGCTTCAGCTCCCGGAGGCGCCCGCGTCCGGGCGCCGCGGGTACCCGCGCAGAGCCGAATACACGAACCGCGACACTGCCGGGTCGATTGCCGAGCTTTCCTGCTGAAAAAGCTCCGCGATGGGCCCGGCGTTGAACTCCCCGTCCGCCACGATCACGGGCGTCATCTTGATGTGCCCCGGGGTCTCACCGGCGTCGATCCGGTTGTGCTGGAAGCCGTGCGCCGCAGTCCACGTCAGCGCCCGTTCATGACTGGTCTTGTCGTAGCAGAGCTGGAATCCCGTCAGGCGTGATTCATCGTCATACCAGACGATGAGATCGAAGTTGTTGTCCGCGAACCAGCGTCGATACCCCTCTTTCGGGATCTGCCTCACATTTTGAAACTCAGCGAGCATGGATGGAAATCCTCCCTTGCGCCGGCGGGCTCTTGCCGCTCCGGTCCGGCCTCCGTATCTATTGTATCACGGCCATGGATCGCGAGGATCATCGGAGTCTTCTTCAGAAGGGGGTGACATCGACCGGCGGCACGTGGGCCGACTTCGGCTCGGGTACGGGCGCGTTCACCGCTGCCCTTGCCGGCCTCCTGGGAGGGACCGGAAGGATCTTCTCCGTGGACACGGACGCCCGGGCGCTCCGGGAGCAGGGCCGCGTCATCCGTGAGGCTTTTCCCTTGCTTCACCTGGAGCTGGTCCGGGCCGATTACACGAAACTCTCCGATATGCCGCCGCTGGATGGCGCCGTGGCCGCCAACTCCCTGCACTATCAGCGGGACCTCGTGGGCGCGCTGCGTCTGATCCTGACCTGGCTGAAGCCGGGGGCGGGACTCGTCGTGGTGGAGTACGACGTACGGTCGGCAAGCCCCTGGATTCCCTTTCCGCTGCCCCCGGCGCGCCTGGAGGAGGCCAGCGCGGCCGCGGGATACGCGGAAGCGAAGCTCCTGGCCGCGCGTCCAAGCGCGTACAATCGACGGGTGTATTCCATGTTCTGCAGGAAAACCGGTCGGGCGTGAAACCGGAGGATGCAGGCGC
>DATKLM010000051.1:0-2411 GCA_035542415.1 Spirochaetia bacterium
AGGGACTGGCAGGCGTTCAGGATGAGATTGATGAACACCTGCTCGAGTCTCTGCGCGCTGCCGCGCGTTCGAGGCAGCTCGGGCTGCAGCTCCAGGGCGAAGTGGTCCGTGCTCCGCCTGATGTGCGCGGCCACCAGATCAACGGCGCTGCGCACGGCCGCGTTGACGTCGAACAGGGCTGTGCCGCGGCCCGGTGAGTCCGCCGCGAAATCCCGCAGGTTGCGGATGATTCCGTCAATAAGGGCAGAGCTCTGCACCATGGCGGACAGCATCGCGGGCCAGGCGTCGCGGAACTCCGCCGCCGGAAGCCCGCCGATCAGGTACCCGTCGGTGCCGTCCGCCGCCGCTTCCATCGCCGCGGCCAGCTGCGGGGAAGCGCCGGCCAGGAGGGTGGCGTTGGCGAGGATCACCTGGTTCGGCGTGTTGATCTCATGCGCCAGGCCGGCAGCCAGCACGCCGAGGGAGGTGAGCTTGTCGGTCCGCATGAAGTTCAGCTGCTGCAGCTGCGCCGCTTCCTCCTCCCGTTTCCTCCGCGTGATGTCGCGCATGAGGACCGCAATGGCCGGCTTGCCGTGCCAGAGAACGCGGGAATACACCAGCTCCACGGGCAGAGGGCATCCTGCCGCGGTCCTCACGGAAGCCTCGGCGGGCGCGTCGGGCTGCACGCCGTACGGGGGCAGAGCGGCGGACCGGAACAGCGTATCGAAGCTGGTCCGCGTCAGCTCCGGCACCGCAAGTCCGGTCATATCGGCGGCCCGGGGATTCGCGTAGACGGCCCGGTCGTCGCAGAACACGATGATGCCGTCCTGCGCATCCTCCGCCAGCGTGTGGAAGCTCGATTCGATGCGCCTGATCGCCTCTACCATCCTGTTGAAGGATCTCGTCACTGCTCCGATCTCATCGCGGGACTGCACCCGCACGGTCACGTCGAGGTTCCCGCTCTCCACCTGCTGGATTCCGCGTGACAGCGCCCGCAGGGGGGTGAAGAGGCTCGTCCGCAGGAGAAGAGGAATGAGGAAAAGCACGAGGATGCTTGCCGCGACGGTGAGCGCCGCGAGCACTTCGATTCTGCCGCTGAGATAGCGCGCGAAGCCGGCCTCGTGGGACTCGAAGATCACCGCCGGCCGCGTGCCGGACCACGGCAGGCCGCGGGTGAAGCTGATCGGCTCCAGGGGAACGGCGTGGCCCCCCGGGTGGATCCCGGTAAGCCGCGGAGGAAACGGGGCCGGCCTGGCGCTCGGGGAGGGATCCCCTCCCGTGGTGCTGGCCGCGGTGTAGTTGTACAGCTGTTCGACGGACGGGCCGTACGCGGGGGAGACCTCGTGGAAGCACATCTCGATGGTCCCGTCCGCGCGCAGGACGAGCTGGATGGTGTTCTCGTTGTCCGCTCCGAGCTCCGGGAGCCGGAACCACGTGATGGTCACGGAGTCCGGAGATGAGCGGAGGTGAATTCCGCCCCCGCGCCTCGGATCCAGGTTCATGATGAGCGGCGCGATGGCGGGCTGCGGGTTGTAGCCGCCCCACCCGTTCTCCGGAGCGCTCTCCCCGAGATAGATCATGGGACCATGGAGGACGTGGATCGTGCGGTAGCGCGACGAGAAGAAGGGGAAGTCGAAATCCAGCGCGACGATTCGGGGCGTGCGCCCGTACGCCACGTCGAGCTTCGGCCCCAGGTCCGGATCGAAACCGTCGGCGGCGTTCCTGATGTCGTAGCTTCGGGACGCGTTGGGGGTGAAACGGATGGTCGCCCGCTCCGGCAGGCGGGAGAATCCCGGATAGTCGTGTGCCGACGTTTCTCCCACGAAGAGAGCGACCAGCCCCATGGTGCTGAGAATCAGAACGAGGGTGACACCGAGGACCTTCATCTGCAGGGTCATGGGATCCGCGCTGTGGTTGAGGTACATCACGACGAACAGGAGGTAGAACAGGAGGAGGCCGACCCACGTAAGATACGTCGCCAGCGCGAAAGGAAGCGCGCCGTAGGTCATGGCAAGAGACGCGGCGACCGACAGGACAGGAAGCAGCAGGATCACGGCCAGGTTTCGGGCGGACCGGGCGTCATCCCCGTTCGGCCGCACGATCCGCGCAAGGAAACTCCGCGCGCCGTGGCCGGAGAGCCTCGCCGCCTTGCGGAACAGGAGGAGGATCGCCCCGGCGAACTGCACGGTCAGGCTCGCATAGAAAGCCGTCCAGTAGATGTCCCAGAGCCGGGTATCGCTGAATCGCCATTGAAGGATGAAATGGTTGTACACGTTGAGGCAAAGGACGCCGGTGTTCAGCAGGATCGAAATGGCAAGAATGATCCTGAACTCCCGGCTCTCCACGCGCCGGAACCGGGGAAAGTGATAGACGAAGAACAGGAGAAAGACCATGACAAGCGACAGGCCGATGTCCTCGAACAGGAGAACGAG
>DATKLM010000052.1:0-14850 GCA_035542415.1 Spirochaetia bacterium
GGATGCTGAAAGGCAGGAAGCAATGAGCTTTGTCATGGCGGTGTCGGGAAAAGGCGGCAGCGGCAAGACGACAACCGCGGCGCTCATCGTCAAGTATCTGCTGTCCCGCGGCCGCGGCCCGGTGTTCGCCGTGGACGCTGATCCCAACTCCAACCTCGCGGACTCACTCGGCGTCCAGGAGTACGGGACCGTCGGCGGCATCCGCGAGGAGCTCTCCGCGAACCGTGATCCGCTGCCAGCGGGCATGAGCAAGCCCGAATACATCCGTTACCGCATCCAGGAAACCGTGAGCGAGTCACGGGGCTTCGACCTTCTCACCATGGGACGGCCCGAGGGTCCGGGGTGCTACTGCTACGTGAACTCGCTCCTGCGCGACTACCTGGACGGCCGCGGCGGCAACTACCCGTCCGTCGTCATCGACAACGAGGCAGGCATGGAGCATCTCTCCCGGCGCACCACCCGCGACGTGGACCAGCTGCTCATCGTCTGCGATGCGACCTCCGCATCGCTCACCGCGGCCGTGCGGATCGGCGCCCTGGCCCGGAGCCTCGACCTGCGCATCCGCGCTTGCGGCGTGCTGCTCAACAGGACGGAGGTCGCGCCGCCGGCGGCGGTGGAGAAGCTCGAGGCCGGAGGGCTCACGGTCCTCGGAGCCATCCCCCAGGACTCCATGGTCATGGAGCTGGCAGTCGCGGGAGCGCCCCTTCTCGGCATCGATGACGCATCACCCGCGTACGGCGCTCTGTCGAAGGTCCTGGAGGAAGTTCTTTCTGCCCGGTCGGTCCGGGCTTCCGGCTGACCACGTCAGCGCAAGGAGGGATCCGATGAGCATTCCCGATGTTCGAGAAACCTATGCCGGCAGGATCAACGCGGTGACGATCGGCGCCACCGCGGCGGATGGCGGCACCCGGTCGCGCACGGTCACGATCGGCGGTCACACGACGATCCCTTTTTTGCGCTTCGAGGGGGAGACCCGCCCGCCGGCCGTCGGCTTCGAGGTTCCCGATACCGCTCCGGACCCCGCGGAGTGGCCCGATGCGGTCCTGGAACCCTACCGTGACGTGGCGGGCAATCCCGTTGCCTGGGCAAAGAAGTGCGTGGAGGAGTACAAGGCGGACATGATCTGCATACGCCTCCAGTCGACCCACCCCGACCGGGGAAACGCGCCGCCGGAAAAAGCCCGCGACACCGTGCTGGCCATCCGAGAGGCGGTGAAGGTTCCCCTGATGATCTGGGGCAGCGATGATGATCCCAAGGACAACCAGGTCATGCCCGTGGTGAGCCAGGCGCTTGCCGGGGAGCGCTGCCTGCTGGGTATGGCGAGCCAGGAAAACTACAAGACACTCACCGCCGCCTGCCTGGCGGACGGCCACAACATCGTCGGCCTGTCGCCGCTGGACATCAACATTGCCAAGCAGGTGAACATCCTGGTCTCCGACATGGGATTCCCCCCGGAGCGCATTGTGATGTACCCCACCACCGGGGGGCTGGGCTACGGAATGGAGTACGCCTACTCCATCATGGAGCGGGGACGGCTTGCCGCCCTTGCCGCGGACAAGATGATGGCGATGCCGGTGCTGTGCGTCGTGGGGGCCGAGAGCTGGAGAGCCAAAGAGGCACGGGCCTCGGACGCGGATTCCCCGGCCTGGGGACCGGCAGGCGAGCGGGGCCCGATGTGGGAAGCCATCACCGCGGTGAGCCTGCTGCAGGCCGGCGCGGATATCCTGCTTCTGCGGCACCCCAGGGCCGCGGAGGTCGTGCGAAACACTATTTCCGAGCTCATGGCGGATGGAGGGAACAAGTCATGATCGTGATCGGTGAACGGATCAATGGGATGTTCAAGAAAGTGCGGGAAGCGATGCAGAAGAGGGACGCGGCGTACATCCAGGACCTCGCGGTCCGCCAGGTCAGGGCCGGCGCGACCATCCTGGACATCAATGTCGGAACAGCGAGCACGGACCTGGTGTCGGACATGGTGTGGCTGGTGGACTGCGTCCAGGAGGCCGTTGATGCCCGGCTGTCCATCGACTGCGCCCGGCACGAACCGCTGGAGGCCGGCCTGAAGGCGGTGAAAGGCAAAAGGATGCTCAACTCCACAACGGGCAAGGAGGAGGACCTGGCCAAGCTGCTCCCGCTGGCGCGCAGGTACGACGCGTCCGTGATCGGGCTCACCATAGACGAGGAAGGCGTGCCGTCCACTACGGACAAGAGGGTGGAGATAGCGGCAAAGATCTTGGCGGCGGCGATGGAGAACGGGATCCCGACGGAGGAGCTCTACATCGATCCCATCACCCTGCCGGTCAACTGCGCGCAGGACCAGCCCACCCGGACCTTCTCGGCGATCAGCCAGTTCCTGATGCTTTCCGACCCGCCGCCGCACACGACCATCGGCCTGTCGAACATCTCCCAGCGGCTCAAGGAACACCAGCTCCTCAACCGCACGTTCCTCATCATGTGCATGGCGCACGGGCTGGACTCCGCGATCCTGGACCCGCTGGACGAGGAGCTGATGAAAGCGATGCTCACAGCGGATCTGCTGATGAACAGGTTCATCTACGCTGATTCGTACCTCGAGGCCTCCAGGAAGACAGGCTAGGCCGAAGCTTTCGGGCTTCGACCCGCTGGTGCCGTCGAGTACATCTCCTTGACATCAGGAATGCATGACTCTATGGTTGCCGGAAATGGTCATTTCCACGCGTTTCCGCCTGATCGCGAGCTTTCTTGCGGTGTCACTCCTGGTCGGGGGGCTTTCCCTGCTCGTCGGCGTCCAGCTCATCTACCGCGCCGTGCTGCGCGAAGCACAGACACGCGTCAGCCAGGACCTGAACAGCGCGCGGGAGATCTATGATGACCGCGAAAAATCCGCCCTGCTTGCCCTCACCGTGGCAACGGGGGAGAGAGCGATCCGCAACGCCGCGCACGCGGGGATGTCGGCACAGCTGCCTGCCAGGCTCGCGGAGGTGGCCGCCGCGGCCGGCCTGGACTTCGTGACAATCGTCTCCTCGGATGGGACCAGGCTTGCAAGCACGGGGAGCCTGCGGCCGGCGGCCCTCGATCCCGTGGCCTCCCTGGCGCTCAAGCGCAGGGCCGCGGTCTCGGGCACGGTGGTGCTGAGCGCGGAGCAACTGGCGGCCGAGGATCCCGCCCTTGCAGAGAGGGCGCGCATCCAGATCCTTCCCACCCCGCGCGCCGCGCCTCGCGCCGACACGGAGGAAACAGCCGGCCTCGCGGTGTGCGCCGCGGTCCCGCTGTTCTTCGAAGATGGCACTCCCTGCGTCCTGTACGGAGGCACGCTTCTCAGCCGCAACGAGGACATCGTGGACAGGATTCGTGACACGGTGTTCCGGCAGGAGAGATACGGTGGACAGCTCATCGGGACCGCGACGATCTTCTTTCGGGACCTGCGCATCTCCACGAACGTCCGAACGCCATCGGGCGCGCGGGCAATCGGCACGCGCCTCTCGGCTGCCGTGACGCAGAAGGTCCTGGAGCGGGGCGAGCGCTGGAGCGATCGCGCCTTTGTCGTCAACGACTGGTACGTGACCGCGTACGAGCCGATCGACGACATCTTCGGCACCCGCGTCGGAGTGCTCTACGTTGGCGTGCTGGAGGCGAGGTACGCGGACATCCGCACCAACGCGCTGCTCGTCTTCGTCGTCATCACCCTGATCGGCATCGCGGCCGCGATTGCCCTGGGGAGCGTGCTGGGGTACTTCATCCTGAAGCCCGTGCACCAGCTCATCGATTCCAGCCGCCGGGTCTCCGCGGGAGATCTCACGCCGCAGATCGGCCCGGTTTCCCGCAGCGAAATCGGCATCCTCCAGAAGACCTTCGCGGACATGCTGTCCGCGATCCGCATGCGCAGCAAGCAGCTCCTTGCGGACCAGGAGCGCCAGCTCCTGCAGTCGGAGAAGCAGGCGAGCATCGGGCGCCTGGCCTCCGGCATCGCCCACGAAATCAACAACCCGCTCACCGGCGTTCTCACTTTCACGCACATGCTGCTGCGGCGCACGGACCTCGACGAGGCGGCCCGGAAGGACCTGACGACGATCGCGCAGTCGACCGAGCGCGTGCGCACTATCGTGAAGGGCCTCCTGGATTTCTCCCGCCAGACCCAGATAGCGCCGGAGCCCACGGACGTCAACCGTCTCATCGTGGAGACCATGGAGCTCGCGGCCCACCAGGCCCTCATCAAGGGAGTTCGCTTCTGCTTCACCCCCTCGGAGGGCCTCCCATCCCGCACGCTCGACCGCAACCAGATGCAGAGCGTGCTCCTCAACATCTTCATCAACGCGATCGACGCCACCGACAAGGGCGGCCACATCGACGTTTCCACGTCCCTCAGCATGTCGCCGGAGGCGCCGGGGCGTCGGGGAATCGAGATCCAGATCGCCGATACGGGGAACGGAATTCCCGCCGAGATCCTGGACAGGATATTCGATCCGTTCTTCACCACCAAGGAGGTGGGGAAGGGCACGGGGCTCGGGCTTTCCGTTTCTCTGGGCATTGTCGAACGCCACGGCGGAACCATCCACGTGGCGAGCAGGCCGGGTCAGGGCAGCACGTTCGTGATCCATCTCCCGCTCGCCGCCGCGGAGTAAGGAAAGTCCAGGGGGGATGAAATGCCGCAGGGAAAAGTCCTGGTCATCGATGACGAGCAGATCGTGCTGGTGAGCGTCCAGCGGATCCTGGAGGCGGAGGGGTTCACGGTGGACCTCAGCGCCAGCGGAAAGCAGGGCCGGGCGTGGGCGCTGGAGCGTGCATACGACCTCGTGCTGAGCGACATCCGCATGCCGGAAGTCGGCGGGATGCGCGTCCTGCGGGACATCAAGAGGGCAAAACCGCATCTTCCCATCGTGATCATCACCGGGTATGCCACGGTGGCGTCGGCCGTACAGGCCATGAAGCTCGGCGCCGCTGACTACGTGGAGAAGCCCTTCACTCCGGACGGCCTTCTCCAGGCGGTCCGGGGAGCGATCACCTCGGCGCAGGTCCGGCAGCCGGAGAACCAGATGCTCGTCCATCCCGCGGAGGTGCTGCTCGTGCTCGAGCGGGCGGCTCGGGAGCCCGGTTTCACCGCGGACCTGTTCTACAACGGGGCCGACGCGCTCGACCCGTACAACCTGACGGGCGCAGAGAAGCTGGCCATCCTCACGGGAGACATCAACTGGATCGAGGAGCATATCGGCCCCCTGAGCAAGGAACAAAGACGCTGGCTGGAGCAGCGGTTGAGCGCGGAAATCTGGTAGGACACACCACTGAAGGCAGGCACCATGGAAGCCAGGAAAATGCTCGTGATCGATGATGAGAGCGTCGTTCTCGAATCATGCCGAAGGATCTTTTCTGAGGAAGGATTCGAGGTCCGCACAACGACGAGCGCGCGGGAGGGGCTCGAGCTGGTCTCCTCCGCGCGGTTCGATGTGATCCTCTGCGACTGGAAAATGCCGCAGATGGACGGCGTGGACGTCGTGGAAGTGCTGGACAAGCGCTCTCCTGACACGGCGATCATCATGATCAGCGGGTACCCCTCTCTCGAACGGGCAACTGAGGTCATGAAACGCGGGGCCATGGACTACGTTCCCAAGCCCTTCACGCCGGATGAAATCACTTCCGCGGTGGCGCGGGCCGTGAATCGCCGAAAGCGCGAGGAAGCGCGGGAAAAGGGACGCATCGAGGGGATCGTGAAGTCCATTGCCTTCCCCGTCCCCTCCCTCGACGACCAGTCCCCCCAGACCATCGCGGAGACGGTCGCGCGGAAAGTCGGCGTAGGAAAGACGACCTCCCCGTGGCTTTCCGTCTTCGTTCTGGGGATCCTCGCCGGAGCCTACATCGGTTTCGGCGGCATGCTTTCCTCTACGGTCACGTTCGATCTCGCCGCGCGGATCGGGACGGGGCTCACGCGCCTCGTGAGCGGATCGGTTTTCAGCCTCGGCCTGATGCTGGTCGTCATTGCGGGGGCGGAGCTGTTCACGGGGAACAACCTCATGGTGTCCAGCGCCATGACGGGCAGCATTGGTCTCGGAAAGATGCTCGAGCGCTGGGCGCTGGTCTTTGCGGCGAACTTCATCGGCGCGGTGATGCTCGCCCTCCTTTTCGTCTATTCCGGGCTGTGGAAGGTCTCGGATGGCGCCCTGGGCGCCTACGCGGTGAAGGTGGCCTCCGCAAAGGTCAACCTCACCTTCATCGAGGCCCTCCTGCGCGGTGTCGGGTGCAACTGGCTGGTATGCCTCGCTGTCTGGATGGCGCTGGCTTCGCGCCAGACCATCGGCAAGATCTTCGCGATTTTCTTCCCGATCATGGGATTCGTCGCCCTGGGCTTCGAGCACTCGGTGGCGAACATGTATTTCATCCCCGTCGGGGTTTTTCTCAAGACGCTGGCCGGGGTCCCGGCGCCGGAGGGCGCAGGGATCGCTTCCCTGGGCTGGGACACCTTCCTCGTGCGGAACCTGCTTCCCGTGACCCTCGGGAACGTTGTCGGCGGAGGGCTGTTCGTGGGGATGAGCTACTGGGGAGCCTACCTCAGGAATCCGCCGCCTGCTTCTCCACGGCCACCGCGCACGCCTTGAACTCGGGGATCTTGGCCACCGGATCCAGCGCGGCGATCGTGAGGGCGTTGGCGGGGTGCTCCTTGAAATGGAACGCGACGAAGACGGTGCCGCGGTCCACGCGCTGCGTGACCGCGACCGGGATCTCGATCCGTCCCCGGCGTGAGCGCACCACGGCGGTTTCTCCCTGGTGCAGGGCGAGTGCCTCGGCGTCCGCCGGGTTCAGCTCCAGCGTGCCGTGCGGCGCGCTGGCTTCCAGCACGTCGCAGCGCCGGGTCATCGTCCCTGTATGAAAGTGCGGGAGCAGCCGTCCCGTGGTGAGCAGGAAAGGGAACTCCGTGTCGGGAAGCTCGCGCGGCGGCATGAATTGGACGGCGTGGAACCTGCCCTTCCCCCGGGTGAAGTTCTCCCGGTGGAGGACAGGGGTGCCTGGGTGGCTGCGTGTCGGACACGGCCACTGCAGCCCGGCGCCTTCCAGCCTGTCATAGGAAATCCCGCCGTAGATCGAGGTCGTGGAGGCGATCTCATCCATGATCGCCGAGCTGTCCCTGTACGCCATGGGGTACCCCATGCGCGTGGAAACGTCGCAGAGGATTCTCCAGTCCTCGCGGGCATCACCCGGCGGGCGGACCGCCCGCCGGATCCGCTGGACGCGCCTTTCCGTGTTCGTGAATGTTCCGTCCTTCTCGGCGAATGAGAACGCGGGGAGGACCACGTCTGCCAGCTCGGCGGTCTCGCTCAAGAAAATGTCCTGCACAACGAGGAAGTCCAGTGCCTCCAGCGCGGAGCGGACATGGGCAATGTCGGGGTCGCTCAACACGGGGTTCTCCCCCATGATGTACATCCCGCGGATACGGCCGGCCTCGGCGGCATGCATCATCTCCACGACGGTGAGCCCCGGCGCTTGGGGGAGATCGACATCCCAGGCTGCCTGGAACTTTTGCCGTACCGCCGCGTCATCCACCCTCTGGTAGCCGCTGTAGACATTCGGCAGCGCCCCCATGTCGCAGGCCCCCTGGACATTGTTCTGCCCGCGCAGGGGATTCACGCCGGCATGCTCCCTGCCCAGGTTCCCCGTCATCATGGCCAGGTTGGCGACGGAGAGCACGTTGTCGGTCCCCGTGGCGTGCTGCGTGATGCCCATCGAGTACACGATGGCGGCGCTCTTCGCGGATGCATACATCCGGGCTGCCTTCCGGATATCGCCGGCGGGGACGCCGGTGATCTTCGCGGCCACCTCGGGGGGACACGCGGCAACAGCCGCGCGCACCTGGTCGAAGTTCTCTGTTCTCGTGAGGATGAAGTCCCGGTTCTCCAGCCCTTCCTCCACGATCGCGCTCATCATCGCGTTCAGGAGCGCCACGTCCGTGCCCGGGCGATGGCGGAGGTGGAGGTCGGCGATGCCGGCGAGTGATATGCGCCGCGGATCCGCCACGATCAAAGTTGTGCGCCCGGAGGCGACAGCCTGGCGGATGCGAAGGCCGATCACGGGATGGCACTCGGTGGTATTGGAGCCGATGACGAAGATGAGCGGGGTGTCATGGAGCTCGTCGATGGAGTTCGTCATGGCCCCGCTGCCGAATGCCATGGCGAGACCGGCAACCGTCGAGGCGTGACAGAGCCGGGCGCAGTGATCCACGTTGTTCGTGCCGAAGCCTGCGCGCGCGAGCTTCTGCATGATGTAGTTGTCCTCGTTCGTCGTCTTCGCCGAGGCAAGGACGGCAAGGGCGTCCGGACCCCGCGTGCCGCGGATGGCCAGGAGCCGTTCCGCCGTGAAGCCCAGCGCCTCTTCCCAGGAGGCCGCGCGGAAGGAGCCGTTGTCCCGGATGAGCGGCTGCGTGAGCCTGTCCCCACGGCCCACGAAATCCATCCCGAACCTGCCCTTGACGCACAGAAGACCGTCGTTCGGAACGACGCCCTGCTCGGCCGTGACCCTGACGATCAGGTTCGAGGCGCGGCTCACGTTGAGATCGACCTGGCAGCCGACTCCGCAATAGGGACACGTCGTTCGCACGCGGTCGAGGTCTTTCGGCTTCCCCTTCCCGCGGGCGGCTTTTTCGTGCAGCGCCGCCGTCGGGCAGGTGCCGATGCACTGCCCGCACAGCTCGCACGAGGTCTCTTGCAGGACGCGCTGGAAGCCTGTCGTGACGAGGACGGCTGTGCCACGGGAGGCAAGAGTCAGGGCTTCGACGCCCTGGACTTCCTCGCAGATGCGGATGCAGCGCTGGCAGCGGATGCATTTCGAGGGGTCATAGCTGATGGCGAGGCTCTCCGTGGTGTAGTTCCGTTCACCGGGCGGAAGGGGAACCGAAGCGAAGCGCTTCTCGTCGACCTGGTATTCGTACGCGTAATCTTGAAGAAGGCAGTCACCGTCGCGGTCGCAGGTCGAGCAGCTCATCCTGTGCTCGCTCACCAGCATTTCCAGCACGGACCTGCGCAGGCTCCGAACCGCCTCGGTCGCCGTGGACACGACCATGCCCTCCTGGACGGGACGGGCGCACGCGGTCTGGAACCCCGGTTGTCCCTTGATCTCCACAAGGCACAGCCGGCACCCCCCGGAGGGCTTCAGGCGCGGCTCGTGGCAGAGGTGAGGGATGCGAATCCCCGCGGCTTCGGCGGCCTGGAGCACGGTGGCCCCGGGCTCGACATTCACCACGCGGCCATCGATCGTCACGGGAATGCTTTCCATCTACCCCGTCCTTCCAGCCCCGGCAGCGGCGACCGCGCGGGACGCGGCGCGCTCCAGGTCGCAGCGCATGCACCGCGAGGCCTCCGCGCACGCGGCCTCGCCGGTCAGGGGACCCTGCACTTCCATGAAGCCAGTCCTGCGCTCTGCCACGGCGAGCATGGGCTCCTGTGCACGGGCTGTGACCCTGGAGAGCTGCTCATCGCTGGGCCGCCACAGGCCCGGTCCGACGTTCGCCGGGAGCAGGCCGGGGCCGCCGAGCATCCGGTCCACCGCGACGGCGGCTTTTTGTCCGGCTGCAACGGCCTCGATGACGGTGGCGCCGCCGGACACGCAGTCTCCGCCGGCAAAGATCCCGGGAAGACCTGTTCGGCCTGTAAGATCATCGATTTTCAGCCCGCCAAGTGCGTTTGTCTCCATCCGGCCATTGACAGTCTCGAGGGAAGGAACCTGCCCCACGGCGGTGATCACCATGTCGCAGGAAAACAGGAAATCGCTGCCTTCGATGGGGACGGGCTGCCGTCTGCCTTTCTCGTCGGCTTCACCAAGCCGCATCCTCGCCAGCCCGAGACCGTCGACGTGCCCGTTCGAGCCGCTGACCGCGAGGGGGGCCACGAGCTCCATCAGCTGGACTCCCTCCGCCAGCGCCGCGTCGACCTCCTCCTGGTAAGCCGGCATCTCCTCTCGCGTCCGCCGGTAAGCGAGAGTCACCGTTTTTGCGCCGAGCCGCAGAGCGGAACGCGCCGCGTCGATAGCGGCGTTTCCGCCGCCTATCACGGCCACGTTGTTTCCGCACGCCACCGTCTCACCGAGAGCCCGGCGGCGCAGGAAGTCCAGCGAGCCGACTACCCCGGGGAGATCTTCCCCGGGAATACGGAGCGCCCGGTTTCGATGCGCTCCTGTGGCAACGAAGACCGCCCGGAATCCCTCGCTCTGCAGCGTTTGAATCGAGCCCACGCGCGTGCTCGTTCGAAGCTCCACGCCGTGCGACAGGATGAAATCGACGTCAGCCTGGAGCGCCGGCCGGGGCAGCCGGTACTCCGGGATGCCCACGGCGAGCATGCCTCCCGCCATCGGCAGGGCTTCGAAGACGACCGAGGGGCGGCCGAGGAGCGCGAGGAAATACGCGCACGACAGGCCGGCGGGACCCGCGCCGATGATGGCCGTCTCCCGCGTGCCCGCGGCCGGAGCAGCAACCAGGGGTTTCCAGCCCACGGAACCGTCCGCCGCGAAACGCTTCAACGCGCGAATGGAAATGGGCTCATCCACGTCCGAGCGCCGGCAGCGCCGCTCGCACGGGGCGTCGCAGACCCTGCCGCACACGGACACAAAGGGATTGCGAAGCTGCACGATCCGCGCTGCTTCGGCGGCCCTGCTTTCTGCAAGCAGCGCCACGTACTGCGGCGCGTTCACGCCGGCCGGGCAGGCGTGGAGGCACGGCGCCGGTACGAGCGCTTCACAGACAGAGGCGCGGCAGCGCTTCTGGCGGATGTGTTCCTCGTACTCGTAGCGGAACTGGCTGATCGTGGAGAGAACGGGATTCGGGGCAGTCTGCCCCAGCCCGCAGAGAGAAGCGTTTTTCACAACGTTGGCAAGGCTCTCCAGCTCCTGGATGTCGCCTTCCCGACCCTCCCCCGAGCAGATCCGCGTCAGGATATCCAGCATGTGCCGTGTGCCGACCCGGCAGGGAACGCACTTACCGCACGACTCCTTCTGCGTGAACTCCAGGAAGTAGCGCGCCATGTCCACCATGCAGGTGGCTTCATCCATCACGATCATGCCGCCCGACCCCATGATCGCCCCGGCCTTCTTCACCGACTCGTAGTCGATGCGCAGATCCAGGTTCGCGGCAGTGACGCAGCCGCCGGAGGGCCCGCCCATCTGGGCAGCCTTGAACTTCCTGTTCTTCGGGATGCCGCCGCCGATGTCGAAGATGATCTGGCGCAGCGTGGCGCCCATTGGGACTTCCACGAGGCCGGTGTTCCTCACCTTGCCGGCGAGGGCAAAGATCTTGGTCCCCTTGCTTCCCTCGGTCCCGATGGAGCGGAACCAGTCCTTCCCCTTGCGGATGATGAGGGCCACGGCGGCAAGGGTTTCCACGTTGTTGATGGTGGTCGGTTTGCCCCGGTACCCGCTTTGCGCGGGAAACGGCGGCCGCGGCCGCGGCATTCCCCGGCGGCCTTCCAGGGACGCGATCAGCGCCGTCTCTTCGCCGCAGACGAACGCTCCGGCCCCTTCGCGGACCTCGATGTCGAAAGAAAAGTCCGTCCCCAGAATGTTCTCTCCCAGGAGGCCTGCGGACCTCAGGTCATCGAGGACGATGCGGGAGTTGCGAACGGCAAGGGGGTACTCCGCGCGAACGTAGATGATGCCCCGCCGGGCGCCGATCGCGTACGCGGCAATGATCATGCCCTCCACCACGGCATGAGGGTTGCCTTCCAGGACGCTGCGGTCCATGAAGGCTCCGGGGTCCCCCTCATCGGCGTTGCAGATCATGTATTTCTCATCGCCCGGAGACTCCCGGCACAGCGCCCATTTCACTCCCGTCGGGAAGCCCGCGCCACCGCGGCCGCGCAGCCCGGACTCTCGCACCTCGTCGATGACATCCTTCGGGCTCATGGAGGAGAGGGCTTTCGCGGCGGCCGCGTAGCCGTCGTGCTCGACATAGTCCTCCAGGTCGGTCGGATCGACAACGCCGCTCAGGCCGAGCACGACCCTCGTCTGCTTGGCATAGAACGGGACCTCGGAATCGTGAACGATTCGCGCGCCGGTTGCAGGATCCACGTAGAGAAGCTCGTCGATGACCTCGTCGCGAAGGACGGTCTTCTCGATGATGCGTGACACGTCTTCTTCACGGACCTGGGGATAGAACACCCGGCTGGGATGCACGATGACGATGGGCCCCACCGAGCAGAAGCCGGGGCAGCCCACGACTTTCACGGGAATCGAGCCGGTCAAACCCCGTTTTTCCAGCTCAGCCCTGATCTCCACGAGCACGCGCGGATACATGAACGCCGTGCAGGCCGTACCACCGCAGACGGAGATCATCCGCTGGTCCGGATTCCGCCGCTCCGCCAGCCCGGCCCTCAGAGCGGCCAGGGCATCCACGGAGTCAAGCCGTGCTGGCACCTTCCGGCTCCCTCAACTGACGGATCATCTGTTCTGCCCGGCGGGGCGTCATCTTGCCGTAGTACGTCGAGTCAACGACCGTCACCGGCGCGAGCGCGCAGGCGCCCAGGCAGGCGACGGTTTCGAACGAAAAAGCCAGGTCAGGGCCGGTCTCACCGTCTTCCAGCCCCAGTGCGGCCTGCACAGTGGCGATGATCTTCTTTCCGCCGCGCACGTGGCACGCCGTGCCCCGGCAGGGGCGGATGGAGTGTTTCCCTCGAGGCTCCAGGCTGAATTGTGCATAGAAGGTGGCCACGCCATACATCCGGCTCAGGGGGATCGCGGTTCTATCGCTCGCCCATGTCAGCACAGGCGCAGGCAGGTACCCATAGGCGTCCTGGAGTTTCTGGAGGAGGGGAATGAGGAGATCGGGCGGCAGGCGGCTTCCCGCCGCGCTATTGGTGGAGAGAAACTCCTCGACAATCCCCCTGGCGATCCGCAGGTCAACCTGCAGGTCACCTTTGTCGTCCATGAAATGCCCCTTTGCGGAATTGACAATAGTGTATCATACTTGGCGCGGTTGTCAACAAGAGGTTCCCTTAAAAACCAAAGTTTCCAGGAGCTCACTATGATCGTCCTGGTCATCAACAGCGGCAGCTCTTCCATCAAGTTCCAGGTGATTCGCATGGACGACCGTTCGCGACTCTGCGCCGGGCTGCTGGAACGTATCGGCCTCGAAGACGGGACTTTCACGTTCGAGCCGGATGGAAGGGAGAAGCTGCAAAGCGCGGCAAAAATCAGCGATCACTCCCAGGGGATAGGGCTGATCCTCCAGGCCATCGCCGACCCCCAGCACGGAGTTCTTTCTTCAGTCCGTGAGATTGCGGCCGTCGGGCACAGGGTCGTGCACGGCGGTGAGACCATCCGCAGGGCCGAGCTCGTGACTCCCCGCGTCGAGGCGATCATCGAGGAATGCGGAAAGCTTGCCCCGCTGCACAATCCCGCCAACCTCACGGGAATCCGGGCAGTCAGGAATCTTCTCCCCTCGGTGCCACAGGTCGGGGTCTTCGACACGGCCTTTCACGCGACGATGCCCGAGGAATCCTTCCTGTTCGCTCTGCCGTACGGCTGCTATCAGGAGCACGGGATCCGAAGGTTCGGCTTCCATGGCACGTCGCATCGCTTCGTCTCGCGAAGGGCCGCCGAGATTCTTGGACGGGATACTCGCGACTTTGCCTGCGTAAGCTGTCATATGGGAAACGGCGTTTCGATCGCGGCGATCCGGGACGGCCGCTCGGTGGACACGAGCCTCGGGTTCGGCACCATGTGCGGCGCGCCCATGGGCACGCGGGCGGGAGACGTGGACCCGGCCGCCGTCCTCTACATGATCGATGCGCTGGGAATGAGCAGTCAGGAAGTGCGTCGGCTCCTGTACTACGAATCCGGGCTCAAAGGGGTCTCGGGCCTTTCCAGCGACATGCGCGACATCGTGGCAGCGGCGGGATCGGGGAATCGCCGCGCGGCTCTCGCCCTGCAGGTATTCGCTCACGGGTGCCGCCGGCATATCGCTTCGCTGGCGACGAGTCTCGGAGGACGGCTCGATGCCCTGATCTTCACGGCCGGTATCGGCGAGCACTCCCCGGAGAGTCGGCGGCTGATCTGCCAGGGGCTCGAGGTGCTCGGCATCGAGATTGACGATGGAAGGAACGCCGCGATCGGGGTGGAGGCGACCATCTCCAGCTCATCCTCCCGGGTCCCCGTGCTCGTCGTTCCGACCAACGAGGAGTTGATGATCGCCATCGAGACCGAGGAGGCGATAGGAAGGCGGGGCTGCGGTTAGAGCTCGGCGGGGAGGGCGTTCAGGTCCTTGCGCGTGAAAATCGGCCCGTCCCGGCAGACGTATGCGCCGCCGATGTTGCATCGACCGCATTTGCCGATCCCGCACTTCATCCGCATCTCCAGGGACAGGATGACGGACTCGTCGGGGAAGCCAAGAGCGGTGAGCGCGGGAAGCGTGAACCTGAGCATGACGGGCGGACCGCAGACGATGGAAAGGCTGTTTTTCGGGCTCGGGGCGATGTTCTCCAGCACCTTCGGCACGACCCCGACGTGCTGCCCCCAGCCGTTGTCGGCCTTGTCCACCGTCAAATGGACTTCGATGTCGTCACGGCCCTGCCAGGCGGCGAGCTCCCGGGCGTACATGAGCTCTCCGGGGCTGCGCGCACCGTAGAGGACGAGCACGGAACCGAACTTTCGCCTGTGCTCGGGATGAAGGACGTGCGCGACCAACGCCCGCAGCGTGGTGAACGCAAACCCCCCTCCAATGATCAGCAGATTCTTTCCGACCATCTCGTCCCAAGGGAACGGCTTCCCCATCGGTCCACGCACCCCGATTGCCGCGCCCGGCTCCAGGCTGTGCAGCTCCGTGGTGAACAGCCCGACGCGCTTCACGGAGAACAGCAGCTCGGCTCCTTCGCTCGGCGAGGAAGCGATCCCGAAAGGCGCCTCCCC
>DATKLM010000053.1:0-46457 GCA_035542415.1 Spirochaetia bacterium
CTCGCCTGCGCGGAGAACGGACAGAGCTTCCGGGACCTGGCCGGCGGGAGGGGAGTCGGGACGTTCGGCGGCTCGGAGGACCACACGGCCATCCTCGACTGCGAGGCGGGGACCATGTCTTTGTACCAGTACGCGCCAACCGTCTTCAAGGCCAGGGCGGCATGGCCGAAAGACTGGGACCTCGTCGTTTCGTTCTCTGGAGTGCGGGCAGAGAAGACCGGCGCGGCCCTGGAGGAGTACAACCTTGCCTCGCGGCGCGCATCCCTCGCCGTGAGCGCGTACAACGATCTGAATGGCACAGCTCACCGGGTTCTCGGCGACATCGAAAAGGAGACCAGAGGGACCTCCGCTTCCCGCTGGCTCGGAAAGCTCGCGGGCAGGAAAGCGGAGGACCGAAAGCTCGACCTTCCGGGGAGGGTCCGGCAGTTCCTCCTCGAAGAAAGATCCACGACGCCGAAGGCGTTCCAGGCGCTCCTCTGGCGCGACGCACGCGCGTTCGGCGGCGCGCTCAGCTTGTCCCACCATGCCTCCCGCCGGCTCCTGTGGAACATCGTCCCAGAGATCGACTTTCTTCAGCGCTCGGCGGTGAGGCTCGGCGCCGCGGGAGCCACCGGCTTCGGCGCCGGTTTCGGCGGGAGCATCTTCGCCCTTGTCGAGGCTGGGAGGTCGGAGGGTTTCGTCCGCGCCTGGCGCGAGCAGTACTCCCGGCGCTACCCGGAGCGCGCCGCGGAGGCCAGCTTTTTCGTGACGCGGCCCGGGCCGGGCATTCGCGTATGGGACGAGTCAGGCCCTGTCAGGTTTGTCGACCTTCTCTTTGGATAAATCGCGCTTCGCGCGATTGGTCCTAGAGGCCGTTCATGGCCGCAATGACTTTGTACAAGCCCTGCGTCCCGAGGTTCTCCATCCCAAGTGCCATGGCCGAGATGTAGAGCTGGTTCACCAGGGAGAGCCCGGGCAGGGACAGCTTCATGCGCCGCGCTTCCTCCAGGGCGATGCCCATGTCCTTCACGAAGTGCTTGATGAAGAAGCCGGGATTGAAGTCTCCCTTCACGATCCGCCGGCCGAGGTTGTTCAGGGACCATGACGCTGCCGCCCCTTTTCCGACGATGTCGATCATGGCCTCCTGCCCCAGGCCTGCCTTCTGCGTGTAGAGAAGCGCCTCCACCATTCCGATCATGTTCCCCGTGATGACGATCTGGTTCGCCATCTTGGTGTGCTGGCCGGCACCGGGCCCTCCCATGAGGACGATGGTCTCCCCCATCCTCCTGAACAACGGAAGGATCCGGTCGAAGGCTTCCGTGTCCCCGCCGGTCATGATGGCGAGCTTCGCTTCCCGGGCGCCGACGTCCCCGCCCGACACCGGGGCGTCCAGTGACGCCGCGCCGCGGCTTGTCGCTTCCGCGTGGATGCGCACGGCAAGGGACGGCTCGGAGGTCGTCATGTCGCAGAGCACGACTCCCGGCCGAACGCCCGCAAGAATCCCCTCCGGAGAGAAGTAGACCTCCTCCACGTCGTGAGGAAAGCCAACCATGGTGAAAATCACGTCGCTTGCCTTCGCAACGTCCTTCGGGCTGGACTTCCATACGGCTCCCGCCGATACAAGGTCCGCCGCTTTCTCACGGGTCCGGGTGAAGAGCGCCACAGGGTGCCCGGCCTTGAGCAGGTGGCCGCACATGGAGCGCCCCATGACACCCGTCCCGATCCAGCCCACCTTCACGTCGGCCATCTCAGCCCTCCTGCCTCATGATCTCAGATCTTTTCCAGCGGCGGCTCTGAGCTGCCGAGCTTCATCACCGGGCCGTTCCCCGGGGTGGCCCAGCGGACCGCGTTTCGGATCACGATCTGCACTTCCTTCTGGTGGTACGTGGGGAACGTCTCGTGCCCCGGCCGGAAATAAAAGATCCGTCCGCTTCCGCGGAGGAAGCAGCAGCCAGATCTGAACACGTTGCCTCCGGCGAACCAGCTGATGAAGACGGTTGCGTCCGGAACGGGAATGTCGAAACGCTCTCCGTACATCTCCTCGTGGGGGATCTCGAAGTACGGTCCAAGGCCTTCGACGATGGGGCTGCCCGGCTCCACCACCCAGAGCCGCTCCTTTTCCCCCGCCTCTCGCCACCGCAGCGCGCAGGAGGTGCCCATGAGTCTCTGGAACGGCTTGGAGAAGTGGCCGGAGTGCAGCACGATGAGCCCCATGCCCTGGAGCACCCGCTTCTGCACCCGCTCGGCCGTCTCGTCACCCACCTCTCCGTGAGCCACGTGTCCCCACCATGTCAGAACATCCGTGGATTCCAGCGCGGCGTCTCCGAGTCCCTGACCGGGATCGTCCAGGGTTGCGGTGCGGACCTCGAGGTCGGGATCCTTTGATAGGAACTCCGCGATGGCCCCGTGGATTCCTGAAGGGTAGACTGCGGCGACCTTCGGGTCGCTCTTCTCGTGCCTGTTCTCGTTCCAGACCGTTACGCGGACCTTTCGCGGCATTGGTTTCGGACTCCTTTCACTCCCTGGCGGCGTATGATGCACAGTATGGCGAAACGCCGCGTGAGGCAAGGTGTTCATGAGGCGGGCGCGCGGTATTGAAGTAGCGAGCCAAATGGAGATTTAGTATACTTGTTATGAGGTCGGTGTCTGTCATGGAGCGCAAGTTCACTCTTGAATACTGGGTTGACGACAAGTGGGAAGTCACTGTAACGATGTGAGAACGTGAATCGAAAAAAAGTTCGTTCGAGAGCTGGCTCGCGCTGGGCCCCAATACCGAGGCATTCCGAGATCAAGGATTCGCTTTGTCAGCTCATCAGAAGGCAGCTCGGTATTTGAAGGCGCGGTAGTCGGGATCCTGTATCACGTCGCTTTACAGAAGCTTTACAATCCATTTTCCTGCCGATGACACCTGCCGCTCCTGTTCGGCGGCATCCTTTCCTGTGGTAGTATGGGGTGGAGCATCAGGGTGAAGGCTCGGTATCTCGGCATCATTTTTGTAGCCGCCGTCATCGTTCCCAGCATTCTTCTTGCCGTGCTCTCCATTCGTGCAGCCGGCCGGGAGGAAGCCTTCGTGGAGAAGCAGCTTGCCACGACGCTGCAGGCGGAGGTCACGCATACCGCGGGCCTCGTTACGGCGCAGACAACGGGAATCGCGGAGGAGCTGCGCGCCGTCTTCGACCTTTCTCCCGGAACCGACTATCGCAGGTTCCTCCCGGACCTTCAGAAAAGGAACGGGCTCGTTGCCACGCCCTTCCTCCTCTCCGCGGGCCACAGCATCCTCTGGCCGGAGTCGGGCCCAGGGGCGGGCGAGCCGGACCGGCTGTTCCTCCAGGAGAACGAGGACTTTCTCAGCGGCAAGACGCCGACGCCGGTCTACCGCAACATCGCCGTTGCGCACCAGCAGGAGATCCTCGCGGAGGCGAGCAAGCTCGACAAGGAGGCCCCGGCGCCCGCTCGAGATGAGAAGAAAGCTGCCCCGGCACAGAAGGCGGCCGCGCAGAGCGCGCCGGCGGACAGCAGTATCGAGCGGCAGCGGGCCGTGGATGTGTTCAGCCAGAGTCCGGCAATCCAGGCCAAGGTGTACGAGCAGGCCCGGGAAAAAGGAGAACAGGTAAACACGCGGGTTGCCCAGCCGCAGATAAACACCGCCCCGGAGGCGGCACCTGCAGGAGGCAAGGACCGGGCTGCTCCGGCCGACGCCCTGGATACTGCGCTGCCGGCCACCGAGGCACCTGCGTCCCCCGAGGCGAACGCCGCCGGGGGCGCTGCGGCCGGCGGTCCCGCCGGCAACGCCGCCGGTTCCGGGTCCGGCGCGGCAACCCCCGCGGAAGCAGCAGCCGAGAAGCCTGTCTCCCCGGCTCTCATCATGAAGGCCGCCGCCGCGTCGGAGCCCCCCATCGAGCGTCGCTCCCAGCTCATCACCACGCCGGGGCTTTTCAGCACCATCGCGTCACAGGGGGACTTCGGGATCATTCCCCGGTTCATCAACGACAAGCTCTCGCTTCTCTTCTGGTCGCGGCAGAAGGACGGCATGGTCGCGGGATGTGAGATCGCCCAGGCGCCTTTCCGCGACCGGATCGCGGGAGTTCTTCCGTCCACGTGGTCCCCGGCGCGGATCATCACGATCCTTGACGAGACCGGGACGCCGCTTGCCACTCCCCCCGGAGTGACCGGGCGAGACTGGCGCCGGCCCTTCGTGTCCCAGGAAATCGGGGAGTTGCTCCCCCGGTGGGAAGCAGCCGCATATCTCACTGATCCGGCCTCCATCTCCGCCCAGGCGCGCTCCGCTTCCATCGTCGTCTGGATCCTCGTCCTCATCCTTTTCGTGTCGGTGGCCGGCGGCGGCACCATGGTGCTCACGTCGGTCTACAGCGAGATCCGCCTTGCCCAGAAGAAGGCGAGCTTCGTCGCCAACGTGTCCCACGAGCTCAAGACGCCTCTCACCTCCATCAGCCTATTCGTCGAGCTGCTGAGACGGCCAAAGCGTCCGGAGCCGGAGAAGCGGGAGCGCTACCTCGAGCTCATGGCCGGGGAGACCGAGCGCCTGGGGAGGCTCATCAACAACGTGCTGGACTTCTCTTCCCTCGAGCGCGGAACGAAGAAGTACGCGAAGAAGATCGTCGACCTGGGGCGGATTGCCCAGGAGGTCGTGGAAGGCCAGCGCGCGCGGCAGGAAGGCCGCGGCTTCACGGTGCGCTTCACGCGCCAGGATGCGGCCCTGCTCGTTGACGCGGACGGCGAGGCGCTGAAGCAGATCCTTCTCAACCTGCTTTCCAACGCGGAGAAGTACTCTCCCGAACGGAAGGAGATCGACGTGGAGGTCGCGCGGGAGGGAGACCGCGTTGCGGTGCACGTGCGTGACCGCGGGATCGGCGTCCGGGAGAAGGATCGGGAACGCGTGTTCAAGGAGTTCTTTCGCGTTGACGACTCCCTGTCCGCCCGGGTGCCCGGCACCGGCCTCGGCCTGACCATAGCCCGGCGGATAGCGCGGGAGCACGGCGGGGACGTGACCTGCGGCGGGCGGGACGACGGAGGCAGCGACTTCGTCCTGCTCCTGCCGGCCGCGGCGACGGGGGAGGAGGAGCAGCCGTGAAGCAGAGGATCCTCGTTGCAGAGGACGATTCCGCCATTCTCATGGGGCTGGTCGACCTGCTGGAAGGGGAAGGCTTCTCCGTCGAACAGGCGCTCGACGGAGAAGATGCTCTGGCGCGCTGGTCGGAGGCGCGGCCCGATCTCATCCTCCTGGACGTCATGATGCCGCGGCGCAGCGGGCTCGACGTGTGCCGGGAGATCCGCCGGCGGGACCCGGTGACGCCGGTGATCATGCTGACCGCCAAGGGGGAAGAGATCGACAAGGTGGTGGGTCTGGAGCTGGGCGCGGATGACTACGTGGTCAAGCCCTTCGGCGCCAGCGAGCTCCTTGCCCGCATCAGGGCGGTCCTGCGCCGCGGGAGAGCAAGAGCCGATGCGAGAGACGAGACGCCCATCGAGTTCGGGGAGGTGCGCGTGGACCCGCGGACCCTGAAGGGAAGCCGCGGAGCCCGGGAGTTCGATGTCAGCCCGCGGGAGCTCGGTCTCCTGCGGCTCTTCACGAGCCGCGAAGGCGAAGCCCTGGACCGGTCCATGATCCTGGACGAGCTCTGGGGCGTGAAGTACGAGGGAACGACGCGCACCCTGGATCAGCACATCGCGGGCCTGAGAAAGAAGATCGAAGAGGACCCGGCCAACCCCCGCCACATCCTGACCGTGCACGGGGTGGGATACCGATTTTCCTCCGGCGCGTGAGAGCCCCGAGGCGCGCGGCCTTCAAACCCCGCGGCGGTTCCGCCTCGCCATCTCCTCCATGCTCTGGTTTGTGCTGACAGCGTGCCCGGGCAGAGGCAGGACGCGCTCGTGGATGGCGTCCACGATCCATTCCTTCTGCGGGAAGAAGCTGTCTTCCATCTCCGCGGCCGGCGTGATCCAGTTGCGCGCGCCCACGACGGTGATCGGAGCATCCAGGGAGTCGAACGCCATCTGCGACAGTGTGGACGCCATGGTGTGGAGGAACGAGCCGCGGTCACAGGCGTCCGATGTCAGCACGCATCGTCCCGTCTTCTCGATGGACTCCACGATGGGAGCGTAGTCCAGCGGGTTGATGAAGCGCGCGTCGATCACCTCGGCAGAGACGCCGTACTTCGAGGCAAGAACGTCTGCCGCCTCGATGGCTCGATAGAGCGTGGCGCCTACGCTGACCAGCGTGAGGTCCGAACCTTCCCGCCGGACCGCGGGCCGGCCTTCGGGCACCTCGTAGTATCCTTCCGGAACACCGCCGGGGACGAACAGCTCCCCGATGTCGTAGATCCTCTGGCTTTCGAAGAACACGACCGGATCCGTCCCTCGAAGCGCGAGGTTGAGCATGCCCTTGGCATCATACGGCGTTGCCGGGAACATCACCTTCAGCCCGGGGATGTGGGCCACGAGGGACGTCCAGTCCTGGGAGTGCTGGGCGCCGTACTTGCTTCCCACGGACACACGCAGCACCAGGGGCATCTTCAACACACCTGCCGACATGGACTGCCATTTGCAGACCTGGTTGAACACTTCGTCACCTGACCTGCCGAGGAAGTCGCAGTACATGAGCTCGGGCACCACGCGGCCGCCGCACATGGCGTAGCCGACCGCCGCTCCCACGATGGCGCCTTCTGAAATCGGAGTATTGAAGAGGCGATGGTAGGGGAGCGCCTCGGTGAGACCGCGGTACACGGCAAACGCGCCGCCCCAGTCCCTGTTTTCCTCTCCGAAGGCCACCATGGACGGGTCAACGGCGAACCGATGCAGCATCGCCTCGAAGATGGCGTCCCGGAGGGAGATCACCTGCGCCTTGGGCAGCGGTTTCCCGTCCGGGCCGACGCCGGAGCGCGACTTTTTTGCGTTGGACGTGACGCGCGGGTTCTTCTCCACCGGCATGAGGAGCTCCGGCGTTCCTTCCTGCGCCTTTTCAAGGTTGCCGTTGGAGAACATCATGTCGCCGATTGCGTCAGGCTCGGTTGCGATCCTCGGCGAAACCTCCAGGGACACGGCGAGCTCCGTGATTCGCCTCATCCGCTCCTCGGTCTGCTTCTGGATGGCCTCCAGCTCCGCGGCCTTCGCGACCTTTCCGGCAACGAGGTATTCACCGAAGCTCTTGATGCAGTCCACGTCCTGCCAGAGCGCGACCTCTTCCTTCGTGCGGTAGGACGAGGCGTCCGAAGGCGAGTGCCCCGAGTACCGGTAGGTCACGACGTCCAGCAGCACGGGGCCCCGGCCCTCCGCCAGTACCTTTCTTTTCCGCTCCACCGCGTCAGCGACGGCAAGGGGGTTGTACCCGTCCACCCTTTCAGCGTGCATCTGGTCGGGGTTCACGCCGGCGCCGATGCGGGCAAGCACCTTGAATCCCATCGTCTCACCCATGGTCTGGCCGCCCATGCCGTAGAAGTTGTTGAAGAAGTTGAAAATGATGGGCGGGGCCCCGCCGATGTCCTTCGGCCAGAGCGTGCGGTACTGGTCCATGGCTGCCACCATCATGGCCTCCCAAACCGGCCCGCAGGCCGAGGAGCCGTCTCCGATGTTGGCAATGACGATGCCGGGCTTGCGGTTGATTCTCTTGAACAGGGCTGCGCCAACGGCGATGTCTCCCGACCCGCCGACAATGGCGTTGTTCGGCATACTGCCGAAGGGTGCGAAGAATGCGTGCATTGAGCCGCCCATCCCCCGGTTGAACCCGTTCTCCCGTCCGAAGATCTCGGCCAGAGTGCCGTACAGGGCGTAGTCCACGGCGAGCTCCTTCAAGGGCCCGGTGCGGCCCTTCTGCACGACGCGCAGCGGAGCGCCGCCCATGTAGGTCTCCATGATCGAGGAGAGTTGTGCCTCCGGAAGCTTGGCGATGGCGGAGAGACACTTGGCGATAATTTCACCATGGCTGCGGTGAGATCCGAAGATGAAGTCGTCGATCCCCAGCGGGAGACACTGTCCCACGACGGCTGACTCCTGCCCGATTGACAGGTGCGCCGGCCCGAGGTGATCGTACGGGATCCCCTGGTAGGCGCCCTTGGTCTTGATCGTGTTGAGCATGGTCTCGAACTCTCGGATCACCGCCATGTCGCGGTACATCCCGACCAGCGTTTCCCGGCCGTACTTCTCCGTTTCCTTCCTGATGTCCGGCGTGTAGAGATTGAGGGGAATGTCCATGAACGACAGCTTCCCCTGCCGGCGGGTTTCGCGCGGATCGACCACGATGGATTTCGGCATACTCGTAAGCTCCTGTTCAGCATCAACGCGGTGACGCTGTACGCGCTCACCGCGGCGTGATTTTCCTCTTCGGGACTTCTATTGCGCCAGAAGCAGATCGAAGCGCGCGATAAGGCCGGCGATGGTCTGCAGGAACCGGGCGCCGGGGGCGCCGTCCACGGCCTGGTGGTTGATCGTGAGTGAAAGGCCGATATGGGGCACGAAGGTCATCTCGCCATGCGGAGTGGTCGCCGGCCGCGGCACGATGGATCCCACGCCGAGGATTCCGACCTGCGGCGCGTTCAGGACGGGCGTGAAGCTCTCCACGCCCAGCCCGCCGAGGTTGGTGACCGTGAAGGTCCCGCCGGACATTTCGTCCGGAGTGATCCTGCCGTCACGGCAGGCCGCCGCGAGCCGCGCCGCTTCCTGCGACACGGCTCGGAGGCTGAGGCGATGCGCGTTCCTGATCACCGGCACCATCAGGCCGCGCGGCGTGTCCGTGGCGAAGCCGAGATGCACGTCCGCGAACTGCCGGATCGTGTCCCCCGTGAAATGGGCGTTGAGGTCCGGGTGCTGGAGCAGCGCGCGGGAGGCCGCGAACATCACCATGTCGTTGATTGTCACGCCGCGAAGCCCCATGGATTCTGCGCTCTCCTTGAACCGCGCCCGCATGTCCTGCAGCACGTGAGCGTCCGCGGAGGCGTTCAAGGTGAGCTGGGCCGTGGTGGAGAGAGAGGCAAGCATCCGCTCCGCGATGAGCTTGCGGATTCCCGTCACCTTGATCTCACGAACAGCGCCCGCAGGAATTGGAGCGGATGCCGCCGGTGCCGGGGCCGGGATGGAAGGAGCCCGGGAGACTGGACCAGCGGCCATGGCCTGCCTCACGTCGCGCTCGATGATGCGGCCGGCCGGTCCCGTCCCGCGCACTCCGTCAAGAGAGACGCCGTTCGCAGCGGCGAGCGCTCTTGCACGTGGCGACGCCGCGATCTTTCCCGCGCGCGTCACGGCGGCAGCCGGCTGCGCCACCGGGGTCACCTGCGCTGCGGGCCGGGCCGGCGCCGTGGAGGACGACGAGGCCGGCGTCCCGCCATCGCCTCCCCGCATTTCTTCCCGGCGCGGTACGCCGCGCATTTCTTCCGCTTTTTCCCCTGGCTTTCCGATGGCCGCGATGGTGGCGAGCACGGGGACCTGGTCCCCGGCCTCGTGAAAGATGGCAATCAGCGTGCCGTCCGCCGGGGACTCCACTTCGAAGCTCGCCTTGTCGGTTTCCACCTCACAGAGGACGTCACCGGTCTTCACCGGGTCTCCGACGCTCTTCTTCCACCCGAGGATGGCGCAGGATTCAACGGACTGCCCCTGCCGGGGCAGGATGACGGGGATTGCCATTGCGGTTTCCCACAATAGGTTTTGCGCGCCGCGCGTGTCAAGTGTTGACGCCGAACACGCCGCTGAGATGCCTCACGAATCCCTAAACTCTTGACCGTGGAAAGTCGAACATGGTAGTGTACACTCTCTCACAGGGACAAGGAATGTAATGTCAGGCCGCCAGGAACTTTCCTCCTTTGAAGAAGCATTCTCGTCAGACAAGATCTATTGCGCCAACTGCATTCACTGCAAGCTGATCAAGGTGGCAATGGGGAACGGCAGCCAGTACGGGCTGAGGGTGCGCTGCGACGCAGGAAAGTGGCGCAAGAAGCTCGGTGAGGAGAAGGTGTACAAGTACTTCACCGTCGTCCGGCGGACGCTCGACAGCTGTGATTCGTATGAGCCCATGGGCGAGGTGGAGATCTTCCTCAAGGAGCTGCGAAAGAACCTGCCCATCAAGGACGAGATCTATTCCTGACCCGGGGCAGGCACGCATGACCATCAGATCCGCAGTCTTCACCATCTCTCTGTGCGCGCTCGTAGCGCTGGCGGGCGCCGCGCTTGCCGGGTGCAAGAGCGCGCCGGTCGTCATCCCGGACGACCTGGGCGCCGCGGAGACGTTCCAGCGCGCGCAGGACGCCTCGGACAGCGGCGACTATCTCCTGGCCATCCGATACTACACCACCTTCCGGGACAAGCATCCCGAGAGCAAGGACCGCGCAGTCTGGGCGTCGTACGAGATCGCCTTCAACTATCACAAGATGGGGAAAAACGCGCAGGCGCTCGGCCTGCTGGATGAGCTGCTCAAGGAGTACGATGCCCCGACAGATTCCCTTCCTCCGGCGCCCCGCGTCCTTGCGCAGAAGCTCAGAGACAGGATCGCGGAGACGCTGAAGCCCGCATCGTGACTACGTACTCGTTCTGCCCCGTCTGCGGCGGCGGGCCCCTCACGGCCGGCGCTCCGGAGATTCCTCCGGCGGACGTGCTGGTATGCGGCGCCTGCGGTTTTCTCTTCTGGCAGAACTCCAAGCCCGCTGTCGGCGCGATTATCACCCGCAGGCTGGCGCACGCGTGGCACGTGCTGCTGACCCGGCGGGGGATCGAGCCTTTCAAGGGAATGTGGGATGCCCCCGGCGGGTTCCTCGGAAACGGCGAGCTCCCGGAAGCTGGCCTTGTGCGCGAGCTCCGCGAGGAGCTCGGCGTCGAGATCTCCAATCCGCGGTTCCTCACCTCGCACGTGGACCAGTACCCTCGGGAGGACGTCGCGGAGCAGGCCCGGTTCGTTCTCAGCCTCTTCTACCGGTGCGAGATCTCCGAGGACGCGGAGCTCGTTCCCGCGGACGATATCGTCGAGGCGCGGTGGTTTCCCCTCGATTCGCCGCCGGCGGACCTCGCCTTCGATGCCAACCAGAAGGCCCTGGACGCCTTGAGACGGTCGATCGAAAGCACGAAGGTGTGAAGCCCGGGTTTACTCCGAGGGGGGATCCCCCGCGTCTCGACCCACGGACTCCGTGAGCTTGAAGAGCTTTTCGCGATCCAGCAGGGAGATGGAATCCCCGGCAATCCCCAGGCCGGCGTCCGCGGCCAGAGATTCCAGCACGCCGCGCACTTCCTCCCTCGGCATCTCGAACTCCAGCGAAACATCATCCAGGGTGGACTGGAACGGCACGGACGTCCGGCCCGGGGGGAGCTCCTGGAACAGGTAGCGCAGGTGGAGGGCGATCTGCCCTCGGGCGTCCCGCTTCACGAGGTGCTGGATCTGCTGGTGGGCGCTCTGGAGGCGCCGGCACAGCTTGTCGATGATGGACAGGGCGATGCGCGCGTTGCGCGCGATCATGTTCTGCAGACCCTCGCGGTCGAAGACGAGCAGCTCCACGGCGTCCACCGCCGTAACGGTTGCCGTTCGGCGCGTGCGGTTGACGATTGCCGTCTCCCCGAAGAAGTCTCCTTTCTCGAGGACCGAAACAAGGTGCACCTTCTCAGCGAAGACCTTGCTGACTCTCACCTTCCCCTTCTGGATGATGTACATCTCGTCGCCCTCTTCGCCTTCACGGCAGATCGTCGCTCCCGGCGCATAGGACTTCGAGAAGCGTTGAAGAAGCTCGTCCGGCATGGCAGCGCATTACTATAGAGAAAATCGAAGCGGCGGTAAAGCCGGCGGGGCTGCCGGGCTCAAGAGGCGCTCAAGCGGCGCGCCGCAGCGCCCGTCTGAGCATGCAGCGGAGGTGCGCCATGCCTGTTCGCCGGTTCATGCTCCTGATCGCCGTGAGCTGTCTTTCCGCCTGCGGCCCGGTGCCAGATCCCCGATCGTCAGCGCCGGTGGACCTTCACCCGCCGGTCGTTCAGTCCGTGTGCTCTACGGGGAGCACGGAGATTGTGGTCGAGCTGGATGAAGAAGCGAGCATCGCGGCGGACAAGGTCCGAATCACGCCCGCGCTCGCGGTGACCGCCACGGAGGCCAGCGGAAACAGGATCACGGTCTGTTCCGATGCTCAGGCTCCCGGCGTTTCCTATCAGATGGAGGCGGAAGCCACGGATCGAAGCGGGAACGTAGCGTCGTTCATGGCGGAGTTTTACGGGTACAATCCCCGGGTGCCCCGGCTGCTCCTCAATGAGCTCACCCCGCGGGGGACCACGGACCACCCGGATCTGCTGGAGATCAAGGTCATTTCCGCGGGAGACATGGGCGGTGTGGTGCTCTACCAGGGCACTCCCGGAAGCTTTGATGATCGCGTCGTGTTTCCCTCCTTTGCGGTAGGAGCCGGGAGCTTCATTGTCGTGCATTGGAAGCCCTCCGGTAGTCCGGCGGAAGTGAATGAGACCTCGGACGTGTCCGCTTCCGGCGGTACTGATGCCTCGCCAACCGGCTATGACTTCTGGGTCGCAGGCGGTCAGGGGCTGGGAGGCAACAACGGCGTGCTCAGCCTCTACGAAAGGCCCGGCGGGAAGCTCATGGACGGGCTGCTGTACAGCAACAGGACGTCCACCTCTGATGAGAAGTACCTCGGCTTCGGTTCCGCGGCCATGCTGGCACGGGCCCAGGAGCTTGTGAAGGATGGCGGATGGCGCGCCGCTGGCGTGCGAGTGACTCCGGAGGATGCAGTCAGCCCGGAAGGATCCACGAGCACGCGCTCCCTGTGCAGATCCTCCACGGGCGCGGACGCGGACGCTGCGGCAGACTGGCACATCGTGCCGACGCGAAAGTCAAGCTTCGGTGCGGAAAACAGTGACGAGGTGTACGTGCCGTAGGGAAATCTCCGGCCGCCTCGGTCGACCGCCTTCGCGCAGAACGCGTACCCGCGTACCGCCTAGGCTACAATCTCCCTGATGAGCTTCTCCAGCGCCGGGCGGGGGACAGCTCCGATCTGCTGCTTCACCACCTGGCCGCCGTTGAAAAACAGGAGGGTGGGGATGCTGACGATGTTGAACTGCATGGCCAGCTCGGGTTCCGCGTCCACGTCGATCTTGGCGACCTTCAGCTTGTCCTTGTATTCAGCGGCCAGGTCCTTGAGAACCGGCGCGATCATCTTGCAGGGACCGCACCACTCAGCCCAGAAGTCGGCAACAACGGGCACCTTGGACCCGATCACTTCATCGTTGAAATTCGTCTTCGTCACGACCACTTCGGCCATGCTTGTCCCCCTCTCCGGTGTCGTGCGCATTATAGAACCGGGCCCGGCCGTTGGGCAATCCCCCGGGGTCCGGCACGCGGCACCTGCCGGCGCCCCGTGAGCGCATCAGCCCTCCGCGCGGTCCCAGGGGTTCTTCTTCTTGAGGTCCTTCAGCCGGAAGTCGCTGATGATGCCCCAGACGTACTGGAGGTTTTCTTCCACGATCTTCTTCGCGTCCTCCGCCATCTCGGTGTACACGCGCTTCACCCGTTCGAGCACGGTGAACAGCTCGTTGAGGAAGAAGGCAGCCTGCAGGATGTACTCTTTCTCATCACGCTCGATGGCGGGGTAGCTGCGGGGGAACTTCTTCAGCTGGGCGATCAGGCGCAGGAGGAACCGGGGCGGCTCGTCCCTCTGGGCGCTCGCCAGGGAGCGAAGCTGGGAGTCCAGGCTCAGCATCTCGGAAGAGCTCATGGCGTACATCGTGTTGTGCAGGGCGTCTCCGATGGCCGTCCAGCGCTCCCGCAGGAGCACTGTGAGCGCGCCCAGGAGCCTGCGCGTTTCCTCCCCGGCACCCTCGTCGAACGGGATGTCCGGGTACTTGATGATCCGCTTGCGGTTTTCCTCCAGGACCCGGTCAGCGAAGCTCTGCGGGCGCTCCGCGCTCGGCTTGGCCGGCTCCGAGGAAACGCGCTTCTCTTCGCGCTCCATCAGTTCCTCGATGGCACTGATCTCCGCCATGAGGAAGGAAGAGACGTCCACGCCGCTGCGCAGCGCGTGGATGTAGCGCTCCTCGAACGCCTCGCGAAGCGACCGGGACTTGAAGAACCTGGCTATGTAGGTGTCGTATTTCTTCCTGATTTTCTCGACGACGTTCTTGATTTCTCCGGGCGTGAGCTTTTTTGAATACACGTCCCGTCATAGCCCAAACCGATCCGTTGGTCAAGAAACCGCCCGCAGGCCGGCAGCGGCGCCCGTCCCCGGGGACCACGAAAAGGCGGGGGCGCCGTTGCCGGCGCCCCGGCCATCTAGAACGAGGCCGCCTCCTTCAGCTCTTCCTCTTCCCGGACAGCGGTCTCCGCGCCGGAGTCTTCGGACTTCTCCTCACCGTTGTCCCCGTCCGCGCCGTTCTTCCGGAGCTGCGGCTTGAACTCCACGTGCTCCGCGACGATCTCCACGCGCGAGTGGGCCTTGCCCTCCGCGTCGCTCCAGCGGTCCTGCTTCAGCCGACCGACGACGCGCACGCCCCGGCCCTTCTTCAGGTACTCCCCGCAGACTTCCGCCAGCCGGGTCCAGGTGGACACGTCGAAGTAGGAGACCTCCTTCTGCGTTTCCTGGTCCTGCTTGTAGTAGCGGTTGCACGCCACGCTGAACTTGCACACGGCAGTGCCCTTGGGCGTGTAGGACAGCTCGGGGTCTCTTACGAGGTTGCCCTCGATGAGAATGGAGTTGAGATTGTTCATCATGAGATTCCTCCTTGGCGTCCGGCGTCCGCCGGGCGCCTTCCCCTCCTAGTACGAACGGACAGGCGCCGTGCTTGCGGCGGCATGCCTTCTGTCATACACTGTTCGACGGATGGTCGACTTGGAAAAAAGAATCAGCGGAGACTGGTTCGAACTGAAAGAAAAAGCCGGTGACCTCTACTCCCTTCTCGACGTGCTCGGCCTTTCGCCGGCGGAGATGCGCAGCGCCGCCGACCGCCTGAAGCTCTCCGTGGAGCAGGGGATCATCGAGTTCAAGCGGACCGTCCTCAGCCCGGTGCTTGTTGCCCTCGAGACGGCCCGGTACAAGTCACTCGCCGGTGACGACATGCTCGAGCAGGAGAAGTCCCTCACCGTCCTGCTGTTCGTCGTGCTCGTGCAGCGGCTTCTTGCCACGGACGTCCTGCCGCGGGCACGGCCGGCCGGAGCGCAGAAGTCCGGCGTGCGCATCGACGACCTGGAGGTGAGCACGATCCTGGAGGCCGTGAAGTCGAGGATCAAGGGGAACCCGGACCTGCGTGCTCATCCGGCCATCAAGAACATCCTGGTCCAGATCCAGGTGTATAACAAGGAAAACAAGAAGATGCGCGAGCTGCTGCCCGGGATCCGGCCCGAGATGCGCGGCTCGTTCCTGACGAACTTTGCCCGGACCTTCGACGGGATCGTCGCGAGCGTCCGCCGTCACTACGCCACCCTGGTCGAGGAAGAAACCGCCGTCATGAAGAGCAGGACGGTGGACTTCTCCATGGCCACGGCCCCCCTGAAGGACCTCGGGCCCCTGCTCCTCAATCAGGCCAGGGAAATCGCGCGCATCCGTTCGACCCTGGCCCATGCGCGGGATGAGAAGTACAAGACGCGGGAGGTGCTCGTGCGCCTCTACGACAGCCGTCACGAGATGCTCCGGCAGATCGAGGACGAGCTGAAGTCCTACCGCAGGGTCTGCAAGGTCGCTCTCCAGTACGACCTGGACGGCTGCGCGCAGGAGATCGCCGTGGGTTTTCGTGACCAGATCGTCGGGATCCTTGAAAAGCAGGGCCGCCGGGAAGAGCCGGGCTAGGGCGATTGGTTCACGACGCTTTCACGTGAGCGTGGCGGCCGAAACTGCCGCCTTCTTCTACCGGATACCGTGCTTCCCACGGTGGGTCCTAGGACTCTATTCCGACCAGTCTCAGGTGGCCGTCGCGGTAGACGTGCTTGTACCGCATGCCCCTCTTGCGGGATATGAACACGAGCTCCCCTTCGCTGAGGTAGAAGTCATCCATTTCCCGCTCGACGTCCACCGCGTAGTAGCGGGTGAGGTACTCCAGGAGCTGGTCCAGGTTGATCTGTTCGAAATGCTCGACCAGCCGATTGAAGATCTCCTGGTTGCCCGTCCTCTCCAGGTGGTACATCTTCTGAGCCATGAAGAATATGATGTGATCCCTCGTGTGCTCCATGGGTCTTTCTCATGATCGACACGCGACCCCGATAATCTGCAGTGAAAAAAACAGGTTTCGGCCCGTGTAGGACAGGCTCGGCGCATTTGATATAGTAGAAATCCGACAGCATCGGGATGTTCCGAGGAGGCACTGCGATGGCGAAAGGATTCAGTCTCCAGACCGACCCCTGGGTGTACCGTGCCAAGTATGGCGGGGACGGAGGCTGGACGGAGCAGTACATCGAACAGCCCCACCTGACGCCTCGCGAGGAGGAGGCCCTGCCGGACTCCGAGAGAGCCGCGCTCCTGCTGAAAAGGAACAACTTCTCCGACCTTCCCATTGTAAACTACACCACCCAGTACGGGATGGGGTGTTTCGAGGGATTGAAGGCATTCCCCCAGCCCGACGGCTCCCTGAAGCTCTTCCGGCCCGATGAAAACGGCAAGCGCATGGAGTCCTCCATGAAGGGGCTCCTGATGCCGGCATTCCCGCCGCAGATGTTCCTCACGGCCGTGCGCACCGTTGCGGGCCGTAACCAGTCCATCGGATTCACCCCGGCGTACGACCCGGCATGGGAGAAGGACGACTTTGTCGGGGGAAGCGCCACCTACATCCGCCCTTTCACGTACGCGGAGCCGGGCATCGGCGTCGGAATCAGCACCCATCCCTGGGTCATCGTTGTCACGACGCCGGTGAGCACCTACTTCAAGCCGGGCAACTCCAAGGCAGTCATCACCCGGCGCGTGCGGGCAAACCCGGGAGGAACCGGCTGGATCAAGGCGGATTCCAATTACGTGACAAGCGCCCTGGCCAAGCGTGAGGCGGAGTCCGCAGGCTACATGGAAGCGATCTTTCTGGACGCTCGGGAGCGCACGTACTTCGAGGAAGGATCTTCCTGCAACATCTTCTTCCTCATGAAGGACAACACGCTGGTCACGCCGAGCCTGGAAGATACGATTCTGCCGGGGATCACGCGCAGGAGCGTCCTCATCCTTGCCCAGGAGAAGGGGCTGAAGACGGAGGAGCGCCGGGTCTCCGTGAAGGAAGTCTTTTCCAACGCCCGGGAGTGCTTCGTTTCCGGCACCGCGGCGGGCATCTCCTTCATCGAGTCGATCACCCATGACGGAAAGGAAGCCGTGTTCGCCGGCCGGCAGATGGGGGATACGACACGGGCGCTCCTCAAGGTCCTGAAGGGGATCCAGTACGGCGCGCTTCCCGATACCCACGGCTGGATGTTCGCCGCGCTGTGCTGAGGGATGTGCTCACCAGCCGAGCGCGCCGAGGTCCCGGGGGATTTTCTCGTCGATCACCGGCACCTGGCCTGAGACCGGATACAGGATTGCCCGCTGGTTCAGGGCGGGGAGGCTCTTGGCGCCCGGTTCGCGTCGTCCGCCCGGTGTGCGCGTGAGCGTGTCCTCGATCTGCGAGGCCGTGGCCAGGTAGACCAGCGCCTGGGATCTCTTGGTTCGGTCACCGGTGCGCGCGGCGAGCCTGCTCAGCACGACCCCGAGGTTGTTGTTCACCTTCACGAGGCTCTGCAGCAGGGATCGATGCTCGGGCTTGTCCGCCGGCTCGAGGGTGCCGAGGGCCGTCCGCCTGGCTTCCAGCCTGTCGACGAGACGCAGGTAATACCCCTGGGCGGCGAAGTAATCTCCCCTCTGGTAGAAACAGTTGCCCAGGGAATACAACAGGTTCACCGGAGGCTTCCCGCTGTAGTCGACATCCGTTCCGGGCGGGGCCACGAGGGAGGGGGGCGCATCCGCATCCCGCGGATATCCCCATTCGTTTTCCGTCTTCATGAAACTGGCAAGGGCGTCCGGGTACTCTCCGGCGGCATACTGCGTGTAGCCGATCTTGAAGTCGATCTCGGGGTCGACGTAGGCGTTGGCACCGGCCTTCTGGTACATCGAACGGGCCGTGGCCAGGTCTCCCACGATGTAGTAATTCAGGTCTCCCAGGTCAGCGTACGGACGGCCGAAAACCGCCCCCGTTCCGATCAGCCGGTTCTTCTGGTTCTCCTCCACGATCTCCACCGCGCGCTGCAGCTCCCGCTGGCTGTTGATGTACTCCTTGCGGGACCCGTACATTTCTCCCAGCCGCGTGTGCGTGTCGATCTCCATGATCAGACGCTGGGCGGTCAGCGGATCACTGGGACGCAGCCGGCGAAGGGTTGCCTGCAGGGCCAGGAGCTCGTCCTGCGGCAGGCCGACGAGACGATAGTAGCGGGCGAGGTTGTAGTGGATCTCGGGAAGCTCGGTCTTCACCGCATCGGCCTTGAGGAGGACATCCTTGACGTAGTTCAGCCGCCGGTGATCGACGAGGTAGCCGCCCAGCTCCGCGTACACCTCGGGATTCACGCGGAGTCCCTCCTTGTCGGCGAAGTAGATCCTCAGGCGCTCGGTCTCCGTCGCGTTGTCGGTGCGGATGAAGTACCGCATCATGCGGAACAGGAACTCGTCACGCTCGCCGTACTTCTCGATGAGCGTGGCGTAGTTCAGGCGCGCCGGCTCGAACCGCGTGCTATCGGTCCGCGCCCATTCGAGGTTGTTGTCACCCGCGGCGAGAAGGGCGTCGATGTCGAACCCGTTTTTCGACAGGAGGACCGACAGCAGGTCATTGGCCTTCTTGAAGTCGGCGAGCTTCGTGGACTCCATGCGCGCGTAGTCCAGGAGCGCCTTGCGGTCGTCCTTCCAGGTAGCGAGGAGCTGGTCGTATTTCTGCTCGGAGAGAATGTACTGCCGCTTGTCGGCGAACGCTTCGGCGTAGCGGTAGAACCATCGCTTCATGGGCCAGATCTTCACCGCGCGGTCGAAGCTTTCGTTGGCGAGCGTGAAGCGGTCACCCAGGATGTGCGTGTAGCCGACGCGGTAGCTCGTGGAGGCGGCAAGGGGCCGGTAGACGTACCGGTAGCCCAGGTACGCGATGGCCGCCGCGGCTATGGCGGTCAGCGCGAACACGCGCACCAGGGGAAGGATGTTCTCCCGGAAAGCGTACGCGAATGTCCGCTGCTCTGCCTCGAATGCAACGCCCGAGCGTTTCTCGTATCCGGCCGGGATCCTGATCCGCTTGCCGGTGACCCTGCTCACAATAGCGGCGATCTCCTCGGCAGACGCGCCTGCTACGAGAAGGTTGATGAGCCCTGCCAGGTCCTGGCCGCTGGCTCTGCCTTCCGCGACGGCGTCCTGCACGGCGATCTTGAGGTTGCGCGGGAGGGAATCCAGGGAGCTTCTCAGCCGGGCAAACTGCTCCGGCGACAGGGAGATCTCACCTTCGGCACCGGCGAGCTCCGGGACAGCCTCCGCCGCGGCTTCCCTGCGGGCAGCCGCTTCCCGGCGCGGCCGGGGCGGCGGCGCCTTCGGCGCCGGTGCCTCCCGTGCCTTGACCGGCTCCGCCGGCGCACCGCCGAATCCTTCCGGGGCCTCGGGGAACGCAAGGTGGTCCAGGCCCAGGTCCGCAAGCCCTTCCTCGCCCAGACCCTGCGGCGCCGGTTCCGAAGGAGCTTCTGACGGCAGCTCGTCCGGCAATTCCGCTTCAGCCGGCGGGACGGGAGCCTCAAAGGATTCAGCTCCGGCGCCGGGTATCTCAAACGCCTCCGGTCCGGCGGCTGGTGCTTCGAGGCCGGTCCCCGTAAAGTCGAAGCCTTCCAAAGACGGCATCGGGGCCTCTTCCGCCGTTGCAGGCCCCAGGCCTTCCGAGGGCAGGCCCTCAGCGGAGACGCCTTCCTCCGGCAGCCCTTCCAGGGACAGGCCGGACGGCATGGCTTCCTCTCCGGCGCCCGCCTCTTCCGACGGCGCGCCGGCTGAAGGCTCGGCAAGGCTCAGGTCTTCGAGGTTGGGAAGCTCGATGCCGGACATGTCCTCTTCCGTGGGCAGGGGTCCCGGCTCTGACGGCGGCTCAGACACCGGTTCTTGCACCTCCTCGAACAGTGCCGGCTCCAAGGGGGTCGGCTCTTCCGGCGAAGGAGGAACTTCTCCGGCGGCTTCCAGGGGGGCTTCCAGATCGAAGGAACCGAGGTCGAATGATCCCAGGTCGCCTTCCGCGGGAGCGGCGGCTTCGGCGCGAGCGGCTGCCTCCGGGGGCCCCTCAGCGGGAGCTTCCTCAGGCTGCTCGGGAACGATTTCCATCTGCGAGAGATCGGCCTGCAGGGCTGGTTCCTCAGCTGCCGGTATCTGGAACTCCTCCCCGGCGGCGGGTGCCTCGATCTCCTGGATGGGCGGCGCGGCTGTCTCCTCCCCGAAGAGCGAAGAGAAGTCCAGATCTCCGGCCTCGATTCCCTCTCCCGAAGGCTCGACGGCCTCTTCCACTCCGGCCGGCGCTGCCGGTCCCGCCGGCGCCTCCGGCTCCGTCGGTGCGGTCTCCATCTCGGGAAGGCTCGTCAGGTCGAGTCCGAAGTCACTGACGGGAAGCGGCTCTTCCACCGCCCCCGCTTCGGAGAGGTCCCCAAGCTCTGACAGTGCGCCTTCTCCCTCGGCGGGAGGCGCGGCCTCCTGGACGGCTTGCGTTTTCTGCGCCGTGATCTCAGGCTCGCCACCGAGGGAGGTGAGGATTTCTCTGAACTTCTCGATGTCCTCTCTGCGCGGCATGAGTCTCCTGCATCAAGTTTCGGTAGAACGGGGGGCCCTCATGACTCAAGTCCCGCCCGCCGCGGACCGAGATTATTATAAGCAAAACACCCAGGGCGTCCACTGTGAAGAAGAACAGCAGCGTACCGCCAACGTCGTCGCTCCTACCAGACAAGCCGCCCCGCCGCAGGCGGGTGTCGCTTCTTCGCTGCCTTCTCCTGTCCTGCATGGTCGCCGGGGCCGCTGCTCCGCTCTTTGCCGCGGAACCGCAGGCGCTGGACCTCGCCATCCGCGGCCAGAAGACCGTCCAGCCGCCTCACCTTGTCGGCGACTCCCTCATCCTGAGCTTTCGGGCTCCCGCGGATCAGCGCGTCAGGTTCGTCGGCGCGCGGTTCGAGGCAGAGAACTACCGGATCCTCCACATCTTCACGAGAAATCCGTACGATGTCTTCGTGCTGGACTACACTGTTCCTGAAAAGACCCTCACCATCCGCTACCGGCTCGTCGTGGACGGTCTGTGGATGAGCGATCCTTCCAACCCGGTGTCCGAGCCTGATCTCCTGGGCAACAGGATTTCCGTCATCGCGCTGGACCGCGAACCCGAGCGGCGCGTCGTGAATCCGCGCCTCGAATCGGACGGCCGTGTCACGTTCGAGTTCCACGGACCTGTCGGCCGGCGCGTCTCCATCCAGGGTGATTTCAACAACTGGGATCCGTTCATCGACGCTCTCGTCGAGACCGATCCGGGAGTCTACCGGATCACGATGCGTGTTCTTCCCGGAAGCCATTGGTACCGTTTTTTCACGGACGGCCGGCGCCTCCTGGACAGGTTCAACGTGCAGACCGCCGCGGACCCGGACGGCGATCCGGTGAGCTACTTCGAGCTGTTTCCGCGTCCCGCGGACCCGCCGGGCTGAGCTGCCCATCCGCCGTCCTGGAGCGCCTCGGGCGTCCCGGCCGCGCCCGGCCAGGGCGTGTTCCACGAATCTCGAAAGACGAACGACTCCAGCGGCCGCCTGATTTTCTTCCGCGCCGCCTGGCCGGCCGCCGGGTATCCCAGGGCAATGAGGGAGACAACGCGTACGTGCGCCGGGGCGCCCAGGGCGCGGCGAGCTCTTCTGCGATTGAACCACCCGATCCAGCACGTTCCCAACCCCAGCTCTGCGGCCCGCAGCACGAGATGCTCCCCGGCAATGCCGCAGTCCAGCTGGTACATCGCCTTGTCCTTCAAGGACTGCGCCGCCGCGAGGGCTCTGCCCCTTTCCGCGCACAGCGCGATGATCACGGGCGCCCGGGCGGCAAACCGCGTGGGGGAGAAGATTCCGGAGAAGCATGCGCGGGTAAGGGCTTCCCGCGCTTCGAGGGATTTCACGATGATGAAGCGCCATGGCTGTCCGTTGCTGGCTGACGGCGCAAGCCTCGCCGCCTCCACGGTGGACAGGACGTCAGCGTCCGACACGTCGCGTTCCTCGTAGCGGCGCACGCTGGAGCGCGCCAGGATGAGTGCCTGAAGCGGGGAGAGAGTCATACCACCACGTCCCGGCGGACGGCGGCGTTCTCCTTGAGCCTCTGGATGGTGTCGAACCACTTCAGGGCGCTCTCGTGACGGAAGGGGATGCGGAAGAGGCGTCCCTGGAACGTGAAATGGAGCTTGTCTCCCGGGTCCACGGACAGGGCTCCGATGCCTTCCAGCGGCGCGGCCAGCGGGATTCCCAGTCTCGTGCGGAAGAGGAGCCTGCGGTCCGTCAGGAACGCGCGGCCGAAGGCGAACACGCGGAGGTTGGGGAACTTCTCCTGCATGAAGATGAAATGCGGCCGGGAGATGAGGTAGATGTGCTCTCCCGGGGCCAGGCGGAGGCGGGCTTCGCTTCGGATCGGCGTCAGGGGCATCGCCTTGATGCGCCCGTAGTACTGGGGCAGGGGAGTCCAGGTGCCTTCCGGTGAGCCTCCCTCGTCAGCCGGGGACAGCCGGCAGGCCACGTCGACCGTCCAGGAGGAGAAGCAGCTGGAGCACTCCACGCGGTTCGTGCTGATGGGACGGACAACCTTCAGCCCTTCCAGCGTGCCGCAGCTGGGGCAGCGGTACAGCACGTGGGTGAGGTCGACGGCCAGGCCGCGGTAGGCGAAACGGGACGGATCGAACGGAAGGGCGCCGTCGGGACTGCTGATGGCGCCAGCGATGTCCCTCATGATCGTCTCGTCATCAGCGGGGATCGTGTCAGGCGCGTAGAGCCGGGAGAACGTGCATTTCACCGGGACACGCCGCCACCGGTGCGCCCAGCGCGGATAGACGTAGTACGAACCGTCGAGCCGGCAGACATAGACCGGAGCCTCCAGCCTCCTGATGAGCTTGGCGATCCCGTGAAAGATCGGCTGGACTGTTCCATCCCACGATCGCACGCCTTCGGGAAACACTCCGATGAGCCCGCCCTTTTCAGCGATCGAAAAGATCGATCTCAGAGCGCTGATGTCAGACGCCGCTTTGCGCTTGGGGAACGCCCCGAACCACCGGATGAGCCGGCCCAGGAACCGCTGACGGAAGAGGTCCTCCGTGGCAGCGAAGTACACCGGGCGCCGCAGCATCGCGTAGACCCAGATCGGGTCGAACATCGTCGCGTGGTTGGCAAGGATGATCGCCGCGCCGTGCTCGGGCACGATCTGCGCGTTGACGGCCTGGAGCTGGAAATACCGGATGATGAACCCGCGCAGGAGACCGGTCATGACCCGGTAGAAGAGGCGGTTCACCAGCCGGACCTTCCTATACCTCGGCGAAGAACCGTTGGGCTCGATCATCGGGGGAAAGATAATGATTCGGCCCGGCCCGCACAAGCCGGCCCGGCCGATTCAGCGTTCGGCGACGGCTTCGACCGCGCTTCAGCTGCAGCCGGTGGTGGATCCGCACGTGTCGCAGCGCATGCACGTGCCGCTGCGGACGAGCGTGAAGTGGCCGCACACGGGACAGCCGTCGCCCTCGTAGCCCTTCATCTTGGCCACGTGCACCTCGTTGTCCAGCGCGACCATCTCCCCGTTCACGTGTCCGTTTCCATTGGACTCATGGCGATGGTTGCCCGCCCGGTTGGTGGCCGTTGCAATGAGGTCATCCGGTTTCACCTGCACAAGGTCCGTCCTCCCGAGGTACGACAGGGCGAGGTCCCGGAAGATGAAGTCCAGCACCGACGTGGTCATCTTGATGTGGTCGTGTGCACTCACGATCCCGTTGGGCTCGAACCGCGTGAACGTGAAAGCGTCCACGAACTCCTCCAGGGGCACTCCGTACTGCAGGCCCAGGGACACCGCGATGGCGAAGCTGTTGAGGAGCGAGCGGAACGCGGCGCCCTCCTTGTGCATGTCGAGGAAGATCTCCCCGAGGGTCCCGTCTTCGTACTGGCCGGTGCGCAGGAAGATGCTGTGGCCGCCGATCTTCGCCTTCTGCGTGTAGCCGAAGCGCTTGGCGGGCAGCGGGTTCCTCTTCTTGCCGCGTCCGGCGGGGGCAACGGCAAGGCCGATGGTCTCCTTGCCGGCGTCCTTCATGATGGAGAGGACAGCCTCCGCAATGGCGTCGGTTCCCGGCATGAGGGAGGACAGGGGCTGGCTGAGCTTGGAGCCGTCGCGGTACAGCGCAATGGCCTTCAGCATCTTCCGCCAGGACATGAGGTAGGCGCCCTTGACGTCGTCCACGGTGGACACGGACGGCATGTTGACCGTCTTGGAGATGGCACCCGAGATGAACGGCTGCACGGCGGCCATCATCTCGATGTGCGCCTTCCAGGAGATGGAGCGCTTGCCGATCCTTCCGTTCGGCGTGGCAGTGTCGAACACGGCGTAGTGCTCCTGGCGCAGGTGCGGAGCGCCCTCAATGGTCATGGTGCCGCAGGCCCACACGTTGGTTCCTTCGATCTCCTGCTGGCTGAAGCCCAGGTGCGCAAGAAGGTTGAACCCGGGCAGGGAAAACGTGGCTTCGGGGATCTGCAGGGTGTCCGTGAGAAAGCCCTTGCCCAGCACGTGGGGCATGAAGGCGAAGTCGATGGAGAACGCGTTGGCAAGGGACGCGTTGATCTTCGCAATCTCCGCGTCGCTGAACCCCTTCTGCCGCAGCTTCTCGCTGGAGACCCCGGGCGCCTCGTCCAGCGTGCCGCGGCCCAGGCAGTAACGAATGATGTCTTCGATCTGCTCCTCGGTGTAGCCCAGCTTGTGCAGCGCCGGCGGGATGGAGGTGTTGATGATCTTGAAGTACCCGCCGCCGGCGAGCTTCTTGAACTTCACGAGGCTGAAGTCAGGCTCAACGCCCGTGGTGTCGCAGTCCATGACGAGGCCGATGGTCCCCGTCGGGGCGATGGCCGTGGCCTGCGCGTTGCGGTATCCGTACTTCTCCCCGAGCGCCAGTGCCCGGTCCCACGCGCGGCGCGCTGCCGCCATGAGATCCGGCGGGCAGAACAGGGCGTCGATGGGCTGGGGAATCACGGACAGGCCCTCGTATTCCTCCGGGGCTGCGCCGTAGGCGGCGCGTCCGTGGTTCCTGATGACGCGGAGCATGTCGTCACGGTTCGCCGCGTAGCGCGGGAACGGTCCAAGCTCAGAGGCCATCTCGGCAGAGGTGGCGTACGATTCGGCGGAAAGGATGGCGGAGATGGCGGCCGCGATGGCGCGCCCTTCAGCGCTGTCATACGGGATGCCCATGACCATGAGGAGCGTCCCGAGGTTCGCGTAGCCGAGGCCGAGCGTGCGGAAGTCGTAGCTCTTGCGCGCTATCTCCCGGGCCGGGAACTGAGCCATGAGCACGCTGATCTCCAGCGTGATGGTCCACAGCCGGATGGCGTGGCGCAGGTCGTCAATGCGGATCTCGCCCTTCTCCGTGTCGTAGAACGTCAGGAGGTTGAGCGACGCGAGGTTGCACGCCGTGTCGTCCAGGAACATGTATTCCGAGCACGGGTTGGACGCGCGGATCTCCCCGTCCTTGGGACAGGTGTGCCAGTCATTGACGGTCGTGTGGAACTGGAGGCCGGGGTCCGCGCAGAGCCACGCGGCCGTGGCGATGCGGTCCCAGATCTCCCGCGCCCGGACCTTCTGCCGGGACTTCCCGTCCGTTCTGTTGATCAGCTCCCACCAGCCGTCGTCCATGACGGCCTTCATGAAGGTGTCGGTAAGCCTGAGCGAGTTGTTGGACGACTGGCCGCTCACCGTGTTGTATGCCTCGCTGTCCCAGTCCGTGGTGTATTCCTCCGGCTGGAAGTCCCAGATGCCCTGCTCGGCAAGCTGGATCACCTGGAACACCCAGGAAGGAGGCACCTCGTCCTGGAGCGCCTCTCTCACCGCGCGCTCGAGCTCGCGGTTTTTCTTGGGGTCGAACCGCGCGGCGCCGTCCCCGTTGTCGCCGCCGTCCGGCTGGCCCTTGCAGGCCTCCAGGATGTGCTTCGTATGGCGCCTGAGGACCTTGCTGCCCGTCACCATGGAGGCGACCTTGCGCTCCTCTTCCGCCTTCCAGTCGATGTACTTCATGACATCGGGGTGGTCGGCGTCCAGGGTGACCATGCGCGCCGCGCGGCGGGTGGTGCCGCCGCTCTTGATGGAGGACGCGGAGCGGTCGCTTACCTTGAGGAACGACAGCAGGCCCGAGGAGACGCCGCCGCCGGAGAGGGGCTCGCTGGAGGCGCGCAGGCGGGAGTAGTTGGTTCCCGTTCCCGATCCGTACTTGAACAGGCGCGCTTCCCGGGTGATGAGGTCCATGATGCCGCCCTCGTTCACCAGGTCGTCCTCGATGGACAGGATGAAGCAGTTGTGGACGACGACGTTGTTCGAGAGGTACTGCCCGCTCAGGGTCTGGATGTCATAGACGTTCTGCAGGCCGGCGAACTCCAGGCGAACAACTGCCTCCTCACGCAGCGCCGGCAGCCGTGCGTAGCCAATCGGAACATGGTAAGGTGTGGCCCTGCCTGGTCGGGAATCGAAGCCTTGCTGCACTCGGCTATAGATCCCGAGGTTCATGAGGAGTGTCTGGACTCCCTCGGCGAGCCCGACCGACGTCGTCGTCAGAGCAACATCCGACGTTCTGGGCTTTCTGTTTCGAAGCCGAACCGTGCCATCGGCCTGAAACAGTGATCTCAGGTAGGCCTGCTGTGCTGAGCGCCCACCCGAAAGAACGGCCACCGGAACCTTCTTGGAAGCTGCGGAAGCTTCGCTGTCTTCTGATTCCCGAACTTCGCTTACGGTCGAAAGATGAAGCCGCATGCCGGGCTCAAGCTCGTCAACCTGAACCCACTCCGGGTCTTCTCTCCGCTCGCGTGACGCAAGGACAAGATGGTCCCCGGTTGCCTCTACGGTCGTTCCGTTCTTGAGAACAACGCGGAACACGGGCTTGACGCCGTTGTCCTTCACGGCGATGACGCGGGTCGTGCCTCTTCCGTCATTCGTTCCGTCGTAGACTTCCAGACCGATCAGACCGCCATCCACGATTGAACCGATGGCTACGGGCCCAAAAGGCGTGGACACCGGCGCGTGCCAAGGCTGGCACGCGTGCGGCTGAGGGCGCTCGTACGCGCTCGTGGCCTTCTTCACTTCAGCAGACTCCGGGTCCACGTAGTAGTGGCCCTGGGCGGGGCCCTTCATGCCGTAGACGGCATAGAGCCCGGTGTTGAACCACTGCGGCGAGTTCGGTGCGCCCATCTGCCGGGCGAGCATGAAACACATCTCGTCGTAGTAGGCCTGCGCGTCGGCCTCCGAGGAGAAGTAGTTGTACCGCTTGCCCCAGTCCATCCACGTGAAGGCCAGCCTGTGGAAAACCTGCCGGGAGTCGGTCTCACCGGCGGTGGTCCCGTCTTTCTGCGGAACCCCGCGCTTTCTGAAATACTTCTGGGCGAGGATGTCGGTCGCGATCTGCGACCAGGACGAAGGCACCGTGACCTGCTCCTGACGGAAGATCAGCTTCCCGTCAGGGTTGCGGATCTCTGAGTTTCTTGATTCGAACGATATGCCGTTATACGGGGATTCCCCCGCGTGAGTGAAGCGTCGTTCTATCTCCATAGTCCCCCTCCCTGGAAACTCGGCGAGACGAGTTACTAGTGTAACCGATGCCGCACGCCGGAGGCAAGAGGAAAGTAGTTTGTGAGGCGAAAACCGGTGTCATTTCACCGCCCGGACCGCCAGGACCCGGCTTCCCGGAGGTCCACCTGCCTGCCGCAGCCGGGCGTCGAGGGCGTCGAATGCGTCGAGAAAGGAGTGGGGGCGCTGGGAGAGCAGCTGCGCCGCCAGCGCGGCCTTCTGGCCGCCCTTCGCCCGCATCCGCGCAAGGGTGGCGTTCTGGAAACTCTCTACCGCATTTCTTTCCTGCTGGAAGAGATAGGCCTGGAACTCGTTGACCACGAGGTAGTGATCGGTCACGTCGTAGTTCCGGGACGACAGGAAGTCCAGCCAGACCTCCTTTTCCACCGGGGAAAGAGCCTCCCAGACCGCCTCCGTGCTGTCGCGAAAGGCCGGCAGGGAGAAAAACACGCCGTGGGCGCACTCGTGGGTCAGGAGGAGCTGCCTCAAGACCGCGTCCGAGCTCCGGGAAATCGAGATCACGGCCCCTTCGCCCGGTCCATACCCTGACGCACTCGGCCTTATGATGTCGTTGAAGACAAGGATCTGCTCCAGCTGCTTCTCACCAGGGGTGAGCGGCATGCCTCGCTGGGCAGCGGTGGAGAAGAAGCGCGCGAGGTCCTCCGCGCGGTAGTCGTGCGCGTTGTAGCCGTGCTTCCCCTCCAGCGCGGCCGGATCCTCTATGGTGTCGCGGAACCCCGCCTTCTCGACGAAATACGCCATCCGCTTGAACAGGTCGTCCTGGACGTCGTAGCTCGTCGTGTCGAATATCAGGACCCGGGGAAACCGGTCCCACGAGTACACCTCGAAGTCGGTGCGGCGCCATGACGAGCGGTCCCACGTGAGGATCATCCCGGGGTCCGCGGGCACAGGCCGATCCGGTGGCAGGAACGAGATGTCCATGCCGCGGACCGGAGCTGCCGCGCGGATGTCCCGCGGCAGGAACGGCATGCTCCCCCGGGCGAAGTCGAGCGCGGTCACCCCCGCAGATCCATCGATCTGAAAGGACGATGACGTTCCGTCGGCCTCGGTGAATCGCAGCGAGCCGCCGGGACCGCCTTCCCCCCCGGGCTCGGCGAGGTCGAGGTGGATCACCCACGTGCCGCGGGCCATTTCCTGCCGCGCCGCCTGCCCGATGCGGGCGGAAGCGCCGGCCGCCGACGCCTCCAGCACGGAAATGCTTCCGTCCACGGTCAGGACATCCTGAGAAATGGCGAACCCGTGCACCGCCCGGGTGATCCCGGCCCCGCGCATGACGAGGGACTGCCCCTGCGCCGGCTCGGCGGCGCTGAGCTGGAAGCCCCACACCCTGTCTCCTCCTGACAAAGGCACGAGGAACCGCAGCGAGGTCTCACCCGATTCCGGGAGGATTGCCGTCCGCAGAGTCCTGTTCTTCTCCGAGAACACGGTGAGCCTGACACCGGGAAGCGTGCTGGTGTACGAGATGGCGAAGGCGAGCCGGGGATCTGCAATGACGACAGAAGGCCTCAGAAAGTACAGGGGACTGGAGTCGCGGGCTTGCGTGGGCGCGAACACGGCTTCGGTGTCCCGGCTTCTGCCCGGAGATTCCCGGATCTCGATCCGCTTGCCGTCGCTCGTGATGAATGGGAAGCTTTCGAACCGCGCCGTGCACCCTGCAAGGAGGAACGCTGCCGCGGCGAGCGCTCCCCAGGCCGAGACCTTCCTCAATCGTTCTCCTGGGTGGTGAGCGGCATGAGGCTCTTCACCATGTGCTCGGCGATCTCCCGGCGGATACTGAGGGAGATCCCGCCGGTGGGGCGAAGGAGAGTGTCCAGCCTGCCGATGAGCTCGTCCGGCAGGACCGGGAGGGCGGCGATGCGCTCGGAGATCATCCTCTCCGAGGGCTCGAACTGCCTGTTCACGGCAAAGACGAAGCTCACCACCGCGCGCACGAGGCGCGCCGCCGAGATGATGAAGAACAGGTCGTCCAGGCGATGCGCGGCAGCCCCGAGGTCAGCGAGCGCCCGTTCCGCGAGGGCGTACGACCTCAGCCGTGCCTGCCACCAGAACTCCGCGGGCGCGTGAGCAAGAGCCGCCCTCGTTTCCTCGATCCACCCGTTCCTGCTGAACAGGACCTCTCCATGCTCCAGCCGATAGAGAACATTCGTCCCGGGCTCGTGGAAAACCCAGTCCTTCTCATTGATGCGAAGAAGCATGCGGTCCACGGCCTCGGCCCGCACGTAGTGCACGCTGACCGGCAGCTCTTCCACGAGGAACCGGTCCACGGTCCCGATGGTGGAGGTCTGGAACGCGGTGGCCTGCGGGACCAGGGAACGGCGCATTCCCATGTCGGGCATCGCGCCGGAGAGATACACGTCGATATCGATGGTGAAGTAGGGATCCGAGGCCTCGATGGCGGCCTCTTCTCCCAGGAGCACCGCCTGGATCTCCTGCATGCGCCCCAGGCTCTCGGCGAGCGCTTCGGTGATCTGGCGTACTTTCCTCTTCATGCCCCGGAGCATAGCAGGGGGAGCGCGGCGGGACAACCCTTGGGGAATCCGCGCGCGCATGGTACGATTCCCGGCGATGAACGAGGAAGGCCTGCTCAGGGCCAGGTCCCGCAATCTCTGGGTGATCCCCCTTCCTCTCCTCGCCGCCTGCGGAGGCGGCGCAGCCGCCGCACTTGCCGGCGCGCTTCCGATCCCGGCCATTCCGTTCGCCGTGGCTTTCGTCCTCCTTGCGTTCGTGGAGGGCATTCTCGTCGCGCGCGACCTCCCGTCCCAGCGGGCGCTGGAAACGCGCGCGCTCCAGGTCCAGGCGGTCTGCGACCTCATCCGCAAGGCCGGCGCGTCCCTGGACCTGCAGGAAGTGCTGGACTCCATCACGCGCCTCACCGTCCAGGCCGCCGGGGTGCGGGGCTGCTCCATCAAGCTCCTGGACCCGGGCCGCGGGCGGATGAGCGTCCGGTCCATCGCGGGCCTGCGCCGGCGGGTGGCCGAGCTGAGCGCGGACGCGGCAGAGAGCATTGCAACGCGCAGCCTCATCAACGGCCAGCCCGTGCTCGTGGAGGGAGCCGCGGTGAACGAGTTCCCCGAGCTGGACGGGGAGAGTGAGAGCCTCATCTGCGTTCCCCTGAGGCACGACATGAAGGTCGTGGGCGCGCTCTGCGTCTACGGAGAGAAGGGCAGGAAGCTGTCCCCCGAGATGCTCTCTTTTCTCTCCCGGCTCGGAGATCTCGCCGTGCTTTCCATCCAGAACGCTGCAGTCTACGAGGCGCTGAAAAAGGTCGACGAAGCGAAGTCGTGGTTCCTGCGAAAAGCCGCCCACGAGCTGGCCTCGCCTCTCTCGGTGATCCAGTCCGTGGCGCAGAACCTGCTCGCCGGCTACGTCGGGGAGCTGGACTCCTCCCAGCAGAAGAGCATCGAGAGGATCAGGGCGCGGGCTGCCGGCCTCTCCGAGGTGGTTGCGGACCTGCTGGCGCTGGCCCGCGGCAAGGCGGCGCGGCCCGGGGAGCCGGAGGCGCGCGTTGATTTCGCGTCCGCCCTGCGGGAGATCGTGGACTTCTACCAGCCGGCGGCCCGGCAGCGCCGGGTGGAGCTGGACGCCGAGGTGGCCCCCGGTCCCTGCGAGGTCTCCCTGTCGCCGGAGGGGACCCGGTCCGTGCTTACGAATCTCCTGTCCAATGCCATCAAGTACTCTCCGGAGGGGGGCCGCGTGAACGTCAGCCTCTCCTCCTCGGACACGAGCGCGGAGCTTGCCGTGACGGATCACGGGATCGGCATTCCCGCCGCCGAGCAGGAGCGCCTGTTCAGCGAGTTCTTCCGCGCGTCCAACGCCCGCTCCTGGACGGAAGCGGGAACAGGCCTCGGGCTCGCCATTGTGAAATCAGTGGTGGACGCCGCGGGCGGTTCGTTCGACGTGAAAAGCGCGGAGGGGGAGGGAACGACGGTCCGGGTCCGGCTTCCCCGGGTCCGCTAGCGCGATGAGCCGCCATCTTCTTGCCGCGCTGCTGCCTCCCGGCTCCGTGGAGGCGGACGTGGGACGCTTCCAGCAGGAGATCTTCTCCCGCCACGGGCTCGTCTCGGCAATCGCCCTTCCTCCCCTCGTCCCCGTGGCATTCCTGCCGGAAGCCGGGCTGCGCCGGGACTTGCTTCAAGAGTTGAACGCGCTCGCCTCCGCGCCGTACCGCATCACCATCGGAGCTCCCGCCTGGAGCAGCGGAGCGCTGTACCTCGCAATCGAGTCGGCAGGATTGTGGCAGCAGCTTCGCGAAGGCGCGCTCGCCCGCGTACCTTCGGAGCCTGCCGGCCTTTTCCCGGCGCGGGAGGGCTTCTTCCTGGGCTGCGAAGAGCCGCCCGCCGGCGCGCGGGATTCGATTCGGGCAGGTCTCACTGACTCGGGATTCACCTCCTCCCGTCTCGTGCTCCTGCGCCTGTCCACGCCGCAGCCCCCCGCGCTCTGGTGGCGCGACGTGAGGTGGGAAATCGCTGAGGACGTTCCGCTTCGAGGGAGGCGAACATGAAGGCTTTCCCGGCATTCGGGATATTGCTGAAGAACCGGGGCCAGAAGAAGACTCTTTTCGACCTTCTGGAAAAGAGCTCCGGACTCCCCGGCCCGCGCGCAAACCTCGAGCTCATGTACTCCTTTGCCCGATCGGTTGCCTCGATGAGCCTCCTGGAATGGCAGTGGGAGGTCATCGTGGAAATGGCTTCCATCTCTCCGTCGAAGGCGCCGGCCAATACTCCGAAGGAGTACCTTCCCGTGTGCGGCATCGTCGCCATGGGAGCGCTTCTTGCGCAGGGGCTTCCCCGGCCCAGAAAGCGCGCGGCGCTGGGAGCCATCCGGAAAGCAGCGTCCGATCCCCGATGGCGGAGCCGCGAGGCGGCGGCCATGGCGCTGCAGCTCATCGGAGAGAAGGACCCGGCTGCGCTGCGGGATATCGTGGGCCAATGGCTGCCGGGGGCGGCACTCCTTGAAATGCGCGCCATCGCCGCGGGGCTTGCTCACCCGCCTCTTCTTGGAGACGCGGACTTCACGTTGTTCTGCCTGGAGACCTCGCGTACCATTCTGAAGGAGGCAGCGCGGACCCCTGCAGCGTCACGGCGCCGTGATGACTTCCGGGTTCTCCGTCAGGGGCTCGGCTACGCGCTCAGCGTTTTCGCGGAAAAGAGCCCCCGGGAAGGATTCCGGCTGCTGGAAGAGACAGCATCCAGCGGCGACGCCGACCTCCAATGGATCGTTCGGGAGAATTTGAAAAAGAACAGGCTCGTCGGGAAATACCCCGAAGACGTCAGGCGGGTGGCCTCGTTGCTCGAGCGTTGATCCCGGCGCACGGTCTGCGGCGCCGTGGTCTTCTCCACCGTCGCCGTGTAGAGGACGAGCAGTGCCCTGTCGTCATCGATGCGCCAGATGAAACGCTCGGTTGCCGTTCCCCTCTCGAACTCCGTCTCGACGGAGAGCGCCACGCGGGTCCCCTGTCCGGCGATTGAATTGAGCTGAAAGCCCCGGCTGTCCGCCCTGATGACCGTGCCAAGCCGATCACGAACCCCCTGGAGGTACTGCACGAAGTCCGCCTTCGTCATGGTCGTCCTCAACGAATCATCGCCGGCGTTGTAGATCGCCTCGTACTGCCGGCGGTCCAGCATGCCGTGGAAGTCCTTCACCGCCTGCTCGGCGACGATCCGGGAATGTCGAAAACCGCACGAGGCGGCAAGAAGGGAGCACAGCACGAGCGCGCACGCCCGCGCGGCGGTCCGGAAGCTCATCTCAGCGCAGGGCCGGCAGTCGGACATCCACAACCTCCTCCAGGGCTTTCATCACATGAGCGACGGACAGCGGGTATCCCGCCCGAACGAGCGTGGTGCAGAACTCCTCGTGAGACCGCCCGGCCCGGTAGTCCGGAACACGCGCGGGCATGGCCAGGTAACGCGAGAAAACGGAGATGTCGTTCGAAACGAGCAGGCTCGCCTGGTAGAACAGCGTGAGACGGGTCCGGTAGATCGAGGTGCCCAGGATCTTGTTCTCCCCGATGGCGAGGTCGGAGATGCCGCGCGGCTGGACGCCGGCCACGCCGAGAGAGGAAAGGGCTTCGATGAACCACCCGTTGATCTCGCCTGCGTATTCGCGGTTTCGAAACGGGGAGGCCACTTCGGCGACGAGGGCGAGCACGACCTGGCCGGGCGTGAGAACCACGGTGCCGCCGCCCCCGCGCCTGCGGCGCCACGGCACGCGGTCCGCTTCCAGCCGGTCCAGGAAGAGATCAGCCTCGGGATTTCCGCCGGCGCCCAGCACGACCACGGTCTCCCGGGGCTCGTAGATGCGCCGCACCGGTTCTCCGTCCTGCTTGAACCGGTCGAGGAGGTCGCCGTTCTCCGTTGGCTCGAGCACGTCCCGTCCCCGCCTACCGACCCATCTTCTTCTTCAGCTCGTCCAGGGCGGCGTTCGATTCCTCGTCCTTGAACGTTTTCGAGAGCTCGTCTTTCTTTCCGACCGCCATCTCCAGCTGGGCAAGGAGCAGGTCCGTGTCGATTGACTTTCCTCCCGTCATGCGCAGCCGGGCGAGCTTTTCCTTGAGGATTGACACTTTCCCCTTCAGATCGGCGAGCTCCGCGTCCAGCTGGGCTCTCTTTGCCGTGGACTGATCGAGGCGCACCTGCGCCTGGGACGCCAGCGCCTCCTCTCCCTTCGACCGCGCGAGCTCAACCCGCCGCGCCCAAAGCGCGGCCTCTTCATCCGCCGCGGCGCGCGCCTTCTCCGTCTGCTTCAGCGTCGTGATGAACGCCAGCACGTACTCCGTGGCCTCCGGGGGCCCGAGACCTTCGAGGTCGGTATCCAGCATCTCGCCTCTCCGCCGGTCAGAGTATCACTTGTGCCTGCCCCCGTGAATCGGTATCCTGAGCGGACGTGATCCATTCTCCCGACGATCCGATCGTCGCCCTTGCAACTTCCTTCGCATCGAGCGCACTCGCCGTCATCCGCGTTTCCGGGCAGGGCTCCGTGCCGCTCCTGTCCCGGCTCGTGCGCGGGGGCGGCCTTTCCCGGCAGCCCGGCCACACCATCCATCACTGCTTCATTCACGAATCCGGGGAGGACGTGGATGAGGTCATGATCGCCGTCTACAACGCGCCGCGCAGCTACACCGGAGAGGACGGCGCGGAGATCTTCTGCCACGGCAGCATTCCCGTGATCCAGAGACTGCTGTCGCTTCTCACGCGCTCGGGCTTCCGGCCGGCGGGACCCGGAGAGTTCACGCAGCGCGCGTTCCTCAACGGCCGCATGGATCTCACCCGCGCGGAAGCGGTGAACGAGATCGTCCGCGCGCGCACCGACCGGGCCCGGGCGCTCGCGCTCCAGAGGCTCGGCGGCGCCATCGAGGGGAAGATCCGCTCCGCGCGGGACGGGCTCGTGCAGCTGCGGGCAGGACTGGAGGCTGCCATCGACTATCCCGAGGACGATCATGACCGGGAACTGGTGGACGATCGGCTGCTCAGTCAGGTCGTGGAAACCCTGCAAGGCCTCACGCGGACCTACCAGCGGGGCCGGGTCTACCAGGAAGGGGCGTCCGTGGTGATTGCCGGCGCCACCAACTCCGGCAAGTCGAGCCTCTTCAACGCGCTGCTCCGCCAGGACCGCGCCATGGTGTCAGACGTTCATGGAACCACCAGGGACTGGATCGAGGCGACGATCAGCATGAAGGGTATTCCGGTCCGCCTGTTCGATACGGCGGGTCTCCGCAGCACCGAGGATCCGCTGGAGATCGAGGGCATGCGGAGGACGGAGCACCTCCTGTCGGCGGCGGATCTCGTCGTCTTCATGGTGGATGGCTCCGCGGGGGATGGCTCCGCGCCGGGGGCGGGAGACGGAAAGCTGCTGCCCGGCGTGGATGGTGTGCCCGTTGTCCGGGCCTGGAACAAGGTCGATCTTCCCACCCGCTTGCCGGCGCCGCAGGGGTTCATCCCGATCAGCGCCGTGAGCGGTGAAGGCCTGGACCGGCTGGAGGATGCGATTGCCCGCGAGCTGCTCGGCGGGCCGCCGGGAGAATCGGCAGAGCCGCTCATCGATTCTGTCCGGCAGCGCGACCTCATTGCCGGCGCCCTGGAAGCGCTGGGCAGGTTCCGGGACGCGCGGGAGCACGGGACCTCCCCGGATCTCCTGGCGGTGGACCTCGCGGCCGCGCTGGATTGTCTCGGTGAGATCACCGGTGAGGTCGTCACGGAAGAAATCCTGGATCGCATGTTCTCCAGCTTCTGCGTGGGCAAGTGACATGACGCTTCGTCCAGATGGCAGTGATTTCGACGCCATCGTGATCGGCGGAGGACATGCTGGGATCGAGGCCTCACTTGCCGTTGCCCGCCTGGGCTTCTCCACTGTTCTCGTGACGCAGAGCCTGGATGCCATCGGGCGGATGTCCTGCAACCCGGCCATCGGCGGCATTGCCAAGGGGAACCTCGTGCGGGAGATCGACGCCCTGGGCGGCCAGATGGCGAAGCTCATCGATGCGACGATGATCCAGTTCCGCATGCTGAACGCCAGCCGGGGGCCTGCCGTGCAGGCGCCGCGCGCCCAGGCGGACAAGCTTGCGTACGCCTCCCTGGCCAAGCACACCCTCGAGCGCGAGAAAAACCTCACCCTGTTCCAGGACACCGTGGTGGACCTCGTCCTCGACGGGAGCGGCCGCCGGGCGCGCGGCGTCGTCACGGAGCGGGGCCGGCGCATCACGGCTGCAGCGGTTGTCCTCACGACCGGCACGTTCATGGAGGGCACACTCTTCATCGGTGAATGGAGCGCCCCCGGGGGGCGCCTCGGGGAGCCGGCAGCCGTCGGGCTGGGGTCGACACTGAGGAAGCTCGGCTTCACCGTGGGCAGGATGAAGACCGGCACGCCGGCGCGCGGCCTGGCGAGCTCACTCGTTCGCGAGCGCATGGAGCTTCAGCAGCCGGATCCGCAGGCCCTGCCCTTCTCCTTCTCCACGTCGCGAGTGGTTCGACCTTCCGTGCCCTGCTCCATCACCTACACCACCGAAGAGACTCACCGGATCATCCGTGAGAACATCCATCGTTCTCCTCTCTATGGAGGAAAGATCGTCGGCCGCGGTCCGAGGTACTGCCCGTCCATCGAGGACAAGGTCATGAGGTTCCCCGACCGCGCGCGCCACCAGATCTTCGTGGAGCCGGAAGGTCTCGGCACGGAGGAGGTGTATCTCAACGGAATATCTTCTTCGCTTCCGGAGGACGTGCAGGAGAAGTTCCTGCGTACCGTGCCCGGGCTGGAGAAGCTGGAGATCGTGCGGCCGGGCTACGCCGTGGAGTACGACTTTCTTCCGCCTCTCCAGCTCTTCCCCAGCCTCATGACGAAGAGAATCGAAGGGCTCTTCGTTGCCGGCCAGACCAACGGGACCTCCGGATACGAGGAAGCTGCTGCGCAGGGGCTCGTGGCGGGGATCAATGCGGCGCGGTTCCTCCAGGGCCGGGACCCGATCGTCCTGTCCCGCGCGGATGCATACATCGGCGTGCTTGTTGATGACCTGGTGACCCTGGGTACGGAGGAGCCCTACCGTCTCTTCACGTCCCGGGCAGAGCATCGTCTCTCCCTGATGCACGATACCGCGGATATCCGTCTTCTGCCCACCGGCCATGCCATCGGTCTGCAGGACGCGGAGGCGCTGGACAGGGTCTCCGCCAAAGCGCGCGGGGTGGAGGAGATCCGCGAGCTTCTGCGCCGGCGCAGAGTATCCGCGGAGGACGAGGCCCGGCTTCCCGATCTTGCCTCCCATCGCGGAAAAAGCTTCGAGCAGGCGCTCCGGGATCCGCGGATTTCCCTCTCCGGCCTCGCTCCTCTGGATGGGACTCTTGCCTCCGCGAACGCTGCCTGGCTGTCCCTTGCCGAGATGGGCGTGAAGTACGAGGGATATATCTCCCGGCAGGAGGAACAGGTGGGGCGCTTCCGGCGCTTGGAGGAGACGCGCATCCCCGCCGACTTTGACTGGGACTCACTCACCGGCGTTTCCGCGGAAGCGCGGGAGAAATTGAAGCGGGTCCGTCCGCTCTCGCTGGGCCAGGCGTCACGCATCTCGGGAGTCAGGCCGCCGGACGTCGCGATGCTCATGGTGTCCCTGAAGCGCGGGGCGCGGTCCTGATGCCGTCAGCCGCTGATCTGCTCCATGAAGGCATCGCCCGTCTGGAGGTTCCCGATCCCGCGGCCGTGCGGAACACGCTGGAGCGCTACCTCGAGGAGTTGTGCCGCTGGAACCCCCGGTTCGGCTTCGTGAACACGAGCTCGCCGGAAGAGCTCGTCGTCAAACACCTGCTCGACTCATTGGCCGCGTGGCGCATCATCAGGGACGAGGCACGTGGAGGCCGGGTTTTCGACGTAGGATCGGGCGCCGGACTGCCGGGAATCCCGCTTGCCGCCGCGTTGCCGGATTTGTCGTTCACTCTGCTGGAGCGCTCGGGAAAAAAAGTGTCCTTCCTTCGGACGTGCAAGGTCCTGCTTGGTCTTGCGCGCACGGAGGTGATGCAGGCGGACCTGTCGTCTGTCGCCTCCTCCTGCCACGTGGCGACCTTCCGCGCGGTGGCGCCGCTGTCCCGGTTCCTGGAGGACGCCGGGCGCGGCGGCTTTTCTGCCGGCTGCGTGGCGGCCTACAAGGGGCGGCTGGACCGGGCCCGGCAGGAGATCGAGGACGTTCGACGCTTCACGGAAGGGCGCTGTGAAGCGCAGGTCGTGCCTCTTGCGGTGCCATTTCTCGAGGAGGAACGCTGCATCGCACTGCTGCGGTTTTCTTCTTTATTGACAAACCGGTGATGCCGATATAGGCTCTGAAGGGAGGGAGAGCCCGCGCTGTGAGCGATTCCACGATCAGCATCAAGGTCGCAGACGGTTCGTACCGTCGCGTCATCGAGCGCGGCTTCAGCGGAAGGAAAAAGCTCACCGTCACGACCGTCCGGGACAACCAGGAAAAGGTCCAGATCGATCTCTACCGGGGCAACGGCGGAGGTCGTGATGACGAACCCCGCTACATCGGGAGCCTCGTCGTGGAGAACATCCCGCCGGCGCCGCAGGGTGAGCCCGAGATCGAGCTCTCCATCGGAATCACGCGCCAGGGCGAGCTGTCCGCGGAAGCCAGTGACCGCCGGACCGGTGAATCCCAGAAGTTTTCCACCACGCTGACGACGCTTCCGGAGGGAGAGGTCGCGGAGGTTCCGGAGTTCGAAATGGAGGGCGGGGCGGCCGCCGAGCCGGATTTCGAAGAGCGGCCGCTGACCGGAGAATCCTACCGGGTCGGGAGCCAGGACCGCCGCAAGGAAGTCGTGAAGGGCAAGGGGCCGAACCTTCTTCTCCTTTTCATCTTCGTCCTCCTCGGGGTCCTTCTGGTCGCGGCAATCGCCTACTTCATCTACCGCAGCGTCCGCGGCCCCGAGATTCCGCCACTGACCGTCAGAGGGACGCCGACTGAGGTCACGCCGCAGCAGCCCTCCCCGGGTACTCAGCCCGCGCAGCCGTCCGGCTCTCCGCCGGCAGGAAGCCAGGCGCAGACAGGCTCGGGCCAGTCCGCGGCAGGATCACCGGCCGCCGGCCAGGGACAGACCCCGGCCGGGGGAGGGCAGACAACGGTCAAGGGCGCCGGCGGGGAGGCCAAGGTTGTCGCCAAGGGCGGAGTGACGTACCGCATCAAGCGGGGCGACACCCTGTGGGATATTTCCGCAACCTACTATAGAAATCCCTGGCTCTACCACAAGCTGGCACGGGCCAATTCCATCCGAAATCCGGACCTGATTTTTGCAGGGACTCGCATCTATATTCCCGAAAATTGAGCTTCTTCTCTCGCTCCTCGTTTTTCCCCTCATAGCCGCGGGATGCGGACCACGCGAGGTCTGGGGGCTTCCGGCTGACCAGCTGACGCAGGATCTCTCCACCGCGCGCTACGCGGTCCTTGCAAGCGTGGATTTCAACACGAAGGATCCCGCGCAGGCGTTGACTCTCTCCCCCGGAGCTCCGTTCTACCTCTCCTTCATTTTCGATTCTCTGGACCTTCCCGACCAGGGCCTGCGGATGCTGGAGGTGGCCTGGGAGAAGGGTGCGGATCCGTGGAAGCGGGAAGCCGGTGTCCTCCTGGGACAGAAGTATGCCGCGCGCCACGACTACGCGCGCGCCATCACGGTGGCGAAGTCGATCCTGGCCGCGCAGCCGCCGGCGGACGTGGAGCAGAGAGCGCGCCGCGTCCTGGTGGAGTCGCTGTACTGGACGCAGGCGGACCAGGACGCGCTCGCCGAGGCGTCCCGTCTCTCCAGCCCGGATCCCGAGGTCCTCCTCTTCCGCGGCGTGAGCTCTCTGCGGCTCGGCCTTCCACCGGCGCACGACCTCATCCTCCAGCTCTTTCTCCAGCAGCGGGTCTCCGCCCTGCACGGCAGGGTCTTCACGTTCATCGCCGCGGAGCCCCGGTACCGCGACCTGTTCACGGACCTGGAGTGGGACCTGATCTCCGCGAAGAACGACCTCCTCCTCGGCGACTGGGATGCGGGCATTCCCCTCATGGAAAGCGTGATGCAGCGATGGCAGCCCCCGACGGGGACCCTGGTGGCTGATCTCGCTTCCTCCTGCCAGTCCGCCGGAACCCCAGGGGCAGGCGCTCGGTTCCTTGAACGGTTTTCTGCGCGGCTTTCCGGCCGGGCGCGCGGGGACGCCCTGGAGCAGGCTGGAAGGCTCTACCGCCGGGCGCGCTTGTGGCCGCAGGCGGTCACGGCGCTCCGCGCGGCCATTGCCGCCTCCACGGACGCCGACCTGCGTGACCGGGCCCGGTGGCTCATCCTGGACATGGCAATGGCGGCCCGCGCGCCCGATTTCCTTGCGCAGGTCGAGAAAGAGTCTGCCGGCTGGAGCAATCCCGCGGTCTTCAGCGATCTCCTGGAAGAATGGATCTCCGATCTCGTCGCGGTCCGCAGGTGGGACACGCTGGCTGCGCTGTGGAAGATCGTGAAAGTGCGGGGGCCGGATGACGTTGATGCGCGCCTGTGCTACGTGATGGCCCGGGCCATCCAGGAAGGGCTCATGCAACGGCCCGCTGCTTCTCCGCCCGTCACCCCGGACCAGCTCCTTGCAGAGTCAGCCTCCCGGGATCCCGACGGTTACTACGGGCTCATGGCCGCAAGCGTCCAGGGCCAGGTTCCTTCTCAGGTCACCCCGAACGCAGCGGACGCCGGCCCCGAGAATCCAGCGCCCCTGGACCCCGTCATCGTGGGCTTTCTCCCGTTCGGGCTTTCCACGCAGGCATACCAGCGCCTGGTGGCCGCGCGGGGAAGCCTGTCCGACGGTCAGATCCTGGAAGCGGCCCGCCTGTTCTCCCGGGCGGAGGACCACGCCAGCTCCATGCACCTCATGGGCCTGCTGTCACGCCGGCGCGCGCTGAGCCAGGAGGAGCTGCAGCTCGAGTATCCGCGCGCGTTCAACTCTGTCATCGACGACCTTGCCCGGCAGACCGGCATCGCGCCCTCGGTCCTCTACGGCATGATCCGGGAGGAAAGCTTCTTCGATCCGGACATCGTCTCCAGCGCCGGCGCAGTCGGGCTGTCCCAGCTCATGCCGGCAACCGCGGCCTCCGTGGCCCGCGCGCTCAAGCTCACCGAGCCGGACCTGAAGGACCCGGCGACGAACCTCGCCATGGGCGTTCGTCACCTGGAGGATCTGCTGGGGAAAGTGTCCAGCGTTCCCAAGGCGCTCCTGTCGTACAACGCCGGGCTCACCCGTGTGCGGGCGTGGGAAAGGGCAGCCGGGGGCATGCCGCAGGATCTGTTTGTTGAATCGGTCCCGTTCGACGAGACCCGCCGCTACGTGAGGAAGATCCTCGTATCCTCCGTGATGTATGCCTCCCTCTACGAGGGGATCGATCCGCGGGAAGCGGCGCTGTCGTTTTTTGCGATCGCCAGGAAGTAGGGCTGCCGGCGGGCTTGGGGTCCTTCCGCGCTATTCGTCCAATCCAGGTATCTGCACGTCCTCTCCTGCGTACCACTTGTCGAACATGTCCTTCGGTACGACGGCCAGCTTGGCGAGCATCTTGGAGTGTTCCTGGCCGCAGTACTGGGAGCACAGGATGTCCGAAGTCCCCAGGTCCGTGGCCTTGAACCAGATCTTGTTGTGCATGCCGGGCACGGAGTCCTGCTTGATGCGGTAGCGCGGGACGAAGAACCCGTGGATCACGTCCTGTGATTCCAGGGTCAGGACCACGTTCACGCCCTGCGGAACGACAAGGTCTCCGTTCTTCGTCCCGTTGGCGTACTGGAACAGCCATCCCCACTGACGGGCAATCACCGTCACCTGCATGCCGTCCGAGGGCGGCGTCTTGAGATAGCGGAAACCAACGTAGGCGTACCAGAACATCGGAACGACGATGAGCGTTGCCCCGATGATCCACGCTGCCTCAAGGAGGCCGTGCCCCGAGATGTCCGCGGGCTTCGGGTTGCGGCTGCGGCGGTAGCGTACGAGGAAGTAGACCATGAAGAAGATGATGAGAACGAAAAGCAGAATGCAGATGGCGAGAATAATGATGAAGGGATCGTTGACTGCAGCTTTTGTATCCTGGATCATGCGTGGGTCCTCTTACCGGAAAAGAACGTCTGTATAGGTCAGCCCGATGAAGATCGTCAGCACGCCGATTGCGATAGGCACGAGGATCTTCAGGAACAGCCGCTTCTCGAAGAGAAGGTTCATGAAGTACAGGAGAACGAGCGTGGACTTGATGGCCGCGATGGCGAGAACCACGAGGATGCCGACGCGGCCGAAGTTGAGGCTGGCCGTCGTCACGGTGATGGCCGTCAGGACGACGAGGCCCACCCAGACAAGGATGTAGCGGGGATATGTCACGTGCGGTCCTCCTCAGCTGATCAGGTAGAACAGGGGGAACAGGAAGATCCAGATGATGTCCACCAGGTGCCAGTACAGCGCCCCGTTCTCCATGATGTTGATACGCTCCGGCGTGATCTTCCCCCGCAGGGCGAAGTTGAGCACGCCGGAGAGGACCCCCATTCCCACCATGACGTGCAGGGCGTGCAGGCCGGTCATCGTGAAGTACAGTCCGAAGAACAGGATGAACCCGTGCGGCTGGGTGGCCAGGAACTTCGCCCCCGGGTACAGGCCGTGCTCGAACTTCGTGCTCCACTCGAACGACTTGACCACGAGGAACGTGAGCCCCAGCGCGATGGTGGCGGCCAGGAAGATCGCGGAACGCCTCAGGTTCCGCTTCTCGTGCAGGGAGAACAGGGCGACGACTACCGTGAGGCTCGACGTGAGCAGGACGATGGTGTTCAGCGTGCCGTCGAACCTGCTGAGCTCCTGGGATCCCGCGTGGAAGTCAGCGGGAAACTTGTAGCGATACATCGCGTACAGGACGAACATCCCGCCGAAGAGGAGGATTTCCGAGAGCAGGAAGAGCCACAGCCCGGCCCGGGCCGTGACGCCCGGGCCGTGGGTTTCCACGACGTGGTGCTTGCTCGCGCTCTGACTGGTGCTCATGATTTTCCTTTGCTGCCGCGCCTGCCGCGTGATGCCGGCGTCTTCGGGGCGGGTTCCTCACCGTGTCCGTTGGTGAAGACGTACGGTCCGCGGGTGATGACCGGAGTCTCCGCAAAGCTGTGCTCCGCCGGGGGAGAGGGAATCTGCCATTCCAGGGTGGCGCCGCCCCACTGGTTGTCCAGCGCCTTCTTCCCGCGGAACAGGCCGTGGAGAAGGTTGCCGAACATGAGCGCCAGTCCCGCGACCATGACCCAGGAGCCCCAGGTCGCGATCCGCTGGAGATCCGTGAACTGCGGGAGGTAGGAGTAGTAGCGCCGCGGCATCCCCGCCCATCCAAGGATCAGCAGGGTCATGTAGAACACATTGAAACCGACGAAGAGAATGATGAACGCGACGGTGGCGAGCTTCTCGTTGTACATCTTCCCGAACATCTTCGGAAACCAGTAGTGCAGCGCGGCGAACAGGCCGAATCCCATGCCTCCGAAGATCACGTAGTGGAAGTGGCCGACCACGAAGTACGTGTCGTGCGTGTGAACGTCCGTGGACAGCGCGCCCAGGATGAGCCCGGTGAGCCCTCCGATGGAGAACAGCGCGATGAATCCCAGCGCGTAGAGGAACGGCGGGTCTATCTTGACGGAGCCCTTGTACATCGTGGCCACCCAGTTGAACACCTTGATGGCGCTGGGCACGGCCACGAGGAACGTGAGGAGGGAGAAGATGATGCTCGCCGTGTCGCTCTGGCCGCTGACGTACATGTGGTGGCCCCACACCAGGGAGCCGACGCTCGCGATGGCGAGGCTGGAGAATGCGATTGTCTTGTACCCGAAGATGTTCTTCCGTGAGAACACGGGGAACAGGTCGGAGATGATCCCCATGGCGGGCAGGATCATGATGTAGACCGCCGGGTGGGAGTAGATCCAGAACAGGTGCTGGTAGAGAAGGGGATCGCCTCCCTTGGTGGGATCGAACACTCCGATGCCGAAGATCCTCTCGATCAGGATCAGCACCATGGTGATCCCGATCACCGGCGTGGCCAGGACCTGGACCCACGCGGTGGCATAGATACCCCAGATGGACAGCGGCAGCCGGGAGAACTTCATGCCCGGCGCGCGCTCCATGTGGACCGTGGTCACGAAGTTCAGCCCGGTCAGGATGCTCGACATGCCGAGGAGAAACACGCCGAAGACGGCGAACGGCACGTTCACCGTGGTGCGCAGGCTGTACGGAACGTAGAACGTCCAGCCGGTGTCCGCGGGGCCCTTCCCCGTCAGGAGGGAGACGATGAGCACGGCCGCGCCGAGCATATAGAGGTACCAGGTGAACAGGTTCAGGCGCGGGAAGGCCATGTCCTTGCCCCCGATGAGGATCGGGATGAAGAAGTTGCCGAAGATCGTCGGGATGCCGGGGATCACGACGAGGAACACCATGATGACCCCGTGGAGCGTGAAGATCTGATTGTACAGCGTGCCGGCGAGGAACCTGCTGTTCGGAGAGAGCATCTGGATCCGCATGAGAACGCCGAGGATCACCGCGATGCTGAAGAAGCTGAGGATCGGGACCATGTAGAGCATCCCGATGCGCTTGTGGTTCGTCGACGTCAGGAACCCGCGGAGGCCGATGCGCTTTCCGTCATCGGTGTACCAGGGGTAGTGCCTGCGCGGGTGTCCGTTTCCCCCGCCGTGAGAATCCATTCTCGTGAGCCCTCCTTCCTATTTCCAGGCCGGAATCATCGATTGAACGTAGGCATAGAGATCACGGGCCTCTTTGGCGCTGATCTGGCCCTCCGCGAAGGCCGGCATCGCCCCCGCGGACCCGTTCGGCATGGCCGGGGACCGGATGAATGCAATGAACGCATCCTGGCTCGCCAGGCGCTTCGACGTTTTCAGCGGCAGGCTCGCCTCGATCAGGTTGCCGCCGGCGGGGTGGCACGTTGCGCAGTTGGCGGAAAAGAGCCGTTGGCCCAGGCGCACGGGTGACGGCGCCGCTGGCGCGCCGGCCGCAGCTCCGGCCGGCGCCGCGGCAGCAGCCGGCTGTTGCGTGGCAGGGGCTTCCGCTGCCTGCGCGCTGAAGCCGCCGTAGACGAGCCGGGCGCCGTACCACCCCAGCCCCACGACGGCGATGACCGCGAGCGCGTAGATGACCATCATCGGGGCGCTGCGGACCTTGACCTCCGCGCCCAGGATGATGCCCGTGCCCAGGAGGAGCATCACCGCGCTTGCCAGGATCATCTTCATCTTGATGGGCAGGATCAGCGCTCCCTTGAAGAAGTGGATCCAGTCCAGGACGCCGAAGAGGATCGTGGGGAACACGAAGAGGAACGCGAGGATGGAGACGTGGCGCGCCGTGAGGTACATCGAGGAGCGCCCGAAGATCACGGCGAAATAAAAAAAGCAGAACGCGCCAATGACGAGACCGATGGGCACATGCGTGATGGGGGCGTGCAGCGGGTCGGGGAAGCCGATCCTGGCCAGGAACTGGTACAGCGAGTCGATCATGGTCCGCCTCCTATGCTTGAAAAATCTGACTCAGCGAGGCCGTCCTTTGCAGCCTTCGCGTACAGGTCTTTCACAGCCTTCGCGACGGGAAGCGTCACGCCGAGAGCGTTCGCCGTCGTGGAGACGAGACCCAGATCCTTGAGCATGAGGCGCAAGGGGAACTCCGCATCGAAGCTCCCGGATGTCAGCTTCTCCCGCTTACCGGCGAGAAACGGCGCCGTCACGGCGCCGCCGATCAGAGTGTCCAGGAGCGCGGATTTCTGAAAGCCCAATGCCTGTCCCAGGGTGAGCGCCTCTGAAAACGCGGCCATGGAGTCGGCAAGGAGCATGTTGATGACGAGCTTGATGGACGTGCCTGCCCCTGTGCCCCCCATGTTCCTGATCGTCTTTCCCATGGCTGACAGGAGAGGGCGGCATTCTTCGAGGTCCTTCGCGTCCCCGCCGACGAAGAAGGAGAGCTCACCTTTTTCCGCAACCGGCAGGGATCCGGCCACGGGTGCGTCCATGAACCGGATGCCGCGGGCGGACGCCTCCTGCGACATGCGCCGGGAGAAGGCCGGGTCCACGGTGCTGCAGTCCACCCAGAGCGCGCCCCGCGCCATGGCCGGGAGAAACCCGTCAGGACCGAGCGCCGCGGCTTCCACGGCGGCAGGATCCGCCAGCATCGTGAAGACCACGGCCCTGTTCCGGGCCGCCTCCGCCGGCGTTGCCGTGGCTGTTGCTCCAAGCTTCACCAGGGGAGCGGTGCGTGATGCCGTGCGGT